>JAHJAA010000046.1 GCA_018814305.1 Pseudomonadota bacterium
GGTTTGAACAACAAGGCAAAAGTGGTCACAAAAAGATCCTATGGTTTTAGGTCATTTGATGTGCTGAAAATCGCCTTGTATCATGCACTTGGCAATTTACCGGAACCAAAATCCACCCACAGATTCTGCTGAGGAGCCGGATTTTATAAGTGAAACGAGACCAGACCAGCGATCCTTTGAAAAAAATCTTCACCCAGGAGTATCAGTATTGAAAAGAGGGAAAGGTTGGATCTTCAACAGACCATTCCCGACTCGGTGGGCTTCAAAAAAGGGAGGAGACCCGGACGGGTCTCCTCCCAATGATTGCCTCATAATTGGAGAAAAGTTCAGCGATTAACCGGTAGCCCTTCGGAATATTTAACTACCACCCCTTGGGGCATTTCACCCATGGGCGGATCAGACTGACTGAAGGCCGGGATATCGTTAAAATCAATGACACTGGCGGCATTCAGATCAGGAACGGTGCCGCCGGCATTGGTGATATCATCCATGGTTACCGCCTGGAGGAAGATACTGGTATTCACCGGTTTGAGGTAATAGCCAATTCCCTGGCTATCGGTTAGAGCCGTCCCGGACGGGATGTTGATAATCTTTTCTGAAATCGACGAACTCATCACCCAGGCGTTCTGCTCAAGGGCATCATACGGATAGGGCACCCCTCCCAGCCAGCCATCAAAGGTAAGCTGAAGATTCCGGTGGATGGTGGCACCGGTACCACTGAGCAGATCCACGGTATTTCCCAACGTTATACGGATTGCCTCATCGAGGATGACGTAATTGAGCGATTCATCCAGGAGGTAGGTCTGGTAGTCATAGCAGGTGGAATCCAAAGACGGATCGCAGAAGCTCCAGGCAAAAAGGACCGGATAGGTCGTCGGATTCAAGGGATAGCCCCATTCGTCGGTATCGACTGGAATCCCATTTAAATCCAGGGGTTGGCCCGACTGATTATAGGCCATCAGATCCCAGGAGGATTGGGTCTCCACCGCACCCGGCGCCATCCCGGAGGAGGAGTTGTCACTCTGGACCCGTAATAGGAGATAGTTCTGGTCGGCAGGATTGGTCTCCAGATAGAGTTTCTTTCCGGTTTCCCATGGATTCATCAGGTAGCTGGTGCCAGGCGGGACAATGGTTGAACAGCCCCCAGCGGCCGAGCAGTTGGCCGGATTCGCCACCTTGCCAACCTCCATCTTCACATCGTAGTCGCCGGCTGAAAATCCAGTGGATTCGTTGACTCGCCAGATATTATAGCCAACGCCGTTGGCATCGAGATGATACTGCCTGCCCAGTAGTGGTTGGAATTCGCTGTCCCCATTGATCGCGAAGATCGGCTGCCAGATATCTTCATCAAAGCCGGTCACCTGCTTGCGGACCCAGCCGGTAGTGGTCTGCCCAGTCACTCCGGTATACATGATATAGATATCACCGGAGACATACACCCAGAATTCATCACCGGGCTTGATCACGTAGAGATCGCCGGTCGGGATCGGATTGTAATCGGCATCCATAGTAGCGCGATAAAACCCGTTTTCGCTGAAATTAACGCCGGGCCAGGCGGTGACCGTCGCGGCATCGAGATAGATCAGATGAACGAAATCCGTAGTCGCCTGATCAAAAACCAGCATCTCGACAGAAAAGGCGTCATCATTGAAATAGCCTTTGAGGCTGTTGAGTCCGGTATAGGGAACAAAGGATTTAGGTTGGTCATCATACCCCTTGCAGACCGGGACGGTCCGCTGATCATCCCAGGCAACCCATCCCCCGCGGCACTGCCACCATTCGCTGGTCTGGTCCTGGTTCAGATCGGCATAGACCAGGCCGAAATCATCGCCGTACCAGATTCCCGCCGGAATAGCCTTGATATCATCGAGAGACGCCTCCACATAACTGCGGACCGAAAAAATGCCGTTGATAGTCGGCGCCACTGTATAGGTTTGCCCGGTGGCGGTGGAATCCCAGTTTTCCCTTTCGACGACTGTCCCGGCCGGGATAGCGCCTTGTAAATCCGACCAGATAACATGTTGCCCCCCACCGGCAAAATAAAAGCCCCAGGTGTTCGTGCCATCATTCGCCGGAAAAGTAACCGGGAACCCAAATTCCTTGTGTTTGAGGACATTGTCGCCTGCCATCAAACCCTCAGGAGGATTCTCCGTATAGAACAAGCCATAGTCGTGAACCATTTCCACCGGGGTAGTCCGGTTCTTATAGGTCGTGGTCCCGTTTTTCAGGATCCCGAGATAGTCAGTGTTATAACTGTACTCGACGGTGAGCTGATTACAGGGCCAGTCCGGGCAATTATCATAATCCGGGAACGTCAATTTGCCGTGACCGCTGGTCTCGGTGAGGGAGAGAATTCCCCGGGTTTCCTCATCACTGTCGTGATGGTTGACCATCTTGATCAAGCTTGATCCGTCAGCCTGGGGGGTAGCCGAGGCGACGAAATAGCCATTGCCCTCTTCGTCGAAGGCCACATTTAAGGTCCATTCACCATAATCGGAAACATCACCTTGGGCCGTGAGCGTCGCCGCCTGGTAGATCAAAAATTCCGCCTTGCTGCCATCCTCAAGCCAACAGAGAACCCGGTTGATATCGCGGCCATTGTCCACAATCATCCTGGACTCAACCACCCAGGGCTCCATGGTCTTCACCTTGCGACCATCTTCATCACGGACCTGGGCGATCATTGCCCGATAGGGGCTCTGATTGATATTTTCAGAGTCGGAATACCTGGTCTGGGCCACGGCCTTTAATACGTCATCGACCACCTTGAAATGATCCAGGGTCTTCTCCTCAACATAGCGATTAGTCGGTGTCCTGACATAGTCGGAGGTAGACGGCAGGCTGCTCACCTCCCGGGACAAGGCCCGGAGACGTCGAGCCAAAGAGCCTCCGCCGCCATGCGAGGGGATCGTAGAAATCCCCAGAGGAAGCGGATAACCGGAGGTCAGGCTGGAAAGGGTCTCGCCGTGGGTATTGATCCCTTGGGTCGTGGTGGTTCCGGGCCCCATGGTGGTTGTGGTGGTCGGGCTGATTGATGTCGTGGACGACGATGATCCTCCGCTGCCCCCACACCCCCCAAGAAAGATCCCAAGACTGAGACTAACGAGTGCGAACGAAACAGTTGATTTCCGGCTCTTTCCCATAACACCCTCCTTCTTTTGCCAACCAGATGACTCCTACGGATAGAGCACCGTCCTCGTATGCATCCTGAAAAACATGAACACACCCTCAAAATAACAAGATCAGACCAAGTTCACCTCCCAGGGACTCCCAGTTAGCCTCGTTCAGACGAGTAACCGCCCTGGAACCATCAGTGAAGTAAACCGTATCCTTTCCGTTTTGGGCATGCCACCGCTCATAATTAAACTCCAACTTTACCCGAAGACGCCCTTCGCCAAGGCTGACCCCGACAATTTCCCTAAAACCGATGGCCTCATCTGATTCCTGAATAAAACTTACGGGATGGTTCAAGTCCGGTCGAAGATTCCAATCGGCTTCGGCATGATAGTGAACCAGGTGGACTTCCACTCCTCCGTATACTTTCAAAGAATCAGAGGAAATATATTCCAGATCACAACCAAGCCACCCCCCTTCCCACTCAGCCAGATAACTGCTGTCCAACCCGTGGAAAGGCCCTACCGGCTGTTGAACATACCCTGCCGGCGCGTAGCCCCCTTCGGATATGGTTTGATATCCGTCATTCATGCGTAAATCCTGACTATGGTAGGAAAACCCGGCCAGCGGTGAAATTGTGAACGTTTCCCCTTTCAGAAAGAAAACCGGGCCGACCCCCAAGGTTACATCCCAGACCCCTCCGGAATCAGAAAGATTATTGGATCGGGAAAATTCCCTGGTCCGGTTATCACCGTCATAATCTGAATCCTGGTTCTGACCGGCAACGATAGCCCCATAAACCAGCCGTCCTCTGGCGACTCCACCGAGCTTCCAATGATCTTTTTTCAAGATCATTCGCCCCTGGGCCCCAACCTGCAGGATACTCAAGTCGGTCCAGGAAAGTTCGGATAAAATTTTGGGATTTTCACCATTCAGATCACCGGCAATGTTCCAGTCAAATTCTCCGGAACTAAACCCGGCCGCCATGGTCAGCTCGGTCCGTAGATTTCGGTTCTCAGCCCCTGCGGAATGAGGCATCAATAAAAAAAGAAGACTCAGCGCCACCAAAACAAGAAAGAATAGTTTTTTCATATGTCAATACATTCCAGAACGGGTTTTATCCAAAAAAGGATGTTGTTTCAGGTGATCGTATTGCTTTTATATTAACGATAACTCGTTGGGATAATCAAGATCATTTCATTTCTTCTTCATATCCCGGCACTGTCCCGGATGTCTCAATCCGCCAGTGTCTCAGTATTAAGGGAAGCGAGACACACACTTCTCTCTAGCCCCCACCTTTGCTATGACTAGCAAGGAAGTCCAACTGCCAACCAGACGTCTTTGCCACCCATCATGTCTCACAAAACGACACTTTGAGACACATCTTTATTCCACTGGCCTCTTGATCTCACTTTCACAACACCAAATAACAGATTGATATAATTAGATCTTTTGTTTTTTATCCCCACAAAATCGGATTTGGCACAACTCATGCTAAAATGAAAGTCATGAAACAATACAACCTATGCATAAAAAAGGTCCTTGAACTTGCCCGTGAGATGATAATCCTGGCAGATGAAGGACAGGGGGCTGCTGAGGATGATGGGTGCAGGCTTCTGTATAGTGTACTCCAGGACTGTGCCTATAAAATCCGCAAACAGGCCGAGGAAGAACGAGAAGGTCACTGCCGGACCGGAAAATGGGATGAGCCTGGTTCGGAGTGCGAAGCAACCAATTCATATCAATAATATATCAAAAACCAAGGAGAATACCATGAGTGTACTTGTAACCCAAGAAGCCCCGGACTTCAGTGCCCAGGCTGTGATGCCCGATAATAGTTTTACCGAACTAACCCTCTCTTCATATCGGGGAAAATATGTTGTGTTATTTTTCTACCCCCTGGACTTTACCTTTGTCTGTCCTTCGGAAATCCTGGCCTTTTCGAGACAACTTGATGAATTCAAAAAGCGCAACACCGAGGTCATCGGCATCTCGGTCGACTCCCATTTCACCCATCTGGCCTGGAAAAATACGGAAGTACAGTGCGGAGGGATCGGGAACATTCAATTCCCTTTGGTGGCGGACCTGGACAAGTCAATCGCGAAAAACTATGACGTATTGCTCCCCGACGGCATCGCACTGCGCGGTCTCTTTCTGCTCGACAAGGACGGTCTTGTCCAACACCAACTGATCAACAACCTCCCCCTGGGGCGGAGTGTAGACGAAGCCCTGAGGGTCCTTGATGCTCTTCAGTTTACCGAACAGTATGGGGAAGTTTGCCCCGCCAACTGGAAACCTGGTGAAGATGCCATGAAACCGACAGCGGCAGGCGTTGCCGAGTATCTGACCAAACATCAGTAACTTTTGCTAAAAAATTCTCCGCGATGCTTAGGGTATAAGAAGAGTCACCAGTAGCTTGACGGCAAATAGCCTGCTCCTGGTCGAATAAAAAACAAACAGAGAGGATAAAACGATGGCTAAATACGAATGTCCCTGCGGATACATCTACGATCCTGCCGAAGGCGATTATGACAGTGGAATTGAACCGGGAACCGCCTTCGAAGACCTTCCCGAAGATTGGGTTTGTCCCAAATGCGGGGCAGAAAAAGGTGATTTCTGGAAAGTAGGCTGAGCACACAACAGCCACCACCTTTCCGGACTAAAACCTCCGGGAAACTGGGCCATACAGGGAACCAAGCTTATTGGGGCAAGCTGTTTTTGGAGAAGATCTTCAATGCAGGAGGTATTGCCATGATGAACAAACAGGAATTAAAAGAAAACCGTCAGCTGATCAATGAAATAGACTGGGGGATGACTCCGGAAAAGGCGATTGAAATGTACCTTGAATGGGGGACCGGCTGGATCCGTGGGAATGACTTCGTCAGTAGCGCTGATCAGGAATCCTATTATTTCGTGGTTTATGACTGGGAAGATCCCCCCCAGGTCACCTTAATCCATCGGACAGTTGAGGGTGCCGAAGATATTGCCAAAGTTGAGGTTCCAGCCAATCTCTTTATTGATGCTGCCCGGGAAGACGGTTACAAGCCTGGGGTTGGGGTTCACCCCCTGCATCAACCACTACAGGAATGGGTCAGCAAGGCCCTGAATGCCGTTCCCTATTGAGAAAATTTTATTCCTGCCCCATGGAACTGTCTCTTCACAGAATCGGGGGGTAAATTTATTTTTCCAGAGGGGAAACGAGTATGATACCGTATGAGATAAATCAACCTTAAATTACTAGGAGAGAATAATGGCAGCACTGAAGGGAACGAAGACGGAGAAAAATCTTTTGACCGCTTTTGCGGGGGAATCACAAGCCAGGAACAGATACACCTTTTTCGCCAAAAAAGCCCTGAAAGAAGGATTCGTCCAGATCTCGGCAATTTTTGAAGAGACGGCGGAACAGGAAAGAGCCCATGCCAAAAGACTGTTTGGCTTTCTGGAGGGCGGAGAGGTCGAGATAACCGCATCATTTCCAGCCGGCACCATCGCCTCTACAGTAGAAAACTTACGGGCCGCCGCCGCTGGTGAAAACCACGAACACACCGAGATGTACCCTGCCTTCGCCAAAATTGCTCGGGAAGAAGGTTTTCCGGGCATCGCGGCTGTGATGGAATCAATAGCCGTTGCTGAAAAGGGCCATGAGGAGAGATACCTTGCCCTGGCTGCCAATATCGACAACAAGAGCGTTTTCAAGAAGGGAGCAAAAACAACCTGGAAATGCAGGAAATGCGGATACATTCATCAGGGAGAAGAAGCTCCTGGATCCTGCCCGGCCTGCGCCCACCCGCAAAGTTATTACGAAGTGGCGGCCGAAAATTGGTAACACGATGAACACGTTATAACCCAGACGAACGTCTTAAATATTAATAATAAGGAGAACATCCCATGGCTGAAAGAATGGAAGTGTACAAATGTGAGCTCTGCGGGAATATTGTCGAGGTCCTGCATGGTTCCAGTGGCGAACTGACCTGTTGCGGTCAAGCCATGACCTTGTTCAAGGAGAACACCGTTGATGCCGCCAAGGAAAAACATGTGCCGGTAATTGAAAAAATTGATGGCGGGTATCAGGTTAAGGTCGGCTCAGTTACCCACCCCATGGAAGCAAGCCATTATATTGAATGGATTGAACTCATCGCCGGAGCAACGATTCTGCGAAAATTCCTGAAGCCCGGCGACACACCTGAAGCGACCTTCATCACCGATGCCGAGAAAGTTGTCGCTCGGGAGTATTGCAACCTGCATGGGTTATGGAAGAACTAAGGGACTTGGAAAATACTGATGTACCTGGATCGCGCCCGAATTTGGGTCAGGTTGGGTTGCGCCGATTGAGTAGGTAGCGCCAGACTCCGAAACCACAGGCGTAGCAGCGGACACCGCTGTCGCTGTTACGGCGAGGATTTCGGAGTCTCGATTCCTCGCTTACCTGCGATTGAGGCGCGACCCAAGATGGCCCGAAGGCGGGATGCGTTATGGTCTATCAGCATTTTCTGAGCCCCTAAGGCTTTCGGGAAGCCATTTTAGGCCAGGGCTTCCCGAAATACTCCAACGCTCACGACCAAAATCACAGCGATGGAACTTAAAAAGACTTTCAGTTCTTCCCCCGGGGTCGTTTAGGGGGGAAGATTCATCCTCCTCGGAGAACACCAATGTTAAGTAAAACTATTGAAAAAGCTCTCAACGGGCAAATCAACGCTGAAATCTACTCATCGTATCTCTATCTCGCCATGTCGGCCTGGTGTGAGTCGACCGGGTTAGCTGGCTTTGCAAACTGGATGCGGATGCAGGCCCAAGAGGAGATGTTCCATGCCATGAAGCTCTATGGCTTTGTTCATGAACGGGGTGGTCGGGTCTTTCTCGATGGGATCGCCGCACCTCCAAACGTCTGGAAGTCGCCCCTGGACGTGATCCAATCAACCCTTGAACATGAACAAAAAGTGACCGGGCTGATCAATGGGCTTGCGAATCTGGCCCAAGATGAACGGGATCACGCAACCACGATCTTTCTCCAATGGTTTGTTTCAGAGCAGGTCGAAGAGGAAGCCAACGTCGGTGCTGTTCTGGATAAGCTTAAACTGATCGGCATGGACACCAGCGGGCTCTTTGTGCTGGATCAGGAAATGGCGTCCAGGGTCTTCACCCCACCGACCACCTCTGCCAAATAAGCTGTTGCATCGATCGCGTTACTTCCTATAATCTCAATACAGCAATGAGCGTTATCGCAAGCCCCTGATCACTCAGTCAGGGGCTTGCCTTGAAATTGCCCAAACTCTCTTTTTGGTTAAGAGCCAGTGCTTGAGTAAAAATGGAATTCATTCTCTCACGCTATGCTTCTGCATTACTGCTCGAATTGATAATTATCGAGTTTTGTGACACTCTAAAAAAGAATATACTGTAGCGAGTGCTACCCATTAAATTGGAACCCACCTCCAATAACCGTTCGAAGTCATTAACGGCTATTGAGAAGAACCTTAAAAAATAATGGTCACCATCCGTTTTGACCTGGACCAATGGAGGAAATGATGAGCGTTATCGAAATCAAAAAAAATGTATTTTCAGTCGGTGCTGTGGACTGGAACATCAGGGATTTTCATGGATACTCAACGTCACTGGGTACGACCTATAACTCCTATCTGATCAAGGATGAAAAGATTGCTCTGTTCGATACGGTGAAACGAGACTTCAAGGATGACCTCCTCTATCATATCGGTCAAATTGTCGACCCGGAAAAGATTGACTACATCATCGTCAACCATGTGGAAATGGATCACTCCGGCTCCCTGCCGGAACTCATCAACATCATCAAGCCGGAAAAGCTTTTCTGCTCAAAAAACGGCCACCGGGCGCTCTTAGAACATTTTCACCAGGACGACTGGCCCTACGAGATCGTCAAGACAGGAGACACCCTGAACCTCGGCAGCAAGACCGTTACCTTTATTGAAACCCCGATGCTCCACTGGCCCGATTCCATGTTTTCCTATATAGCCGAGGATAAACTGTTAATCTCCTCCGATGCCTTTGGCCAACACGTGGCTTCCACCGAGAAATATGCTGACGAATTGGACGTCTGCGACCTGATGCATCAGGCGGCAAAATATTACGCCAACATCCTGACGGTTTTTTCACCCAACATCCAGCGCCTGTTAGTGAAGGTTGCTGAAATGGGGATTGAGATCGACATGATCGCCCCAGACCATGGGGTAATCTGGCGAGATGAAAAATGCGGCGAAATCCTTGCGGCCTATGACCACTGGAGCCGTTATCAGTCAGCCGATAAGGTTCTGGTTATCTACGAATCCATGTGGAAAAGCACCGAAAAAATGGCGAATGCCATCGCCAGCGAGCTGTCCAAAGGGGGCCTGGAGGTAAAGATGTTGAACCTCAAGGTGAACCATCGCAGTGATATTATGACTGAGGTCCTCGATGCCAAGGCCATGATCCTGGGCTCATCAACCCTGAACAACAACATGTTACCGGTAATGGCCGATTTTCTTACCTACTTCAAGGGGTTGCGACCCAAAAATAAAGTCATGGCCGCCTTTGGTTCCTATGGCTGGAGTGGTGAAGCGGTCAAGCACATCAATCAAGCCATCGAAGGGATCAATCTCCCCTTGGCCCATCCAGGTGTCCGGGTAAAAAATGTCCCGACCGAAGAGAACTTTGAAGAGTGCCGGGAACTGGCTCGGGCCGTTGTCGCTGCCGTTAAAGAGTTGGAATGAACCCTCTGGAAATTGTCCGCCGCACGCCCAAAAGTAATTGTGGGGAGTGCGGCTTTCCAACGTGTCTAGCCTTTGGGGCGGCAGTTTCAGCCACCGGCACCGATCCGAAGAGATGCCCTTATCTAAATCTGGACAACCTGGAAATTGAGCCCGTGTCTATCAACCTTGAGGATCCGACCAGACAACGGGATCTTGCCCTGGTCGAGCATCTCAAGGGGAAAATAGCCGATTTGAATTTTAAAACGCTGGCTCCTCTGCTCGGGGCAACCCTGGTGGGGATAGCACCGGATACGCTGACCTTTCCCTTTCTGGGGCAGAAAGTACTCCTAAGTAAAACAGGAATTCTACTGGACAAACAGGAGCCTGAAGATCCAAGGGACCAGATTTTACTCTATAACTACATCGCTTCAGGGGGAGGCCGTCTCCTTGGTGGTAATTGGGTAGGTTTGGAGAGTTTACCGAACTCCATTTCCAAGGTCAGGACCCTTTCCGTATACAGTGAAGCGCCCCTGGCCCGTCTCCTCGTCGATGCTGGCCGCAGTGAACATCTGAGAAACGCTATCCGCTTGGCAGGTGGGATCGAGCAGGATAGTATTTCCGCTTCCCAGACCTATCTCTTTCACGTCCTGCCCATGGTCCCCCAACAGGTTCTGTTCTGGGCCGAAGAACCGGAGGATGGTTTTGAGGCCAAGGTCAAAATCCTTTTTGACCAGCATGTTCTCGACTTCCTTGATATTGAATCGTTGGTCTTCGCCAGTGAACGACTCGCCGAACGACTCACCGCCCTGGTCAAAGAACCTTACCCCTGAGGTTTCACTCAACAAGGACAGGCTCGCTTCGGTGCCTTTCACCTCGGCCAACCCCAACGACTTCCAATTTTATTCAAATATTACTGTTCCGAAAATACTGTTATGCGTGACCGTGCCCTCAAAAAAGAATTACAAAACTTATTAAGCGATGGGGCTTTCCCTGCAGTCGCTTCACTGGTGGACCGAATTTCTCCCGCCAAAGCCCTCAACCCCCTCATCTCCTTACTCTGCAGCACCGATGAACTCCTTAAATTTAGAGCCATAGAGGTCCTTGGCCAGGCCCTGCAGGATATTGCCAATCAGGAAATGGAAGATGCCCGGGTGGTCATGCGCCGTTTCATGTGGATGCTCAACGACGAGTCGGGAGGGATTGGTTGGGGAGTACCGGAGGCCATGGCCGAAGCCATGTGCTGCCACCAGCAACTGGCGGAAGAATATGCCCATATACTGGTGGCAAACATGCGGGAGGAAGGCAACTTTCTCGAACTTGAAATGCTGCAGAGAGGACTGATGTGGGGGCTTGGGCGACTGGCTGAGCGCCGGGTAAATTTAATGAGCAAAAAGAATGCAGGGCTTTACCTACCGCCGTACCTGAACTCACCCGATCCAATGGTTCGCGGGCGTGCCGCCTTTGCCTTGGGCCATCTCCAAACAGAAGCTTCACGAGAGACCCTCCAGCGTCTTACCACCGACCCGGGGGAGGTAACCCTCTATCGTGACCATAAGCTTGTACTCTTTAGCGTGGGTGAACTCGCCTCCCAAGCACTCTTGCGAATGGAGTGACCACCAATCCAGAGCAAAGAATCATGCCATGAAACCAAATTCTTAATAGTTGTATGACGTGGCAAGATAGATCGTATATGACAACTGATCAACTTTCTGGACCATCGGAGCATTGGCGAAGATCTGAGCTTCACCGCTCCCCATGGAAAGACTGGCCCCCCCTGTAAGCGTTGAGTTCTTGGTAAAACGGGTCAAACTCAAACTACCCCCGTACAGATCAATATGTTCAGCCTGATTTACCTTTCCGGTTACCACGTCCGGCGTGTTGGCATTCTGGGTGAATAATCCTGCCCGCAAAGCCAATTTCGGGGAAAAATACCACTCGCTTCCCACAGCTACATCCCAGGTTGCCTCCCGATCACCGAAATAATTATCATCGGTGGCAGTATAATAGGAAAAATCACCGGTAAACATCAGGCTTTCCGATAAAAAGTAGCCAACCCCCACCCTTACATTCACCGGATGTTCACGCTTTTTATGGCTTGCCTTCTCAACGGTGTCATCATAGGAGAAATTGGTTATATTTCCTAATATTTCTGACCGATATGTAGTCTGGGGCACCGTCTCGGAAGTAAATATCGCGACCTTACTTATCCTGAGTCCCAACGACAGCTTATCCACCGGGCTCCACATCAACCCGAGGATGGGTTCAAAACCGTACTCGTTGGACTCGTAATAATAGTTCGTCCATTCATAGTCATTATAGGTGTTGGGTGATGAGCTGTAATCCAGCATGACATATTCATTTTTGATATAATCCTTACTCCGGTAATGAAAATACCCGGTCAGACCCACTGAAAAATTATCAGTAATACTCATCCCAAAAGACGGCCCAAATTTATAGGTTTCATCCTGTTTTTTGATATTGATTGTATATTGGGTGATATCAAGCCCTTGAAGACTCGACGGGAAGTTCGTGGTAAAATTCTGATCCTGATCCTCGATAATGGAATCCGGAACGGCGAAGGATAATCCGAGAATCCCCTTCCAGAACGGCTGGGTGATGCCGAAGTAGTTGGGCATCAGCGAGGCGCTTTCCCGACGCCAATCATAACGCCCTCCCAGCACCTCAGAATAGGTTTTTTCAATAACCGTAAAGGCATTTACACTGGCGGTCAGATTGCTGGCTTGGGCGTAGACGGCCCCGGCGGGATTATAATAAAGACCGGCGGGATCATCTGAGATGGCGGTATAAGCCCCTCCCATCCCCGAGGCTCGATTCCCGATCAACTGGTTAAAATAATGAAACTCATCGGCCTGGGCTGAGGCCAACGGCAAAAATAATGCCACCAGGAAGGGAAAGGCTACCCTATACGAAAAAACGGGACGAAAATCATCGAATCTGCGCATCAAACCTCTCCTTTACCACGGGATTACGGAGTTGATCCAACCCCTCTACCACCATAAGAGTATTCAGAGCGGCGATCCGCTCTTCAAACGGAGGATGGGTCTTGCTTAATATCTTAATCCTATCTGCCTCTCCTTGACCGGCCTTCTCCAAATAACGTTTAAAGGCAAAAGAGTCATAACCAGTAGTTGCCAACAGGATCTCGCCGACTTGATCAGCTTCAAACTCATCCTCCCGCTGGTAGCCTTTTTCAAACAAAATGTCCATGGCCTGATCCACGGCCTGCATAAAGGCGACCCTGGTGGGATCACCAATGGCCCCGAGAAGATGGGCGAGCCCCGCCTGGGCCGCATCCTCGCTCCCCTGAAGATGCAACTCTTTCACGATATGACGTTGAGAAGTATGGGCAATTTCATGGGCGAGAACCGCCGCAAGTTCAGCCTCATCTGCCATCAACTTCATAGCCCCCTGCGTGACAAAAACGTACCCGCCAGGCGCGGCATAGGCATTGACTGTCGGAGAATCAAGGATGGCGAACTTAAAATCGAGTTCCGGTCGATTGCTGGACATACTCACTGCCCGACCAACCAAGCCAACGTAGCGGAGCAACTTGGGGTCGTCTAAGATTTTGTACCGTCCGAGTATCCTTGCGGCCACCTCCCGACCGAAATTGATCTCAACCTCAACATCTGAAGTGGTCACATTCTCCATGGCCGCTATATCGGAAATCCGCATCCGGAAATCCTGGGATTCAGCCCGAGTCGTATTCACCTGAAACATAAATCCCAGGCAAATCGCAGGGAGGATCATCAACATTCGACAAGAGTTGATCGACTTCATTGCGCGAACCCCCTTTGCAAAAAATCCACCGCTTCGCTATCGGTAACCTTCAGGTTTTCCATCTCTGCCAGAGCAGGATAATTGGCTAACCCGCCCTCAACCGTCCTTTTCCGATCTTCCGCCGCCAATCCCCTCGCTGCTCCAGCAGTAGCCACCGCCGAGGCCCGGCGGCGGGCATGGGTACCGATCTCGGAATCAGCCTGAATTGCCCCTTGCTTTTCCATGGGAGGATATGAAGCTACCAGAAGCTTGGACAGCCACCCCTCCTTATCCTGATAACGAACCCTGTACCAGGATCCTTGTTGCTCAAGTGGATCAACCGAGGTGCCTTTGGCAACCTCGATCAACACTGGGGCGCTAAATTTTGGATTGGCCAGAATCTTGGCTTTGGTACTCTGAATAAACAGAGGTTCAGCTGCGTTCACGATTGTCGCAGCCCCCAGGAGGACAACCACCACCCAAAGTACGTGTCGAACCCAGCCGGTCAAATCTTTTCCGTGAGCCATATCAACCCCCATAAGTAACGAAGATGCCGCAGGTTATGAACGTACCTATTATTGCCCGAGGAGCACCCGTCTGTCAACAAACTCTCGGGGTGAAAAAATATTAATCCCCCCGTTCTCCGCTTCAGCTCATCCCTCTTCTGCTACTTCGTTGTCATGGTAAAAACACCATCCCATTCCGGCGGGGGCGGCGATTGCTTAAAAAAGGCACATCGCTCCCGGTATATCTCACCCAGGAGCGTATTATCCAAACTTCGATAAAGGTCCATACATAAATCCCATTGCCGGGCTTGATATAAACGAAAAGCCTCCTCTCCAACGGCGACCTTCTCGCGGGCTGCGGCAAGCTGCGCATCGGGCCCATCGGGAGAGGCCAGTGGGGCATAAATTTTGATCGGCTTTTTTTTCCCCTTCACCCGGATCTGGTCCACGACCATACAGGGAATATCCGTTACCAGCTTCTGCCAGGTATATTCGGAAATGATCACCGGGTAGCCATACTGTTTGGTTACCCCCTCCAACCGGGAAGCCAGATTGACATTATCGCCGATTACGGTGTAGTCCATCTTCCGCTCACTTCCAATATTACCCAAAATCACCTTGCCGCTGTTCAAACCGATCCCGATCTTGATCTCGGGATACTTCCGGCGTTTCAGTTCCGCATTGACTTCATCCAGTTTTTCAACCATGGCCAGGGCCGCCATGACGGCATGATCCGCGTGATTTTCCACCCGGAGCGGCGCCCCCCAAAAGGCCATCATCGCATCCCCGATAAATTTATCCAAGGTTCCCTGATGCTCGAAAACCACCTCAGTCATGGCGCCAAAATGACAGTTGAGCAGATCAACAATCTGGGCCGCATCAAGGATCTCGGACATGGAGGTGAAACCACGTAAATCGGAAAAGAGAATCGTCATATCTTCCTGTCGACCAACTTCACCCATGCTGTACAGCTCCGACTTATCAAGCAATTCAGTCAATATTTCCGGGGAGACATAACGGGAAAAAACCTGCCGCACCTTTTTCTTATCGCGCCCTTCGGTAAAGCTCAGATAGGTAAAAGAGCCCAACAGAGTCAATAGGACCGAGGCCGTAGGCGCCACCAGGTCATAGACCCTGTTGCCGGCATACGCGGAAAATCCAAAGTAGAGGTAGCCGCCCAGCACAAAAAAGGGGAAACCCGACCTGATCATAAAATGGCGCCCATGGAAAATGGCCAGCGCTGAAACAAGAGAAAAAATCAGGATCAGCCAATGGGTCAGAGCCGGATCGGCTTTTTTAAGAAAATCATTCTGGAGAATATTGGAGGCGGCCCAGACATGAACCATTACCCCAGGGATCTTGGCAGACATGGGAGTCGTCTTAATATCTTCCAGCCCGGCCGCATTGGCCCCGATATAGACAATCTTCCCGGCAAATTCATCCGGGTAAATTAAAAGATTTTCTACCTCCCCGGTTTTGATCATCTTCAACGAATGAAAGATCCCACTGACCGAATACTCCTGCACCATCCCATAGGGATTGACCAGATAGTCCTCAGCCAGATCAAGGGGGATACTTTTATCTCCCAGGGCAAGGTTTCCGGGGGTATACACCACGCCTTTCTCGGTGAGCAAATCGTCCAGCAGGGGGACCACAGCCATGGATGGAAAAAGCTCACCCTGATATTCACGAAACAGTCGAACCCTCCGGATCACCCCATCCGGATCGGCATCAAGGCCAACTATCCCAATCCCCTTAGAGGCCTGAGAAAGCCCCTGAAATGGTAAAAAATAATTATTATGAATATGACGCCGAAAACCTGAAGCCGGTCGGACTGCAAATTTTTCTCTAAAATCGTCCGGCAGGGGCAAATCCAACCCCCGCCCCTTGGCTTCATCTTCCCGGTCGATGATAATCTGGGCTGAATGATAGGCAACGCCGGTTTCGCTGGTCTGATCAATCAAATATTGGTCACTGGCATTGGGGGCAATTATACCTCTTTCAGTGTGACTCTCATTTTGGGTCAACAGGATATCAAAAAGGACCGCCTTGGCCCCGCCCATGACCATGAATTCAAGGAGATCCCCATAGACTGAGCGGGGCCATGGCCATCGTCCCAACTCACTGTTCATATCCTGGAGTGAGGCCTCATCGATCATTACCGTGACAATCTCGGGGGTGACCTTTTTCGTGGATCGATAAACCTTCATCCGCTGATCAAGGGTCATCCATTCGAGACGCTGAAAAAAACCGGACTGGTATAAACCGGATATCAGTCCGGTTACCGCCAAAACAATCAACAATTCCCAAAGTAGATTTTTCTTTTTCAACTGCTGAAGGATCATCTACGTTTTCTCCGCATCAATCACCCTCTTCAACCAATGTCCCACTGAATGAGCCGACGAAGACCTTACTTTTGATCTTGACCAAGGTTTGCTTATCATCTGCAGTTATCCATAGTTGAATTTTCGAGTCATTACTTTTCTCAAAGACCCCTTTAACCTTCTTCAGATCCGGCTCAACCAGATAGGTATCATAGAATTTACCATTAATATCAATGGTTTCCCGTCGAACAACCAGAGCTCTACCCAATGCATTTTCCTTCCCATCGGTAATCGGTCTGGTTATGGCCATATTCGGGGTTAGGGGCTGGGATAGAACAAAGAAAAGGGCCGCCAAGGGATCAACGGTTCCGGGCATAATCGATATGGCATCGCGGGTCTTGCCGTAATTGGCATAAATAGCGGTAAGCTTTTGGTGATCAAGCTGCACCACTTCCTGGCGCCGCGAATGCCCTTCCTGCTGCTTTTTTTTGTAGAAAAGGGACTTGGTCAAGGACAAATCAGTGAATGATTCTATACGGTCCCTAACCTTATAAAAAAAATCGACAAATTTATTGGTATTGACGGATAAGGAAAAATGCAGGCTCTGGACATCCCCAATAGTGGTCTGAGGCAACACCTCCAGTACGGCGTATCCGGCTGGAATATTTCCCCAACTGATCTGATAAACCAGTCGCTCTCCGGGCCCAAAGGGAAGAACTCTTGGTTCCGAAGCCGAACTTGCTACCATGGGCGGACCGAAAGTCAGTAGCAGCACGGTCAGCATCAGGCAAAAACTTTTATACCGTCGTCCGCAGAAGACGGTTGGAACCTTAACCATGACATCCCTCTCTCTCATCTCCCCGGACACCTTCTCTGAAATTCATAGACCTAGGGGCGCCAAAAGCTTCTGCTCGATGTGCCCCTTAATCATTTCAGGAGATTCCGTATCCAGCGCCTGAACAATCTCAGTCAAAACATCCACCCTTTGTTGAATTGCTGTTCGGCACCGGAGTCGAGCTTCCTCCACCAGAGCCCAGTCCTTCGTCTCTAAAAATTTTTCGAAAACACCTGACATCTCAGGAAACAGGACCTTCCGCAACCCATCCAAAAATCCGACATACCAGGCCAATGAACTTTCGCGACGCTCCTTGATTATGTATCCAAGCATCCCGGAAGGATTTGTATCGGTGAGCAGATCTCTCAGGGCCCGGACCAACAGCTCGATGGGGGAATGGGGAAAAACCGTGACTATCCGATGTAGGGCTGCACGAGAGAACCCTGTTTCGACAAATTCGCCAATCTCATGATGAATGAAGGAAGGAATTTCATGATCGACAATCTCATCAAGTTTTTCCCGGAACTTTTGCTGATCAAGCCCTGCTGCACCAATCAGACCATACAATCCCAGGACATGATGAAAAGGGGCACGATTGGTCGCCCTGATTTCCTGAATCTGGTCCCAAAAAAAGAAACGCAACGATTCTCGACGAATGATAATTTCATTCTCTAGCAACATGGCAAAAGGACTGGAGAGCTCACGGGCCAATTCACGACCGAGGATAAAAACCTGACAGCCACCCAATGGACGTTCTTCAAGTATTTCAGCCAGAAAAAAAATCGCCTTTAATGAGCGACCATAGCCCGCCCCATACCTGAGGTTATCCGCCCGCAAGACCTCATTGATCGTTGAGACTTCAAACGGATCCATCCTCCAGTCGTTGATGGGAACGGTCAAATAATCATTTTCAGCAATTTGAGCCCATTCATTTTCCCTGGCATCAATCCAATCCAATAAAACCTTAGGTTCCGGCTCATCCCACGGCTCTAGACCTTTTTGCCACTTGTAGAGATTGCGGAGCTTTAAAACCAGGGTACAGAGGGAATAGATCCCGTTGTCCCTGGCATCGGATAGCGTACAATTCTGTTGAATGATATTGGTCGGATTACTCATGAATCCAACTATCCGAATGATTCCTGACCGCTCAAAAGCCGATCAAAATAATGGATGGTCTTTTTTAATCCCTGGCGAAGAGGCACGCCTGGTTCCCAACCCAAATCCTCACGGGCCCGTGTTATGTCGGGGCACCGTCGAACCGGATCATCGCCAGGCAGAGGTCGGTTGACCAGGGTCGAAGAAGAGCCGGTCTCTTCAATAATCATCAAGGCCAACTCTTTGATCGAGAATTCGGTGGGATTTCCCAGGTTCACCGGACCGGTATATCCCTCCGGGGAGCCCATCAAGGCCAGAAATCCGTCGATCAAGTCATCAACATAACAGAACGAGCGGGTCTGGGTGCCGTTTCCATATATCGTGATTGGCTGATTCTGCAAGGCCTGAACAATAAAATTTGACACAACCCGTCCATCATCGGGCAACATTCTTGGCCCGTAAGTATTGAATATTCTAGCAACTTTAACGGACATCCCATGTTGCCGGGAATAATCAAAAAACAGCGTTTCCGCACACCGTTTACCTTCATCGTAACAGGAACGAATACCTATGGGATTGACATGTCCCCAGTAATCCTCTCTCTGAGGGTGGACCTCTGGATCGCCGTAGACTTCACTGGTCGAGGCCTGTAAAATCGGGGCCTTGATCCGCCGGGCCAATCCAAGCATGTTAATAGCCCCATGGACACTAGTCTTGGTCGTTTGAACCGGATCATACTGATAATGAACCGGTGAAGCCGGGCAAGCCAGGTTATAGATCTCATCCACTTCCACATAGAGGGGAAAAGTGATATCATGTCGAATCAATTCGAACCGGGGGTTGCCCAGGCAATCAGCCAGATTGGCCTTGCTCCCGGTGAAAAAATTATCCACACAGACGACCTCATGCCCCCCGGCCAATAAGCGAGCACAGAGATGAGAGCCAAGAAAGCCTGCCCCGCCGGTGATCAATACCTGTTTTGAATCAATTTTTTTCATTTCAATCACCAAGCAAATTATACCGCAGGATACACCGTAAGGCAGAAACCCCATCCCGCCACCCTATCTTCTTGCCCTCTTCATAGGTCCGTCCGTAATACGAAATCGGCACTTCATAAATTCGGACGCCCCTCACCCGCGACAGCTTGGCGGTCAGTTCCGGCTCGACCCCGAATCGTTTCTCTCGAATGGAAATCCCTGCCAGAACTTCCCTCCGGAAGACCTTATAGCAGGTCTCCATATCGGTCAGGTTAAGGTTGGTAAAGAGGTTGGATAGGAGCGTCAAAAATCGATTACCCACATAATGCCAAAAGTAAAGGACCCGATGGGCCCCATGGCCGGCAAAACGAGAACCATAGACCACATCGGCTTTTCCATCAAATATCGGTTGTAAAAGAATGGAATATTCACCAGGGTCATACTCAAGGTCAGCGTCCTGGATTAAAACGATATCACCCTGGGCCGCTTCAAAGCCAGTTTGGAGGGCCCGCCCCTTACCCTTGTTCTTTTCATGAAACAGAACCACCAAATCGGGCCAGGAAAACGTTTTCAACAGCTCCATCGTTCCATCAGTTGATCCATCATCAATAACAACAACCTCTTTTCGATAAGGGGTTGCCAATACAGCCTGAAGGGTTTCACGGATTGTCTCAACCTCGTTATATACCGGGATCACGATTGTGATAAGGGTGGTAGCCGGATCAAGGGTCTTTTTTTTCATCTCAATTGTCATTATAGTTCCGGATTATCTTAATATCTCTATTCTACTGCTGCCTGTTGACACCGCAGACTCCATTGTAACCAGTAGGTTTATTCTTCAACCCGCTCGCTTCGACTGAGGATATCGAGCCTTGCTTGAGCTTTATTGAGCAAATCAGGATCAACATTATTAAGCGCTACCACCTGACGATAGATTTCAACCGCTGCCTCCGGTTGATCCGTAGCCTCAAAGGTCTCGGCAAGGGAATACATAAATTTTGGATCGACCTTGAGCATTAGAGCGCGCTCGATACTCTCCCGGGCTTTGAGTGGTTGGTTCATCATCAGATATGACACCCCGAGATGATGATAGGCCGTGGCGTTGTTTTTATCAATGGCAATGGCTGCCTGATTGGCCTTGGCTGCTGCCGCTGGTTGATCATGAACTAAAGCTATAATCCCTAAGAGTATCGGAAAATTTACATTTCCAGGATATCGTTCAGCCCCCCTGCTTGCCATTTCAGTGGCCCGCTCGGTATCACTGATCGCCCAATAGGCCCGCGCCAGAAGAAGCTCCTCGAAACCGTTTTTAACCGGAGGGCCGATGGGAAGAATGATCATTCCGATGAGCACTGATCCGAGTAGTACCAAGGCTGGTTTTCGCCAAGGAGCCCGTTCACGCACCCATACATATGTTGTATCAAACATAATTCCGCCGCCAATCAATAAAAACGGGATGGCTGGCATCCGAAAACGGGACGAAGCATAGAAAACAATCATGGTGGTGAAGGCCGTGATGATGGGAACAAGTAACCACATCACCTCTCGTCGACGCCAACAACCGACGATCAATCCCGGAATCCCAAGCATGGCCACCACCAAAAAATTCAGCGGTGAAAAGGACAGGAGGGTGGAGAAAGAAGCATACACCGGGAATGAGTTGTTTACCGGGATCTCATATGTACTGATTGCCCATTTTACTTTATGTGCAAGCCCAGTCAAAAAAAACTTTGGTTGCTCACGGACGTAGCGCCAGGTCTCACCCTGCCAATACCGGGAAACCTCACGGACCGTTAGGGTCCTGCCGAGATCGTGTTCAGCCCTCAGACGAAAATCCACTTCTGACTCCTGTGGCCGTGGTTTTACAAAGGATGGTGTACCATAGGTTCCGGTTAGATTTTCTGGATTATTTGAACTATAGAGAAGGCGCCCCGATTGGCTGTTTAAGAAGAGGAATTCTCCCGCCACCAGTTTGTTCCGCGCTGCCCCACAGCTCAATATGGTCATGAGACCAATTCCAAACACGACAGAACAGAGGAGAAAGGAATTGGTCTTGCCCTTCTGAATGAACCATGAAAAGAGCAAAGTTAGTGGGACAATCAACACGAAATTAGCCCGTAAAAACACCAAGATTCCCGCCAAAAGACCAAGCAGAAACCAATCCGACTTTTTTTCTCTGATCCGGGTCAAGGCCAAGACATAAAACAGCGACCCGCTCACGGCTAAGGTCGTTTTAAGGATCACCAGAGTGTAATACATCGCCGGCGGATAAGCCGCATAGAGTAGAGCGCCAAGGCACCCTGCCCTCCTATTCCAGAGCCTGCTTCCTATTTGAAATATCAAAATCGTGCTCAGTCCATCGAGCAGGATCTGAACAATGCGAACTATGGCCAGATTGGTGCCACCCAACTTAAAAATGAAGGCCAAGAAATATCCGTACAACGGATCCATGTAAAATGGTCCCGGCTCCCCTGCCCAGAAACCAGAAATAATTCGCTGAGCCAGGGTAATGTAATAGTTCTCATCCAGATCATTACTGTACAGCAGAGGATTTTCCAGGCACTGAGCGAGCACAACTAACCGCAACAACAAGGCAAAGACAAACAGGAGCAGCGGAACTTTCCGCCACCATCGCCCCACCGATTGTTCTACATCCAGCTCTACTGAATTCAAACAGAATATCCCCCTTCAGCAACATTCAGGTAAAATCCACCAGAGTTCGAAACCTCGGGTGGAGAATATCTGGGATAGAGCCTTTTAACTGTCATGATCCCTTTAGTGAGCCTCAAAATTGAAACATGTTTACAGGACATAGATATTAGCGCGAGAACCTCAGGAGTGCGAACCCTCGGCCGGAAATGGTTCAGAAACCACCGAACATTTGTCTGCGCGCCCATTCTTTCAGTAAAGCCCCCAGATATCATCATTCCAAGAAAATTTCATACCATGTTTTTTGAATCCTGTCATGAGCAACACGAGCACGAACAATGGCAAAAGCCGACGAGAAGCCCCATCATTTAGAAGGGAAGATCATTTTATAATACACTATTAAAGCCAGTCAGATATATCGGTAGATCTCAGGTTTCTTTTCTTTCATTTTCCCTTCTTCCAAGCAAGCGAGTTTCACCTCCAGAATTCCATCCTTGTAGTTCGTTCAATTCTGGCGGTATCGCCTCAATTGTCAAATCAACGATACGCCCTTGAACCTCTGAGAACAAAGCTACTCTTGTTCCTGCTTAACTTTTTTCTCCTCGCGAAAGACAAGAGGTCATAATCCATAGTGATATCTTTATTCGCTTCATCAATGCTGAGAATTATTTTGCCACAAGAACTTTGTCTGCACCACCGAGATCCACGCTGGTGCCCACAGGATCTCAAGCTGATGTAAAATTACAAAGAATGATCTCTGCTAAAAAATTCCAAAAAATCTTTTTTGCGATCACCGGCTATTCATCCACCTTCTAATGTCCTTTTTATCTAGATTTCACACCCCCCCCTTTCGATAAACATTTCAGCTCGCGCTCAAGGTGAATCAAAAAGATGAAACCTCATTCTAACTCCCCCCAAACCAGCCCGAAACCGACCCTAACGCTATGAAATAACGACCAATATAGCGAGTCACCCAAGCCCCCCACCGACTTTAACTATTTTTGGACCCCTCAACACCTATAAATCTAAATAAATTGAATGTCCTTTGGTCCAGCCCTCACGGAATACACCTCGATTGTTTCACGTGAAACAATGTTGACCGATAGTGCTACTATGTTTCACGTGAAACAAACACTAAAAACACTTAGGGCGAAGGAAAAGATGGTGTGTTTCGGGGTTCACTGTTGCGGAAGGTATAAATTCAGAGTAGAAAGGAAATATGGCTGTGTGAAAAGTAGCCCCCCCCAAAGGAGAATGTAAACGGATGGAAAACATGGGCAAAAAAGGGAAGGTCATAGCAATGGCCAACCAAAAGGGCGGGGTTGGAAAAACAACCACTGCGATCAATCTGGCGGCTTCACTCGCCTTTCTTGGCCAAAAGATCCTGCTGGTTGATTCCGACCCCCAGGGGAACTCCTCAAGCGGCCTTGGGATTAGCTGCCAAGACCGCGAAAACCACCTGTACCATTGCTTCTTGGGGGAATCTGAAACCCAGGAAAGCATCTGCCAAATTGCAGACCAGAAAAACCTGTCCCTTCTCCCGACCCATATAGACCTCATCGGGGTTGAGGTTGAACTTATGGCCGCTCCTCGGCGAGAAAGATTTATGGATCAAATTCTGGCCCCGATTAAAACCGAATATGATTATATCTTTATTGACTGCCCACCCTCCCTCGGCCTCCTCACTTTAAACGCGCTGGCCGCTGCCGATTCAGTGATCATCCCCATGCAGTGTGAGTATTTTGCCTTGGAGGGTCTTAGTCAATTGGTCCGAACCATCCGCCTCGTCAAAAACTCATACAACGACCGTTTAGTCATTGAAGGCGTACTCCTCACCATGTTTGACCGCCGCAACAAACTGACATTCCAAGTAGCCAAGGAGCTCCGGGATCATTTCAAAGAAACGGTCTACGACACCCACATCCCCCGTAATGTCAGACTCAGTGAGTGCCCCAGTCATGGGCTGCCTGTTCTGCTCTATGACAAGGATTCCACTGGCGCATTGAGCTATTTGAGTCTGGCCAAAGAATTTTATCGAAAGCAACAAAAAAGCCGGAGAACGGAAAAATGACCAGACCCAAGGCCTTGGGTAAAGGATTAAGCGCCCTGCTACCCCCGGATGAAAAACCCGAAAACAACGCGGATAATCCCTATTTTTTGTGCCCAACCGATCAAATCCAACCAAACCCCTACCAGCCAAGGAAGAACTTCAGCGAAGAGGCGTTACGGCAGTTGTCCGAATCAATTCGCGACAAAGGCATCCTTCAGCCCTTGGTTGTCCGAAAGCGGCAGAATGCTAATGGATATGAATTAATCGCCGGGGAACGCCGTTTACAAGCGGCAAAAATGGCTGGTCTTACGGAGGTCCCGGCCCTACTTAAGGATGTCAGCACTGTTGATCGCCTTGAAATCGCCATCATTGAAAACATTCAACGCCAAAACCTAAACCCTCTGGAAGAAGGTGAGGCCTATGCCCGCCTAATGGATGAATTTGGCCACACCCAGGAGGAAGTTGCAAGACAGGTTGGGAAACAACGATCAACAGTCGCAAACACCCTCCGGCTCTTGCAGCTCCCCGAATATGCCAAGGATGATGTGGTTAACGGCGCAATAAGTACTGGACACGCACGTGTTTTACTTGCAGCTCCAGATCTGGCGAGCATGAGAGTAATTCGTGATGAAATCATCTCACGAAAACTCTCGGTTCGCCAAGCTGAAGCTCTCGTGAAAAAATTAAAAAGGGGGAGCTTCAGCACCGGCCAGCCCTTGGAAACGACTGGAACTAAAAGTTTTATTCCAGATTCGTACAGAACGTCTCTAGCTAACACATTGGCTAGCCACTTAGGGACTCGCTGTAAAATTATCCAGAATGGCGACCGTGGAAAAGTTGAATTGGAATACTTCTCCCTTGATGATCTGGAGCGCCTGGTAAGCCTCATTACCGGAGATCGTGCCATCTCCTAATCTGTCTTTATGATGTGTTCATGGGGAATTATTGTATATTTTATCCTCGGGTCTTTGGCCTTGCAATTCCCCTCTCCACTGGCATACTATTTAAGAAATCTTTTTTTCTAACCAATCATTAGCCCTGTAATCAAATGACTTCATACCAAACCAATGCTGAGATCCTTCGCAAAGAACAGATCACCGGAGATATTTTCCGCTTGACCCTAAATTGTCCGGAAATAGCGGATCAAGCCCGTCCCGGTCAATTCATTATGCTTAAAGCCTCAGCGAAAAACACCCCCTTCCTGCGGCGACCTTTTTCGGTTCATCAGACATCAATAAATGGACGGGTCCAAGTTTTATTCAAGGTTCTAGGCAAGGGAACCGAGTATCTGGCAAGTTGTACCAGCGGCACTCTTTTAAGTGTGGTGGGTCCACTTGGCCGTGGTTTTACCTTACCCCAAAAAGGGACGAGCGTCTGCCTCATCGGGGGCGGAATGGGTATTGCCCCTCTTTTTTTTCTGGCCAAAAGGCTCAGCCGACATCATGACCATTACACCTCCATCAAGGTTATGCTCGGTGCAGCAACCGCCAAGGAGTTACTCACTTTAAAATCTGATTTTGAACAATTGGGTATGCCGGTGGAAATGGCGACGGATGACGGAAGTGCCGGCCATCATGGTTTTGTAACGGATTTGGTTCAATCCACTATTGGGGAGAATCCCCCCTGGGCCTTTTATACCTGTGGTCCTCATCCAATGATGAAAAAAATCGCTCTTCTTTGCCGGGAAAAAGACTGCTTCTGTGAAGCGTCTCTCGAAACTATGATGGCCTGTGGAATTGGCGCCTGCCTCGGTTGTGTTATTCCTCGACCATTGCCGACCGAATCGGGGGAACAATATTTTCATGTATGTAAGGATGGCCCGGTTTTTGACGCAGGAGATATCTTATGGAAATAGGCAAACCAAAATTAAAGGTTCAACTCGGTTCGATCCAACTGAAAAACCCCGTGATGACAGCTTCCGGGACCTTCGGGTACGGGAATGAATTCACCAACTATGTGAATCTCCATCATCTGGGGGGAATTGTGGTCAAGGGGATATCTCTCCTACCCCGCCCTGGGAACCCCCCTCCGCGAATCGTTGAAACCGAGGGTGGGATGCTGAATGCCATCGGACTTGAAAATGTCGGAGTTCTGGCCTTTATCAATGATAAAATGCCTTTTCTCAAAGAGGCCGGCACCGAAGTAATAGTGAATATCCTGGGTGACACCGTCGATGAATATGCCGAAATAGCCAATAAATTAAATAATATCAAAGGGATATCAGCAATTGAAGTGAATATATCCTGTCCCAATGTCAAAAAAGGCGGGGTTGCGTTCGGTGCCGATCCGAAAATGGTGAGCGCAGTCACCAGAGCGGTAAAAGACAATACCAACCTACCGGTCATCATGAAATTGTCACCAAATGTAACAGATATAACCGCCACAGCCATGGCCGCTGAACAGGCCGGGGCTGATGCCGTTTCTTTGATCAACACCTTGATGGCCATGGCTATCGACTCCGAAACCCGCAGACCTCGTCTGGCAAACATCATTGGCGGTCTGTCCGGTCCGGCGATCAAACCAGTGGCCTTAAGAATGGTCTGGCAGGTTGCCAAAACCGTAAAAATTCCGGTGATCGGAATCGGGGGGATTATGAATACCGAGGATGCCCTTGAGTTTTTAATTGCAGGAGCAACCGCAATTGAGGTGGGAACTGCAAATCTGATAAATCCGGCAATCACTGGTGAAATAGTCCAAGGTATTTCTGATTATCTATCGGCCCATCGACTGGAATCGGTTCAAGAAATCATCGGCTCATTGATAACCGAATAAACTTTTGGTCCCTCTTTTGGCCACCCTGACTTTCTTTTTGGGGGAGTAATTTCCTTTTGCTAAAACCCTTTCTTACCCAGCCAACACCTTCATGATCGATGATTTAAATCATTTTTGGGAAAGGATCCACCACGTTCTCCTTGATATGGATGGAACCCTTCTCGATCGATATTTCGACGATTATTTCTGGGAACACTATCTTCCGAATATTTTCGCAAAAAAAAACGGATTGCCTGAAGCCGAGGCTCTTGATCATCTTCTTTCACGGTACAAACAAAGGGAGGGTACCTTAGATTGGACCGATCTTGATTTCTGGTCTACCCAACTTGATTTAGATATTCCGGCCCTCAAATTAAGTATCGATCACCTGATAAAGGTCCATCCATTCGTCATTGCTTTTCTCAATTTTTGTCGCAGGACTGGAAAAAGGGTGTTCTTAGTAACCAATGCCCACGGCAAAACACTTGATATAAAGATGAAAAAAACAGCCCTCACCGGATATTTTGATCGAATTGTCTGTTCTCAAGAGGTTGGGATGGCCAAAGAAAATCCTTTGTTCTGGGAAAAATTGGGTGGCATAATCCCTTATGACCCGGACCATGCCCTCCTGGCAGATGACACAGAAGCAGTGCTCGCCTCGGCACAACTTTTCGGAATCCGTGAGTTAATCTATGTGGCAAGACCGAGCAGCAGAAAATCACCCGAACCATCTTTGAATTTTCGTTCCATTCACTATTTCAGCGAACTCATCCCTGAATAAAGCAGAGAAATCTGCGCTTTGTCCCCCCACTGCAACGACCAGCAACTCTTTGACATATCAGAATGGTCCATGCTATATTCCTCGCTTTACTTCCTTGATCGCTTACCATAGGCTTTCCCGCCCCCAAGGTGTTTGGGAAAGAACCTCAGACAAAACGAATTCTAGTGATGACACAAAAACATATCGTCCAAGGCGCCCCTTAAAACAATCTCAATTACAACAGATATTTAGGTGCGTCTAGCCGTCCCATATCAGGCTAACAGTCAAGCCCATCAACTTCCAGAAGGAGATCATATGAATACCACCGTTTCCAAGCAGCTTTTCGCCAAGGCCCAGACTCTGATTCCAGGAGGTGTTAACAGTCCGGTTCGCGCCTGCAAGTCAGTGGGGTGTGATCCTGTGTTTATCAAAAAAGCCAACGGCGCCACAATCACCGATATGGACAATAACCAATACATCGATTTTGTCGGATCCTGGGGTCCGATGATTCTGGGCCACAACCACCCTGCCGTGATTGAGGCCATCACCCGGGCCATGGCAAACGGAACCAGCTATGGAGCCCCCTGTGAACTTGAAATTGAATTGGCTGAAATGGTCATTGACGCTGTTCCTTCCGTTGAAATGGTTCGATTTGTCAGCTCCGGCACCGAGGCCACCATGAGCGCCATTCGCCTGGCCCGAGGATATACCGGCCGGAAAATGATCGTAAAATTCGACGGTGGCTTTCATGGGCATGCCGATTCCTTTCTGGTCAAAGCGGGTTCCGGGGTCATCACTTTAGGTATTCCGGGAAGCCCGGGAGTTCCCGATGATATTGTTAAAAACACCATATCGATTCCATACAACAATCCGGCGAAGCTGGAAGAGACGCTGCGTAATCCCGATCTCGAAATTGCCTCTGTCATTATCGAGCCGGTGGCCGGCAATATGGGCGTGGTCCATCCAGCTCCTGGCTTTCTGCAAAAACTTCGTGATCTGACCAAGGAACTCGGAATCGTCCTGATCTTCGATGAAGTCATCACCGGATTCAGGGCGAGCTACGGTGGTGCTCAAGCTAAATTCGGAATAACCCCTGATCTAACCTGCCTCGGCAAGATCATTGGTGGTGGTCTTCCGGTGGGCGCCTATGGTGGGAAAAAAGAAATCATGTCCATGATCGCTCCCACTGGTCCTGTTTACCAGGCTGGAACCCTTTCGGGGAATCCACTGGCCATGGCCGCCGGCAAAGCAACCTTGACCGAGCTCAAAAAGCCTGGTTTCTATGAGGCCCTTAATCAAAAAGCGGAGCAATTCGGCGGAGAACTATTAGCTCTAGCCAAAAAGTCTCTCGGCGAACAAGTGTGCATGAATCAAGCTGGATCGGTCCTGACCCTTTTCTTTGCTAAGGGTCCGGTGTACGACTTTGACTCGGCAATGACCTCGGACACCGAGAGATATGGCCATTATTACCGTGAAATGCGCGCAGCAGGTATCTATCTCGCCCCGGCTCAATTTGAAGGGATGTTCTTCTCTGCGGCACACACCTCGGAACAGCTTGAAATGACGCTGGAAAAAACTGAATCAGTATTCAAAAAGTTGGCGTAATCGGGCAAAAACCATTGACTTTACCAGGGAGCCGTGCTAGAAATTGAACGCTTATTCAGTAGCCATGCGTTCCCGCGCCGCCAGTATGAAAGGAGCGGAATGACCAAGACCGGAATTCGAAAGGAAATGACCAAACTTATCGCCGATTTCAGTACCATCGGCATGACAGTTTCTTTTTCCATCTTTATCGGAGTCGGTTTTGGTTATTATCTTGACCATAAGCTTTTCGAAGGAAAAACCTCTCCTTGGTTTACCTTGATTTTCCTTGGTTTTGGGGTTGCTGCTGCCTTTCTGAATCTCTACCGGATGGCGACTAGAAAAGATATTCGCGATGAGTAAAGCGCAACATTTCCCCCTACGTAAGATTCATTTGTATAGCTGGGGATTACTGCTGTTTCTGGTAGTAATAAGCCGAGTCTTTACCACTGGCCTGGTTAGCCAATCCATTTTAATTGGTGGACTGGTGGCCAATATCAGTTTCTGGTTGTTGAAAAAGGATCTCCTTGGACTCATCCAAGGGAATCTCGCAGTCGTTAAAACAAAGTTTTTTATCAAGTATTATGCCCGCTTATCCTTACTGGCCGTGATCTTGTTCGTGATCATTAAGTATCGACCGGTAAATATCATCGGGCTACTCATCGGACTGTCAACCGTCATGGTCAGCATCGTTCTGACCGCTGTTGGCATGGCACGGAAGGAAGAGAAGGAGGCACCATAACCGCAATGGAACATCCGATACTATTTATTTCTGTTATTCTGCAAGCTCTTGGTTTGCCAGTACCCCATGCGGCTCCACAGCCGGGCCATTTTGGGGATTTAACCCAATTATTATCACCGCATATGACCTATACCTGGCTGGTCATGATCTTTCTGATCCTCATGCCGAAGATTACCATGGGCAAAATCGAAATGATCCCCGGTAAGGGCCAAAACTTCTGGGAAGCCATCATCAGCGGCATGGAAGGCTTCATGGCCGACAATATGGGAAAGGAAGGTGCCCGGATGATGTTCCCCATGCTGGCCACCTTTGCCCTTTTTATTCTTGTGGGCAACATGATCGGACTCATGCCGGGCTTCATGTCGCCCACCTCGAATCTGAACATCACCCTGGGATGTACCCTGATCGTTTTCTTTACTACTCATATTCTGGGATTTAAATTCCACGGGGTTAAGTACTATAAGCACTTTCTCGGACCGGTCTGGTGGCTCATCCCGCTGATTGCGCCCATTGAAATAATCAGCCATTTCGCCCGAATCCTGTCGCTGTCAATCCGACTTTTCGGGAACATCATGGCCAAAGAAACCTTGCTCGGCATCCTCTTCATGCTGGCCGGAGCATATTTTGCTCCCCTACCGATCCTCTGTTTGGGTGTTTTTGTTTCCATTGTCCAGGCATTAGTTTTTGTGCTTCTATCGATCCTGTATTTCTCCGCATCCATGGAGCATGCCCATTAAGTTATACCCGTTCATCAACCGGCTCTTGTGAGCTGATGAGAAAGAAGGCCAAATAAATAATCTGTAAAGGAGTATGACAATGAAGAAAGTAAGCGTATCAATCCTGACTGTTCTGGCGGTTCTGGCGGTTTCAACCGTTGCCATGGCCTCTGAAGGCGGTTCTACCGCAAGTGGCGTCAACATCGCCTTGATCTGTGTCGCTGCTGCAATGTCAGTCGGCATCGCGGCTCTCGGTTGCGGTATCGGTATGGGTACCGGTATCGGTGGCGCGTGCTCCGGTATCGCTCGGAATCCTGAAGCATCGGGTAAAATCACCGTGACCATGATCATCGGTCTGGCCTTAATCGAGTCTCTGACCATTTACGGCCTGGTTATCTCCTTGATCCTGCTGTTCGCCAATCCGCTGCTCGGATAATTCAGTATCTGGTAGAACCGCGAGAGTTACCAAAGGGCTGCAGGTACCAACCTGCAGCCCTTTTTTTATTTTTCTTTAATGGCTATGACTTGAACATTAAAGCCAAAAGCAACCCTTGATGAATCAAAGAATGTGCTCTGGAAAGAAAAAATTCTAGAAAAGGTCCCCGGGATCTCGTTATGACGGATGGTATTCTGATCAATCCCCAATCTGAGCCTGGTGACCCAAGACTTCCCTCCAATGGTTTTTTCAATATTCTTCCCAGTCAGGCCCGTCAGGCTGACCAATGGCTGAGCCAACTGGGCGGGAAACCAAAATTCCTGTTCAACAGTCATCTCCGCCTGCTTACCGAAAAAGATTCTCCCAACCCCTTCTTTGTGGCAGGACCTGCCGTTGGCGCTCCCATGGCAGTCATGACCCTTGAAAAATTGATTGCTCTCGGCGCGACAAAGGTTATCGTATACGGATGGTGTGGGAGTCTCCACCCTGAGTTAAAAACCGGGGACATTCTGCTGCCGACCACGGCCTTAAGTGAAGAAGGGACATCAAGTCATTATCCCGGTCACGGTCAAGACTTAGGAAGCAGCCCCAAGTTACGGGAAAAACTCGTTAATCTTTTATATCGTGAAGGATGGACGCCCCGCGAAGGGCGGATCTGGACCACGGACGCCCCATATCGGGAGACCCGTGACAAGGTAAACCGTTATACCGCCCAGGGAATTCTCGCTGTGGATATGGAGTTTTCTGCCATCACTACCGTGGCAAGGTTTAGAAATATCGAACTGGCCGCTGTAATGCTCGTTTCAGATGAACTTTGGAGGACAACCTGGCAACCAGGCTATAAGAATAAAAATTTTATCCGGAAGGACAAAACACTTATCAGTCTTCTGCTTGAACACAATCCCATCCTCTTTAAAAATGAATAAGCCACAGGACCTGCTTTTTTGGACCCCACACGATCATTTTCTCTACACACAAAAATTATGACCCAAAAAGTATTCATTCAAAGCCTTGGATGCCCAAAAAACTTAGTCGATTCTGAAGTCATCACTGGCTGTCTGCAGGAGGCCGGAATGAGCATTACCGACAATCCTGAAGAGGCTGATATTCTACTGGTAAACACCTGTGGCTTTATCCAACCAGCTGTTGAAGAAGGAATAGAGGCGATATTGGCCCTGGTGGCGATCAAGGGAAAAAAACCTGGGAGCAAGCTGGTGGTTACCGGTTGCATGGTCCAGCGGTACGGCCTACAACTCGCCAAAGAACTTCCCGAGGTTGATCTGTTTCTCGGGGTTGATGGGGTTCCCGAAGTTGCAGCCCGCCTGGCTGATCTAACATCTGAACCAGAATTTACCTTGTCTGAATCAGCCCCTTCTTACCTCATGGACAGCCTGATCCCACGAACACTATCCACTCCACCGTTCCGGGCCTATCTGAAGGTAACGGAGGGCTGTTCAAATCGATGCACCTACTGCCTGATCCCGTCTCTCAGAGGGCCGCTCCGCAGCAGACCTATTGAGGATCTTTTGATCGAGGCCAGACTCCTGGCCGATTCTGGAGTCAAAGAATTAACTCTGGTGGCCCAGGACCTAACCGCATATGGCATGGATTTCGGCCCTGGCAGGGAGAGGCTTCTTGATCTTCTCCAAGGACTTCTTCAAGAAACGAATATACCCTGGATTCGGATGCTCTATCTCTATCCCATGCGGGTCAAAGATGCCCTGCTTGATTTCGTGGCGGCCTATCCCCGAATATTGCCCTATTTTGATATTCCCTTACAGCACATCAGTGATCGGATTCTCCAGGCAATGAACCGCCCATATACCAGGGTATCGGTGGAGAAACTGATCAGAGATATCCGGGCCAGGATCCCCGGGGCGGCCTTGCGCACCACCTTCATGGTGGGCTTTCCCGGAGAAAACGAAACCGATGTTAATCAGCTCTCAGATTTCATGGATGAATTCAAAATTGACCATGTAGGTATCTTTACCTATTCCAACGAAGAGGGCTGTGCTGCGGCAGAGCTGGCAGATCAATGCCCTGAAGAGGTCAAGCTGGCCCGTAAAGCCTTGCTGATGGAAAAACAAAGCCAGTTGGCCTTGACCTCGAATCAACAGCTGATTGGATCAATACAAGAGGTTCTGGTGGAAGGCACCAGTCGGGAGACCGAGTTACTCCTAGAGGGGCGGACCAGATTTCAGGCTGCGGATATTGATGGATGTGTCTATATCACCTCCGGGTTTTGCAACCCAGGTGATCTGGTGAAGGTCCGCATCACGGAAGCACATCCCTATGACTTGGTCGGAGAAATTCTCGGGTCGGAAGATGAACAGTCGGAGAAATAACAGATTGTTTTCGTAGGCAAAAAAAGAACTCAGATGTGATCAAGCTCCATCATTCACCCGTTCTTTTAACTCCTTTCCAACTTTAAAGAAAGGCAATCTTTTGGGTGGAACTTCAATGCTGATACCGCTTTTGGGATTCCGTCCAACATAGGATTCATACTCCTTCACTACAAAACTTCCGAAACCCCTAATTTCAATACTATCACCGGCAGCCAAGGCGTTAATCATGGTCTCCAAAATGGTATTGGTGACAGGACTTGCCTCTCGGAGAGGGATATTAACCTCTTGCGCCAAAGCCTCAATAAGCTCCGATTTATTCATATTTCCCTTCCTCGTTTTGCCACAGCGTTGTCTTGTCCAAATGGCACTTTGTCTACGCCTTGGCAGTTACAAAAAAAAACTGATGCTCTGACCGGGGTCAGAAAAAAAAGTTTAAGTGAATATAGTGAATATTTGGAATGAGAAATCGCGAAACATTGACCGACAATAACACGCTAAGAACTTCCCCAACCCCCAACATATTATTTACTCAAATAATAATCTTAAAAACGCACCCTCACTCTCCTTTAACCCACCTAATCACATAAACACTTGAAACAAATACGCTAATTCGAAAACACCCAAAAAAACAGAAATTAATTGATATCGTGTAAATCATCGAATGTAAAGACTTTTTTTATTTAAACACATTTTCTAGTTCTTTTTGAGAGATTTTCCTGAAAGAACCCACCCGCAAACCACCCAGTCCCAGTTGCCCGTATTTGATACGCCTCAGAGTCACAACCGGATGACCAATAGCCTCGAACATTTTCCGAACCTGACGCTTCCTCCCCTCATGAATGATAATTTCGAGGGTGGTTTGCTTAGAATTAGAATTGAGAATTCGAACCTGAGCCGGCCAGGTTTTACGCCCTTCAATGTCAATCCCCTGGGTCAGTAAATCAAGCTTCGATTGCATGGGGCGAGCGGCAACTTCCAGTTCATACGTTCTCATAATCTCATTACTGGGGTGGAGGATACGATGGGCGAGTTCACCATCATTGGTCAACAGAAGAGCACCTTCGGTATCAAGATCAAGTCGACCAACCGGGTAAACCCTCTCACGAACCCCTTTCAAAAGGTCGGTAACGACTGGTCGACCCTGGGGGTCATCCATGGTTGTGACGTAGCCCTTGGGTTTATTCAGGAGGTAACAAACCTTTTCCGGTTGGGGCAGCATCTTACCTCGAAAGGTAATTTGCTGGGTCAAGGGATCAACCCGCGTACCGAGTTCGGTGGTAATAACACCATCAACGGAAATATCGCCACCGACGATATGCTTTTCAGCCTGACGTCGTGAACAGATTCCGGCGGCGGCAATAACCTTTTGTAACCGTTCTTTCATGGGAGGAATGGTAAAATTGGTTAAAAAAACCGGCACCATCTATCTGATGATGCCGGTTTGAACAAATAATAGATGAGCAGGTGATTAGAGAATATGGATCCGAAGACACTTAAGCGGAATAATCACCGCGACGGTATTTGACGCTTTCCATATAACTAAGCGACGCGACGCGATCAAGCAATTGCCCAAGTGAATCCTCTGGGGCAAGATGGCTCCGAATTTCAAGCATGGCGAGGGTTTCTTCTTCGAGCGCTGAGACATACGGCTCTAAATCGCTGATCTCCAAAGTCGTGTTGGAAAGAGCGGAACCGTATTTTTCGAGAGTATCGAGAATGGTTTCAGTGAGGGTCAATCCTTCAACCCTGACAGAAGACATCCCTGCTTCAGTTGACGGGGCAACCGGCACAGGACTCGATACCGGTGCGGTTTCAATGGTTTGAGAAAGTTGACTTTCAAGAAGATACCTGAAGTCAAGACTCGTTCCAGAGTTGCTTCCCTTTGCAGAGGATATACGCCTTCCCGTAGCAGGATCGATTGATTGAATTTTCATCGTTTTGTCCTTGTTCTTACAATAAAAAGCTTACCTATAATATCTTTCGGCGACTTCCCGGTCAAGCTTTAATCTTTTTTCCAACGAAGAACGATTCAAGGCACCGTGATATTAATCACGTAAGACGTCACCCGGCTTCAGGACATAACCTTCTGGTTTTTTATTCTGCTCAGAGCCATTGGGAAGGTATCAGCCCGGATATTTTTTTATCAACCAATTGACGGGTAACAGGATCCACCTCAAGAACCTCCGGATACCATGGCTTCATCCGGCAATCAAAGACCACCGGCGGGGTCAATCCCACATGAAATCGATGAACCAAAGTCACTGCACCATGAATATCAGCCGCTGGTTCAAACCGGGTAAAAAATGACCAGATAAATTCCTGCAGGTTCAGGGTTGCAGCCCGACTATCATCAACCAAAATAATCACCGGCCACTCCACCAAGGAGGGGTAGGCGGCAAGACGTTTGGGGAGTTCCTGATCCTTCTGCCAGGAAGGACCGGAGACCACCAGAGTACCGGGAAGAAAAACCACGGGATCGGCAACTTCTGCCGGCAACTCACCTGAAAATGATTCGGGCAGGACCCGCTTTGGCTCCTTGCCAAGGCCCATCAGCATGGCCTTTGAACCCTTGTTAACCGAAGGGCCGGTGTAATCCAGGGTATCCTGGGAGACATTGGCAAAAATAAAGAGATCGGTGCGCCAATCCACCCGCTCCAGAAGATGAACCCACAGCCGGGGAAAATCAGCAACATCCAACTCACCATCGGTAATCAAGAGAAATTTGGTCAGAGAAAGTTGGCCTTCTCCCAGAATCCTCAAACCACTGGCAAAAGCCTCTCGGGGATAGCGATCTGCAACCCGGGCCGCGGCCAGACAATGAAAACCAGCCTCGCCAAAGGTTTTCAACTGCCGAACACCACTCATCACCAGCGGGAAAAGAGGAGACAACAGATCCTGCAGGAAGTCACCGATATAAAAATCTTCCTGGCGGGGACGGCCAACCACCGTTGCTGGGTAGATGGCATCCCGACGATGATAAATCCGATCAACCTGGAAAATGGGGTAATCATGCTGCAGTGAATTATAACCATAATGATCGCCGAATGGCCCTTCAGGACGGCGAACATGGGGGGGAACAGAACCCTTGACGGCAAACTCGACAAAAGCTGGGAGAACGTGGCCACCTCGGGGATCCCGAGTCAGGGGAAACTTGCCACCCTGGAGGAGGGACGCAAGCATCAATTCCGGCAGATTTTCAGGCAGGGGGGCGATGGCCGCAAGCATTAAGGCGGGAGGACCTCCGATAAAAAGGGATACCGGCAGACTCTGATTCTTTTTTTCAGCTTCATGGTAATGAAAACCTCCGCCCTTATGGATCTGCCAGTGGATCCCAGTGGTCGTATCATCATAGCGATGAATGCGGTACATCCCAAGATTATGGCCCTTACCTTCAGGATGTTCGGTATAGATCAAAGGTAAGGTCACAAAAGGCCCGCCATCGGAGGCCCACGAAGTCAGCATGGGGAGTTCGGTTAAACGGGGTGGAATCATACAGGATTCAAGAATTGGTCCGCTTCGTTGAATAGAGGTCCCGATTTTCAGCATTGAGCGGATCAGCCCCCGCATCTCCCATACTTTCTTTAAGGAAGGGGACAGTTGTTCGGCAGCCCGGACCAGATCAGCGACAAAGTCAAGGGGACGACGACCGAAAGCCAGTTCCATCCGCCGGTTGGAACCAAACAGATTGGTGACCACCGGGAACGTGCTGCCTCGAACCTTGGTAAAGAGGAGGGCAGGGCCCCCGCGGGCGATGACCCGTCGATGAATCTCGGCAATTTCCAAGTGGGGGTCAACCTCACCTTCAACCACATGTAACTCACCTTCCCGTTGTAAAATTTCAAGAAATTCGCGCAGATCCTTTATCATATTCAAATCTCCGGGGCGGTTGGTTCATCGAGAAACAGGTGATGATACTCTTCCTCAACCAAATGACGCTGCATGGTCATGGTAAGATGATCAAGTATTCCAATGAGTTCATCATCGGTCAGCCGGGAAACCAGAACGGACAGAAAACGTGGTTGAGCAAACCTTTCGATGAAGGCGACCAAAGATTTTTCATCGGTCTGCCGATCCAGCCCAAAGACAATCGGTGGGACCTCTTTTCTTTTTTTCATAGAACACCAATTATTTTTAAAAAAACAACCTGATCATTTTCAAGCATAACACTTTAAGCCTGCCCCCACGGAAGTAATGTACCCAGATCCCACCCATGCCCCCAGTGTTGTGTCAAGGATGAAATGTGCTAAATCAGGCAGACATTTTTTCTGTATGCAACGAGCGTCTTCAAGAGCATAGCACCGCTCTGTGACTGAAGGCGGGACAGAGCAGACAAGAAAAGTGGCAAGCGATATACCCCATTTCAGAGTTGACACGACTCTAAGATTAACATGACATGCTCTACTCTTAGCGACTATTCCATATCAACTTGCAGGTGATACCAGACCCGCCGCGTTCGAGGCCCGTCAAATTCACAGAAAAAGATTTTCTGCCAGGTGCCCAACTGAAGTCGTCCCTCGGTAACCAGCAGCGAGACGGAACTGCCCATGAGCGAGGCCATTAAATGGGACGGGGAATTTCCTTCATTATGCCGGTAAGGGTATTCCAGAGGTAAAATCTTCTGGATGGCCCCGACCAAGTCATCGCGAACCGCCGGATCAGCACCTTCATTAATTGTCAACCCGGCAGTGGTATGGGGATTAAATACACAACAGAGGCCATTGATCTTCCCATAACTCACGATAGCCTCGGTCAACTGCCTGGTGATATCAATAAATTCCATCTGTCGTTTTGACGTGATTGAAAATTCGCCCCTCGGCATAATAATTCTCCTGGCTCGAATGCAGTAGATCTACTATTGAAGAATGTCTTGGAAAGTATAAAGGTTCCTCTTCCGGTGTCAAACGCTAACTGGTGTCAATCCGGGAAGTCATTACTTTTTCTGAAAAAAGAAAGCTCTTTCCAGCCGGGCTCATCACCTTTGTGAATCCAAGTATCCCGATGGAGAAAAATGATTACATTGAAGATCTCATAGGTCGGTGTTGTTTCATGACTGGGAATATGCTAGAAAGGATCTTTGTCCATTTCGCTTTTACTACAAACGACTGAAGGTTTGGTGTGTTGACGGATGCATCTGCGGAACGCGCTATGAATTATTTCCCCATTAATCTCAATATACACGGACGCACCTGCACCGTGATCGGTGGTGGGCGAGTTGCTGCCCGCAAGGTTGCCGCATTGATTGATTACGGTGGCCGGGTGGTGGTGATCAGCCCCAAACTGACCGAAGAGTTACGGCAACTAAAAGAGCAGAATAAAATCTCTTGGTGCGCCAGAACCTATCGCCATGGGGACCTGCACGATTCATTTCTGGTTATCGCCGCCACCGATGACGAAAAGGTCCAACAAGAGGTTCAGGCAGAAGCAGAAGCAGCTGGCACCCTCTTAAATGTTGCCGATGTCCCTGATCGATGTAATTTCATCCTGCCAGCCACTGTCCGGCATGGTGATTTTGCGATCGCCATCTCCACCGGCGGCAACAGCCCGGCCTTAGCCAAACATTTACGGCGGGAAATCTCTACTCACTATGGCCCGGAATACGGGCTACTCTGTGAAATACTTGGATGCCTCCGCCCTTTCATCCTGGCCTTAGGCCGAGGGCATCAAGAAAATAAAAAAATTTTTGCCACCCTTCTCCATGACCAATTCCCGGACTGGATCAGAGAAAAAAATTACGGTAAGATAGAAAATCATCTTTGGTCTATTCCTGGGTGGCAGCCGGATCAAGAGGTCATGTTTAAGATTAGAGGCCTTCTCGACCCGAACCTGTTATACAATTTTAAAGCACGTGGGAATCCCACAACCAGTTATGAATACTGAGTTCCTGCCCCCGGACGGGAGCATTTACGATCCATTGCAGCTCTCTTTTTCAGCCCTCTCCATAGGAGCTTGAAAGTATGATTCTCATTTTTCAACTGACGTTCTTTCTCTACCTGTTCGCCGCCGCCACATATCTCGTGTTTTTTTTCAATCAAAACGATCGGTTAAGAACAATGGCCCGGATTACCACAATCACGGCCGGCGTCATTCACCTGACATACACGGCCGCACGCTTCATCCACTCCGGCCATACCCCGATAACCAGCAATCATGAAGCGGTATCGTTTTTTGCCCTGGCGGTAACCTGGGGGTATCTTTCCTTCCGCTGGCGCTACAAGGTCAAAAACTTCGGAGTCTTTGTCAGCCCGATTGTCGCCGTCCTGATGTTTGTAGCCTCTAGGGCCTCACAACAACTCACCGAACTGCCCCCTGCCCTGCAAAGCCTCTGGCTTCCAGTTCATGCCAGCATCGCGGTCATGGCCAACGCCTTTCTGGCCCTGGCCTTCTGCGGCGGTATCATGTACCTCCTCCAGGAACGGGAGATAAAAAATAAAAAATTCGGTCTCTTCTACAGCCGCCTCCCATCACTTGAAGCCCTCGACAATCTCAACCGTCATTGCCTGGCCGTCGGCTTTCCATTGATGACCCTCGGCATCATCACCGGCTCAATCTGGGCAAAGCAGGCCTGGGGAGCATACTGGCAATGGGATCCCAAGGAGACTTGGTCGCTAATAACCTGGTTCATCTATGCCGCTATCCTTCACCAGCGCTTTACCGCCGGTTGGCGCCGCCGGAGAGTTGCCATCATGGCGATCATCGGCTTTGCTTCCGCCCTTTTCACCCTGTGGGGGGTAAATTTTTTACTTGAAGGACTCCATTCCTATGCAGGCTGAAAATATTTTTGTCCTTGGGGTCAATCATAAAACAGCCCCGGTCGCCATCAGGGAACAACTCGCCTTTTCCGGTGAAACCCTCCCCCTTAAGGAACTCCTGGCCATTGATGGATGCACGGAATGCTGCATCCTTTCCACCTGCAACAGGGTGGAGATCATCTTCGTGACCAGAAATCCCGACTCAACCCCTTTAACGATCAGAAATTTTCTGTTCGGCAAGAGCCTTCTTTCCGATAGCGACTATGACCGCTACACCTATCTCCATCAGGGACAGGATGCGATCAACCATCTCTTCCGAGTCGGTGCCAGCCTGGACTCAATGATCGTCGGCGAGCCCCAGATTCTCGGCCAGTTGAAACAAGCCTACAAAGTTGCCAATGATAATCAATGTACTGGGACCGTGCTCAATCGATTTCTGCATAAATCGTTCTCGGTAGCCAAAAGGATCAGGACCGAGACCAACATCGGCGGCAGTGCGGTTTCCATCAGCTATGCCGCTGTGGAACTGGCCAAAAAGATTTTCGGTGAACTCAAGGATAAAGTGGTCATGTTGGTAGGAGCCGGAGAAATGGCCGAACTGGCCGCCGAACATCTGATCACCCAGGGCATCAGCCAGGTGGTCGTGGTGAACCGGACCTTTGAAAACGCCGTCAAACTTGCCAAACGTTTTAACGGCAAGGCCGCCGGTCTCGATGATCTGATTCCCCAGCTTACCGATGTGGACATTCTCATCAGTTCCACCGGGGCCCAGGGCCTGGTGTTGAAACGGGACGATGTCAAGCCGGCCATGAAACAACGGATGAACCGGCCCCTTTTCCTCATTGATATTGCCGTACCCCGGGATCTGGACCCAGAACTGAACAATCTGGACAATGTCTATCTGTACGACATTGATGACCTGAAAAATGTGGTTGATATCAATAAAGCTGAACGGGACAAAGAGGCGGCCCGAGGAGAGCGGATCGTCATCGAAGAAACCATGAAATTCATGCAATGGCTCGCAGGTCTTGCCCTGGCACCGACCATCATGGACCTTCGCACCAAGGCCGATGGTATCTGCAGAGCTGAGATTGACCGAACCTTGTCTCACCTCAAGGAACTTTCTCCCAAAGAAATGAAATCATTAGAAAAAATGGCCGAAGCCATCACCAACAAACTACTCCATGATCCCATCCTCTACCTGAAAGGAGAGATACACAAGGAGGCACCGGGGCAAAAACTCGCCTCTATCCGGCAAATCTTCGGACTGGACCACGACCACGATCAGGAAAATTGAACGATTAACGATAAGACCTTCGCAACAACAAAATGTTCTCGCTCTCCCAAGGCCCCACCCACCCATTAACACGTATTCATAATTTAGGGCTTGGGACCCCAAACTTCATCATCAGCTGTCCCGCCCTGATGATGCCAAATTTATTTCCATTTGACAGTCAATTAAATAGCGGGTAAATTGTTCGGTTTCGGTGACTCGAGCCAGAGGGGTTTAGATCAAATAAGCCCGCTCTTTTCGCTTGAATCGCGGTCGTAAAAACCTCAAGTCAACTCCAGCCTAAACAGGGCGGGATCATCCCGGGTTTCATCGGCCATAGAAGTCAATTTTAGACACATAGAATAGATGGTGCCTGATTTTTTCAGGATTAGTCCTGGATAAATAGGACCCGGCATTTGGCACACGTTCCGGAAACTCCGGATCATAACTTAAGAAGCAGGTTGTTGTAATCCCACCGGGCATTTCCTCGGCCCAGCCATTTTTCAACAGCCATAGGCTTAGCAGAAGCAGAGAAAAGGAAAACGACATGAGCAAAAGAACATTTCAGCCCAGTAACACCAAACGTCATCGAACTCACGGCTTCCGGGCCAGAATGAAAACCAAGGCGGGCCGCACCATTATCAACCGCCGCCGGGCGAAAGGACGCCAACGGCTTGCAGTTTAATTAATAACTGTCAGTAAATGAAATTTGCCGTTTCTGCGTGCAATGATTTCTTTTTCCAAACAAGAGTAGGATATCGCCCCTCTTCAAAAGGGCTTCGGTCCGAGATCCCCCCAGAAGCAAAAACTCGTGGCTCTTGGACCGAAAATATCAAACCGATGATCTGGAACTTAGAATAAAAGCCTTGAGGCTCCTTTCCTTGAAATGCAACCATTGCCTCTTCCCAAATCAATTTTACTCCGCAAACCTTGGGAATATAGGGCGGTATATGGCAATGGCCGACGGATCAGGGGAAATCATCTGACCATTATTTACGCGCCGAACGGTACCGATCAAAACAGGCTTGGAATCAGTATCCACGGGATAAAAAAAGCTGTTACCAGAAACAGGATCAAGCGAATCATTAGAGAATTTTTCCGGAGCAACCGTTCCTTTATCTCTCCGTCTTCGGACATCGTCTTTGCAGTACGCAACGGTTTCAACGTCGATTCTCCTCTTATGATCAAAAAAATGATAGGCCATATGGTTCGGAGCACCTCAACGAAGCAATCCCGAACCGAGTCCCTCTGAATTCCTGTTTGCTTACCGATTATCACTTGTACCCCGTTGATCCTGCATTCCGCCACGACTGGGAGACGAGCTTCCGTCCTGCGGGAGCTTTACGTTCATTATGACTTCTGTTGCACCCTTCGTATCCCTGGAGACCAGGGATCAATGATTCGAAATATTTGTATCGCTCTCATCAGGCTCTACAGGGGCATGCTTTCCCCCCTGGTGCCTCCCTGCTGCCGATTTACTCCCACCTGTTCCCAATACGCCATCGACGCCATTGAACTCCATGGCCTTCCTCGGGGCATATACCTCGCCGTTCGCCGGATTCTTCGTTGTCATCCATTCCATAGAGGGGGATACGATCCGGTCAAAAACTGACCATCGACCAATTACGGGCCACCGGCTCTGCCGGTATTAGCCACAATTCAGGTGAAATCACCTGTTCACTTCCCGCAAGGACATCAGCATCATGGAGACCAAAAACGCTTTTCTCGCCATTATCCTGTCAATGTTTGTAATTTTTGGCTATCAGTATCTCTTCCCGACCCAGCAGGCCCCCGTGCAACCGGCGCCTGTGAACTCTGCGCCGGTCTCCGTAGAAGCCACTCCACCTCCGGTGTCACCTGTCTTCACTCCAGCCGACCCAGTTGTCGACCAGACCACACCAAGCATACCTGCCCGCGACATTCCCATTGAAACCTCATTGTACCGAGCCGTTGTTTCGGAAAACGGTGGAACCATCAAAAGTTTTGAGCTGAAAGAATATAAGGAAACACCTGGGAAAAATGCCCTGGACAAACAACTCATCCGGGACAGCGAGTCACCCAACCTGCCCTTTTTCTTTTCCTGGGGCAAGGATCCGGAGTTAGTAATTAAACGACCGATCATGACTGCCGACCAATCCCAACTCTCCAGGGGCGGAACTCTTGCCTTGACCGGCTCGCCGGGCCCCGGTTTATCCATCACCAAACAGCTGAGTTTTTCTGATAATGCCTATCAGATTGAACTCACCGTCGATGTAACCAATAAATCGGAAGAAGCCCTGAAGGGCTCACCTTATTTAACTGTTTCAAGCAAACCTCTGTCCCCCGAGGCCACTGACAGCCGTTATCTGTTTAGCGGCCCGGTCGCTCTTGTGGACGGCTCCCTCGAACAGGTCAAAATACCCGACCTGAAAAAAGAAGGTCCCAAGACCATGCAAGGACAGGTGGCCTGGACCTCTTTTGAGGATACCTACTTCATGCTGGCTGCCGCTGCAGATCAGGAGGAAGCCACCCCCCAAACAGTCCGCATGACTACCGGGACCGCCGAACAGGTCAATACCGTTTTATCCGGTCAACCTGATATTATCGCTTCCGGTCAGGTCAAACAGTATCGCTACACGATCTACATCGGTCCGAAGAAGATGGAAGCCCTGGAACAAGCCGGGCATGATTTTGACCGGGCCATCAACTTCGGCTGGTTTGGGATGGTGGCCAAACCGGTCCTGGTGCTCCTCAATCTCATCTATCGGTACATCCATAATTACGGGGTTGCCATCATCCTCGTTACAGTCCTCATCAAAATGGTCTTCTGGCCCATCACCCATAAGGGGATGAAGTCCATGAAGGATATGCAGAAACTGCAGCCTAAACTTGCCAAACTCAAGGAAAAATACAAGGACGATAAAGAACGCCAAGCCCAGGAGCAGATGAAGCTCTACAAGACCTACAAGATTAATCCTTTAGGTGGCTGTCTACCCATGCTCCTGCAAATTCCGGTCTTCTTTGCCCTCTATCGGGTCCTGATGCAGGCCATCGAACTGCGTCATGCCCCCTTTATGTTGTGGATAACCGACCTGTCCGCACCGGAGCGATTGGCCGTGGGTTTTCAAATCCCTTACGTGGGGGGGCTTCCGGTCCTGACCCTCTTGATGGGCGGGTCCATGTTTCTCCAACAAAAAATGACCCCGCAATCCGCGGCTAACCCGGAAATGGCTAAGGCAATGATGTTCATGCCGGTGATCTTCACCTTCCTGTTCATCAATTTCGCCTCCGGTCTGGTACTTTACTTTATTGTGAACAATCTTTTGTCCATGACCCAGCAATATTTTATCAACAAACACACCGGCTGAGACGGCCCTTGAAAATCGGTCAGACCATCATTTTTCCATCAGGCCCATCCCGAATGGAAAAATTGGCCTTATTCGCACCACTGGAAAGATTTACGGCCGCAGGCAATAAAGAAGCGAATCAGCCCCCCGGGCAGCCGACCAGAACGGAATGAATATGGCAGAGAACAAGGATCTCCGATGACCGATCCCCTTCGACCAGGCCATTGATGAAAAAAGTGGGAGGATTTACCATGTCTGAAAAAATCAAATACTCAGGAAAAGATGTCACCGAGGCTATCTCAATGGCCTGTTCCGCGCTCAATGTATCCCAGGACCAACTGGCAATCGATGTCCTTTCGCCAGGCTCGGCCGGTCTATTCGGACTCGGACGGAAAAAGGCGATGATCGCCGTCTCGATCAAGGGTTCTGCACGAACTGCAACGGAACCGGCAGAAACAACCGAACATAAACGACCACGCAAAGAAGGCGGGCGCCGGCGTCAACCGAGCCAAAGCAGCCCACGAGCCCCTCGACGTGCCGCTTCCTCAGAATCGAGTCATGAACCAGCAACCATTACCAATGTGGACCTTGACTGGATCAAAAATCATCTGGTAAAAATTCTCGCAATGGTCGGCTTTCCGGTCGAGGTGACGATCACCAGTAATGACAATAAGATCAAGGCCCACATCACCGGGGCAGCCATGGAAGAAGTTGTCGGTTCTGAGGGCCAGACCTTGGACAGCCTCCAATATTTAATGCGGAAAATCATCAGCCGACGGATCCAGGGCAGAGTGATGTTTTCCCTTGATGCCGGCGATTACCGGGACCGCCGCCGACAGGACCTTGAGGAGCAGGCCGATACCTTGGCCGCTGAGGTTCGAGAATCCGGTCGGACCAAGAGTATTCCCGCCCTCAACCCTGCAGAACGCCGAATCGTCCATATGCGCCTGCAGGATGACACCTCCATCCGCAGCCGGAGTGTTGGCGAGGGTCATTTCAAGAAGATCCTGATTTACGTTCCCGGCCGCAAGAAGCGATAAAATTGCAGCTCAGACCGTCCGATCATAACGCGGCTACCATCGCCGCCATCAGCACCCCACCGGGCGTTGGTGGGATTGGGATCGTGAGGATCAGTGGAACTTTGGCCCGTCCCATCCTCACGAAGCTCTTTGCCCCCAGCCATCACGCCGGAATCATTCCCCATCGTCTTTCCCACGGCTGGATCAACTCACCGGACGGTCGTCCCCTGGACGAGGTAATGTCAGTCTATCTCCCGGCCCCCCATACCTACACCAGGGAAGATGTCGTTGAAATCCAGTGCCATGGTTCGACCATGGTCCTGCAGGCCATTCTTGCCGAAGTCCTGGCTGCCGGAGCCATTGTCGCCGATCCCGGAGAATTCACCAAACGAGCCTTTCTCAACGGCCGCATCGACCTGACCCAGGCGGAAGCGGTTATTGACCTGTTATCAGCCCGAACCGGTCAGGGCATGGAGCTTGCTCTCTCCCAACTCCAGGGGGGCCTCAACGAACACCTGACCATCATCCGGGAAGGACTAATGGCCATGAAGGCGGTGATTGAGGTCGCCATCGATTTCCCCGACGAAGAGGTAGAGATCATCAACCCGGAAACCATGCTGACCAAGCTCCGCGCCGCGGTCATCACCCCCCTCGACCGGCTGGTGACCACGGCAGATCGAGGGAAAATAATCCGGGAAGGAATCGGGGTCGTTATTCTGGGACGCCCCAATGTGGGCAAATCAAGCCTGCTCAACAGCCTCCTCCGAGAGGATCGGGCCATCGTGACCGACCTCCCTGGCACCACCCGTGACATCATCGAAGAGTATCTTGATATCCGTGGTATTCCGGTTCGGATCGTCGATACCGCCGGGATCCGCGAGGACCCGGAAGCGGTGGAGGAAATCGGAATCAAAAAGGCTCGCCAACAACAGGAAAAGGCCGATCTGGTCTTGCTGGTGGTGGACGGTTCGATCCCCCCGACCAGAGAAGACCAGGCCATCCTGAACGGTTTTGAACGGCAACCGGTTATCCTGGTCATCAACAAAATCGATCTGGTCGACACCCAAACCTATCCCGAGATCATCAACGCCTTTCCGGATCTCCCCAAGGTCAAGTTATCAGCCAAGACCGGAACCGGGCTCTCCGATCTTGAAGAGGCCATTCGAACCGCAGTGATCGGCACCGACCGCCCCCGAGAGACCGACCATAACTGCCTCCCCAATATCCGCCATCGCGCCGCCCTGATCAAGGCTTTAGAAGCTGCCCGTCGGATCGAGGGCGCCATCACCAAAAACCTCCCGGCCGACCTTCTGGCTATCGACCTCCAATCCGTACTCGATCACCTCGGCGACATCATCGGCGAGACCACCACCGAAGATATCCTTGACCTGATTTTCGAAAAGTTCTGTCTGGGAAAATAGCATCCTCTCTCCTGCTTTTCTCCTGGTTCAAAGCCCTTTCCCATTGACGGCGGCAGCGGTTCGTCGCTATAGTTTTGACAGGCGGCAGCGCTGTCCTGATCATGGATTGACGGAGGGCTCCTGCCACTGGCTCAAGAGTAATAAAGCCATGGCCGACAACCATTTTTCCGAAACGGATTTCGCCAAAAAGATCAATTTCCTAAAGAACATTCCGTTCTTTTCCGATTTTGATGATTCCGAACTCCGCCAGTTTCTAACGGTATCCACCTGGTTGAAGGTACCGAAAGACACCATGATCATCCAGGAAGAGGCCTTGGAGAAGGTTTTCTATATTTTGGTCAAGGGCGAGGTTTCGGTTTTTAAAAACCGCCAGGACAGCACCGAACCGATCCATCTGACCACCCTTACCACCGGCGACTGTTTCGGCGAGATGGCCCTGGTCAGTGAGGTCCGACGCACCGCCGGAGTAATAACCACCACCGAATGTTTTATCCTCAGGGTGGAACCGGATATCATCAACACCTCCAGTGTCTTTCTCCAACTCAAGTTCTACAAACGCTTCTGCGAGATCATGGTCAGTCGGCTCGACCTGGCCAACCGGCGGATGGCCGCCTGGAACCGAGTGAACAAGTCGGCAAATCAGGCAGGGAGCTCTCCTCAGACCAAAGCCCGGTCCCGTTCCGAAGACCACTCGGAAACCGAAGACGCACCCGTTCCACCCATGCCCGAGCGTAAGGAAAAGTCTGCCCAGGTCCGCATCCAGAATCACATCGATCCCGCGATCCCGCTTCCGATCAACCCGATAGTGGCGGCCCAGTTGGCGCCCTTTCTGTCCGGATCTTGGTCCAACACCAGGCTCCTGGCCGACCTGATCCATCTGGACCCGGCCATCAGTTTCCGGGTGCTCAAAGTGGCTAATTCTTCGTTATACCGCCGCTCATGTCAGGTTATTTCAGTACCCCACGCCCTGGTTTCGTTGGGCCCGGCAGTAATCCAGGAAGAACTGGGCCGGGCCATCGCCGACTCCCGGGATCTCCTTCCTTTTGGCGGCTCATCGCTCCTGGGTGATGAATTCTGGCGTCATGGAGTGGTGGTCGGCAAGATCGCTGCTCTGCTCCGTGATATCCTCCGCTTGACCAACGTGTTACCCGATGTCTACCTGGCCGGGCTCCTTCATGATATCGGCATGCTGGTCCTGGACCCGTTCGAGCCAGATTTCTATCCCCAGCTAATCCGCGAGGATCATGGTTTTACCCGCATCAACCTGGCAGAAAAAGAGTATATCGGGATGGATCATGGCCTGGCCGGTAAATGGCTGGCGGAAAAAAGCGGCATTCCAGCTCCCTATCAGGATGTCATGCGGTTTCACCATGAGCCGACCAAGGCGGCTGGAGACCATCTGGTGCTGATCTGTCTGGTCCACCTGGCCAACCTCTTTGCCGCTTCCCGGGGGGCCTGCCCCGGCGATCCAGAACTCATCGGCAGTGATCCGGTTCAGTCGGAGGCCTGGGATTTCTTGAAAAGAGAAATTAAAACCTTTACCGAGGTTAAGCCATCCGAGTTCGTTGCCGATGTCAACCGTGAGCTGGATCGATCCTGGGGCCAGATCACCGGCGAAATCATTTTCTAACCGATTGAAACCCATGGGAAACAAAGAGATATGTCTATCCCGGGAAACTATTGCCCAACGGGTCAGAGATCTTGGGGAAGAGATCGACCGTGATTACCCGGGAGGATCCTTGCTGGTGGTGGGCGTTCTAACTGGGGCCTTTATCTTTACCGCCGATCTGGTTAGGGCCGTCTCTGTCCCCCTGGAGGTTGATTTTATCCGGCTAGCCAGCTACGGTACCGGAACTTCCCCTGGCGAACTGCGACTGACCAAGGATATTGAAACAGAGGTCAGGGGCCGCGATCTTCTGCTGGTCGAGGATATTGTCGATACCGGCCGAACCCTGGCCTGGCTCGTGGAGTTTTTGGCCAAGAAAGAACCCAAGAGCATCAAGATCTGTGCCCTGATCGACAAACGGGAACGGCGGGAAAAAGAGATCCGGATCGACTACCCTGGCTTCACGGTGGAACAGGGTTTTCTGGTGGGCTACGGTCTGGACTACGCCGGTCGGGACCGCCATCTGCCCGGCATTTACAGGATGAAATCAACCCCATGAATCTTCAGGACCTTGATAAACAGGTGCTCTGGCACCCCTATACCCAGATGCATGACTATGCCTCAAGGGACCTGCTGCTCATCGACCGAGCCCTGGGGATTAAACTTTATGACCAGGATGGACGGGAGTATTACGATACGATTTCCTCATGGTGGTGTATCCTCCACGGCCATGGTCATCCGACCATCCGAGAAGCGATCCATGGCCAACTGGACCGATTGGAACAGGTGCTCCTGGCTGGCACCACCCACGAACCGGCCATCCGGCTGGCGGAACAACTGGTGGAAATCACCCAACCACCTTTAACCAGGGTCTTTTTTTCCGATAACGGCTCCTGTGCCTGTGAAATCGCCATCAAGATGTCACTCCAGTACTGGCAACAGACCGGGCGTCCCCAGCGGAAAGAACTGGTGGCTCTGACCCGGGGCTACCACGGCGACACTATCGGCACCATGAGCCTGGGTGGAGTTCCGGAATTCCACCAGGCCTTTGGTGGCTTGATGTTTCCCTCCCACCGGTTGCCTTCACCCTACTGCTACCGTTGTCCCATGCACCGGGAACCCAGGACCTGCGATCTGGCCTGCCTTGATCCACTGGCCGCACTCTTGGAAAAGCAAGGTGACCGGATCGCCGCCCTGATCGTCGAACCCCTGATCCAGGCGGCGGGTGGAATGATCATATATCCCACCGCCTACCTTACGCGCCTTGCCGCCATGACCACCGAGTTTGGGGTTCATTTGATTCTCGACGAGGTGGCCACCGGTTTTGGCCGCACCGGAACGATGTTCGCCATGGAGCAGGCCGGTGTGGAACCAGATTTCCTCTGTCTCTCCAAGGGCCTCACCGGCGGGTTCATGCCTTTAGCCGCAACCATGGCGACCGAAGAGGTCTTTCAGGCCTTTTACGCTCCTTATCAGGAAAACCAGACTTTTTACCATGGCCACACCTTTACCGGCAATCCCCTGGGCTGTGCCGCAGGGCTAGGTTCTCTCCAGGTATTTGCCGAAGAAGCAACCATGGTAGCGCTCCCGACCAAGATCGACCATTTCCATCGGGGAATGGAACGATTTCGCACCCTTCCCTGGGTCGGCGACCTCCGTAAACTGGGAATGATTGCTGCCCTGGAACTGGTCATGGATAAGGAATCCAAGGAGCCCTTCGCCTTCGAAGATCGAGTGGGCTGGGCCCTGTATCTTGCCGGACTCAACGAAGGTCTCCTGCTCCGGCCCTTGGGCAACGTCATCTATCTCTGGTTGCCTCTGTCCACTACTACGACGGAAATTGATGATATCCTCGAGCGGACCTGGCGGGTACTGGCCGATCCGGCCAACCTGCCATTCCGACATCTTTAGAACGAATCACCTCAAGGAGGGTGGTCATGAAAACAACAATCCCGGTTCTCTTTCTCCTGCTCCTGCTACTCGGCTGCCACGGCTCAGGAGCCCCCACCGCAACTGATCCATCAACCAGCGATTCCTTCCAATTGGTCCGAATCGCCAATGAAGAAGAGCTCACCGATCAGCTCAAACAGGGCATCACCAAACGGACCGGAGCCACCTCCTCCTGGGAGATGGATACCTCCGCACCGGTGGCTTCCAATGGGAATGAGGCTGGAGGTTCCGACCAGACTACCACCTCTACCACCAACCTCCAGGTAAGCGGGGTGGATGAGGCGGATTCAATCAAGAGTGACGGAACCTACCTCTATCAGCTGGTGAGTTCTCCGGAAATTTTCTATTACGGTGGTATCGAGACCGGAGGAGTAGCGATCGATCCGGCGACTCCGACCACTAATTCCGACCCGTTCGCCCCAGTCCCGACCTCCGACACCGGCAACAAGGTCAGGATCCTCCGCATGCTCTCCCAGCCGACCCGGACCGAACTGGTCACCGAGCTCAGTCTGGGGTCGTCGAACGATCCTCGGACCGACGGCCTCTATCTGGTTACCGGCAGATCCGCCCAGCAGCCGGATCTGTTGATCACCCTGGCCGGGCGAACCTCGAACTGGCAAGGAATGTGGTTCGAGCCCTGGTACTGGTCCAGCGGCAAAACCCAGGTCACAGTCATCAACGTGAGTGACCCAACCACTCCGACCACCTCAACCACCCTGGAACTGGACGGATCCCTGATCAGCAGTCGAAGGATCGAGGAAACCCTCTATCTGATCACCCGCTATCAGCCTGGACTCACCGGTTATCAACCCTATCCATACACCACTGAGCAGATCGCCGAAAACCAACGACTCGTCGGCCAGGCAACCCTCGATGACCTGCTGCCCGGATATTCGGTCAACAGTGGCCCGGATCAACCTCTGGTTGAAGCCACCGCCTGCTACGGGGTGCCCAGCTCCACCGAGAACGAGCTGTCCGGTGATCTGATCACCATCACCGCCATCGACCTGGCCGATCCGGAACACCCGGTCAGCCAATGTCTGGTCGGGGCCACCGAGACCATCTTCGTCTCCAGCCAATCACTCTACCTGGCCTCAACCCGCTACCAATATGATCAAATAATCGCCCTTGACGATCAGGTCGGATCTTCTGATGGGACGGTCATCACCAGTACTCCTCCCACGACCCCGCCCAGTATAGCATCGCTGACGTATCCGGAAACGGTCTATACCGATCTCCATAAATTCAGCCTCAGCGCCATCACCATGAATTATCGTGGTTCCGCCACCGTGGCTGGCCATCTTGGTTGGGAGCAGGATAAAAAATCCTTCCGTCTGGGTGAGGAAAACGACGTCCTGGGAGTGGTGACCTCCACCGGTGAAACCTGGTTAGGGAATGCCTCCACCCACCTGACCATGCTCAAGGAAAGTGGTGATAATGCCACCTTGGCCATGGTCAGCGAGTTACCCAATAGCACCCGCTCTGACCCCATCGGCAAGACCGGGGAAAATCTGTATGCCGCCCGCTTCCTTGGTAACCGTCTCTACCTGGTGACCTTCCTGGTCACCGACCCGCTCTATGCCATTGATCTGACCGATCCAGCCGATCCGGTTATCCTGGGCGAACTTTCCATCCCGGGTTACTCCGACTACCTCCACCCGGTGAATGAAAATCTCCTGCTGGGGATCGGCAAGGATGCCCAGTCCTCGGGCAGCGATGGCGACGGGCGCGGGGCCTGGTACCAAGGGATCAAGATAGCCCTCTTTGATGTCTCCCAACCGGCCGCACCGGTGGCGATTGATACTCTGACCATTGGGAAAAGGGGGAGCGATTCCACCGTCTTGAGCGACCATCACGGTTTCAGCTTTCTGCAGGGGGCGGACGGCATCTTCCGTTTCGCCATGCCGCTCAGCCGAAATGACGGCTCACCCAGCTATGGTGATCCCACCGAACCGTGGACCTATTACAACTGGAGCGACACCGGTCTGGGGCTCTTCGAGATCAATGGCGAGGGCAGTGAGGCAACCTTAACCCATACCGGTACCCTGGTGGTTGAAACAGCAACTTCAACCGGGAGTTATCCCACCGGGTCGTTGACCGACGATCGTTCAGTGCTCACCACCGACGGGGTCTATTATTCCCACAATGGAATGATCTGGTCCGCTGATTGGCTGACCCCGATGACCCCTTTAGGACCAGAATAATAAAAGATTTTGGTAAGTATACAGCTCCTGCCGAAACAGGAGCAAATATCCTGAACTGTAACTGTTCAGCAGCGCCGCAGATTGCGGTAAGCGGGCTGGCGATGCGTAGCCCGCCTACGTGAGCCGGCCCGATCGCCGCAAGATGTGGTGCTGATGGATAGTTACAGATTTTGAAACTTTTTCATTTCCATGGATTCTATAAACTTGATCTCCCGTAATAGCTGTATTATTGTCCCCACCTCTTAACCCTATAACGGAGGATCGCTTCATGAAGAAACTATGGTTTATCGGATTTTCACTGGCATTCACCCTGTTGGCAGGAACTGTCATGCCCGCCCTGGCCGATCTGCAGCTTGGTCAACCCTTAACCTTAACCGAAATCACCAAGGTTTCGGATATCGAGAAAAATCCCACGGCCTATGTGGGAAAAAAAATCCAAATCAGTGGCACGGTGGTCGAGGTCTGTTCATCCCGCGGGTGCTGGATGAATCTAGCCAGTGACACCCCCTTTGAAAAATTTCAAGTCAAGGTCACCGACGGGGTTATCATCTTCCCGATGAGTGCCAGGGGACATGCCGCCCGGGCAGAAGGGGTGGTGGAAGAATTAAAATTAAGCCAGAAAGAGGCTCTGGATTACTACCAGCATAAGGCGGCGGAAAAGAGAGAATCATTTGATCCCCAAACGGTCACTGGTCCTGAAACAATTTACCGTCTCCGGGCCATGGGCGCGGTCATCAAAGACTGATTGCGATGAATTGGCGGCGCCTCAACACCATCATCCACCGGGACCTCGGGTACCTCTGTTTCGGGTTGACCATGATCTACGCGATCTCTGGAATTGCAGTCAATCACATTCACAGCTGGAACCCCAACTACCTCATCAACCAGGAGCGCGGAACGATCGACAATCTGCCCGGTGGCCCTGCCGATGCTGCGCTTACCACAGAGATCCTCAAACGGATCGAGGCCACGGGAGAGGTGAAAAACACCTTCCAGCCGGACCCTAACACTCTGCAGATCTTCCTCGAAGGCAACACCGTAACGGTAAATCTTAATACCGGCGAGACCCTCCAGGAAAAGGTAACCAATCGCCCGCTGCTCCGGCAGATGAACTATCTTCACCTGAATCATCCGAAAAAGCTCTGGACCTGGTTCGCCGATCTCTATGCCCTCTGCCTGGGGGTATTGGCCTGTTCGGGACTTTTTATCCTCAAGGGAAAAAACGGGATGAAGGGGAGGGGAGGGTGGTTGACCGGAGCGGGCCTTCTCATCCCGCTCTTCTTTCTCTGGCTCTATTTTTAAATTCAGCTAAAATCGGGACCAGTACAGCTGCATCCCATCTCCGCACCATCTGTCCACCCGGCATCCAGGAAGTATTGACTGGTCGGTCAGATAGCGCGAATCCGAGGCACATCTGAACAGTTACGGTTCGCGGTTCTTGTCCTCGCAATGCGATTATGCTTCTTCTCCTGGATAGTTAAAAATCGGCGAAGTCCTTGAGGATCATTTCAGCGATAGTCATCTTAATCCGGGAGCGGGGTCGACCGGTGGCGGCATGGATTTCTTGCTCAAGACCCGCCAGTTCTCGGTAGAGGGGGGTCCGGTCCACCTCTGGGAGAGGTTGGGGGGGGTGGGGGATTTCCTGACAGCGGAAACAGCCAGGAAACCGGATCGATTGGCCATCGGGCCGGGTTATCTGCGATGGGACCCCATGCATCCGGCAGATCATCAGCCGGTATCGGTAGAGGATGCAGCGTCCGCTTTCATTCAAGGGGCACATGACCACCGGTCGCTGCCCCTTTTCCAGTTGGGCATCACAGGCCTTGCCATAGGCAGTTGCCCGCTCGCGAACCTCGCGCTGACGTTCAGGGGGCAACTCCCTCAACCCCCTCTGCAGATACCACCATTCAACCACCGTATGGTGCTGAAAATAACTGTCGCAACAGTTATCCGGGCAACCGTCACAAGTGAAGTTTAAGATCTGGGCCACCCGATCATAGGCCGCCTCCATTCTGGCATAGAGCTCCGCCAGCCGAGCGACCAGCTCGGTTTCTTCTTTGCTATCCAAACGGGACCTCACAGGGAAAGGTCTTCCCCAAATTTCACAGAAGAGAGATCAATCTTAAAGTTGGAACTTTTCGGTGGATCATAAATCGTCGGGTTATCCGGGGCCGGTCCCAAAGGACGAGCCGAGTCCTCAGCGCTATAGAGCGGTGTCCAATTACTCACCACCACATAAGTCGGGGTCAGCAGGGACCCATCGGTATCAAAGCGCAGGATATAACGGGCCGGCTCAGGGTTGTCCGGATCACTGCCCCCCACCTGCTGGCCGTTATCCACCTCCACATAGAGCGACCAAGTGTTGGCCAGACCGCCGGTCAAGGGATCACTGCTATCCAGATCTTCCTTCACGAAGAAAAGATTGACGGTATGAGAAAACCCGAAACTGTCATCAATGATAAAAGATCGAGTAAGATTATAGGAAGTAGCCTCGGTGGAGGTGAATGTTGCCTCCACCGGAAGTGACCAACGGGGATCAAGATTCTGGATCAATTTATAGATATGGTTTGCAGCAGCATGGGCTTCCAAGTGGTAATCACGAATAACTTCGGCAAAATGGGCCTCCGCCACCAATTGAGTGACCAGGATCTTTGCCATGGTTTGATCGGCGATAAAATCATCCAGACTGGTATCCGCCTCAAATTCAGCCACCGGGCGATCGAAGTCAATACTCATTCCGATGGCAGCGGTCCGAACCGACTCGGAAATTTCAATACCATTCGCTGGATTATTATCCTTATCCAGGGTCTGGAGAAAACGGAGTCGATTACTCACCGAGGGATGACTGACCCCATCTGCACCCAGGACAAGCTCAAAAGGTGAAACTATCGCCTGCCCGACTGATACACCAAGTTCAATATCGCCGATCCGAAATGTAACCGACTCATTTTCCCGATAGCGAAATTGTCCCTGATCGTTGGTCCGACCGGAATGAGAAGGGGAGGTATAGGAGAGATTTTTCACCGGCGCATCCAGAAAAACCCCAAAATGATCCCGGGAAGAATCATCCGAACCACCACCACAGCCCATGGCCGTTAGGCCAGAAAAGAGGACCACCAGATAATAAAATCGTCTTCGCATAGTGTTCACACCTTAATCCAAACATGAAGAATGGGTAACGATAAAATTGACTCACTCTCATTCTTCGGAAGATACTCACTTCTTCTCAAGAAAAAATCCATTTATTTAAAAACTTCTTAGGGAAATTACTGGATTTTTACTATAATTTTTTCACAATGAAGCAGAGGTTCAGGTTTCCCTTAACCGGGAAATATCATACTAAAGAAGCTTTGGAGGGTACTATGAAGAAATTATACACAATCGGGCTTGCCATGCTCATGGTCACCTCGTTGTCCGCCTGTGGCGGAGGAGGGGGGGGATCCTCGTCGACGACCAGCACTACCGCCGGCGGCTCAACCACCACAACGAGCTCCACCACCACCACGTTAACTCCGATTGCCGATGCTGGACCAGACCGAACCGGGGTCACCGCCCAAAACACCTCCAGCCCCGATACCCAGGAAATCCTCTTCCTGGATGGTTCGGCTAGTACCGCCACCGAAGTCTCCTGGACCGTTACCTCAAATCCCACCTCGGCTCAAGCCACCCTGACCTCTACCAACACCCCGGTTACCGGTTTCTATGCCGATACCCCCGGTGATTATGTCTTGACCCTGCAGGTGGGCAACGGATCCGGGCTCTCCGATACCGATACCGTGACCGTTAAACTCATTGACGATATGGATGGAGACGGATTGGAAGACAGCGCCGATCTGGACAAGGACGGCGACGGTTTTCTGAATTCCGATGATCTGTTCCCCACCAACAAGGCCGCCCATTACGACACCAACAATGACGGGATCAGCAACTACGCGACAACCGACGTTGATGGCGATGGAACCAGTGATATCAATGATGACTTTCCCCTCGACGCCACTCGAACGACCTACAGCTCCTACAGTGAAACCACCGAAACTTCGGCCTCCAACAGCAATGACGGAATCACGGTCTCAGAGAATGCCGGCACCGTGCCACGAAAAATTACCGGAGCCATTTCCGCCACCGGCAATATCGTGGATATCGATTATTACAAGATCACCTTCAATACCACCGGACGCTTTTCCGTGGTCCTGACCGGTGCCACCACAGCAATGAGCCCCTCAATTGCCGTCATGGACATCACCGGCACCCCGGTCAATACGACCTCGGGCAATATGCCGCTGCAGGGTGGCATGGCAGCCATTTCCATTGCCATCGCCGCAACCGGTGATTATTACCTGAGCGCCCTGGACACCTCCGGTTCCAGCTCTACTGACTGGACCTATACCATCAAGATCTTCCCGGATGAAGATCTTGATGGGGTTCCCGATGATCTTGAAAAGGCCATCGACGCCAACCACCTCACTGCGGATAGTGACGGCGACTCCATCCCTGATTTTATCGAAATTAACCAGGCCATCAACAACTGGTCGAATTACAAGGATGGCGACAGTGATGGACTCCCCTGCTGGTGGGACCTTGACTCGGATGGTGACGGGATCGCAGATGCCGTCGAATATATCACCAAGGATGACCGTCCCGATCTCACCACTACCGAACTAGCCGCCTTAAACGATGTGGATGACGACGGAGTCCCCAATTTCCTCGACACCGACAGTGACGGCAACGGGGTCAGCGACGCCAGTGAGGTCGGTAGCAACCCAACCAACCCGGACGATACGGATCAAGACCAGATTCCCGATTTTCTGGATACCGATGACGATGGCGATGGTCTGCTGGATGTCAACGAAATCTCCAGTGGCCGGCTAACCCCCATGGATCCGGCCGAAACCGCAACCGCAGAGCAGGCCGGGGCGGTAAAGTCCATCGCTTCACTCTACAACAGCACCCTCAAAGTCGATAATCTGGCCCAATCCGGCAACTCGGTCGCCATTAAAGGGTACAATCTGCCAACGACAACCTCGGGGACCTGGATTATCCTGCGCGGCACCAACGCCGTCATGAATATCCGGCCAACCAGCGCAGCAACCGACAGTCTTGACTTCACCTGGCCCGATGATATCTCCAGTGGCCAGATCGAGGTCCTGGTCGCTTCCAGCGGGACCCATACCAATTCTATCCCGGTCATGATCCCGGCGAGCACCGCACCGATTCTTACCGGGGTAAGTATTGATGCCTATTACGGCCAAGTGACCCTCACCGGTGAAAACCTGGACGATGACCTGACCATCCACCTGACCGGAGCCGACACCACAGCCTATGGCAGTTCCGGATCGGTAACCTTTTACATGCCATACGGCGCTGTCCGAGGAGAGGCCTACGTCACCAGCAGCGGCGGTGACTCCAATATGATCTGGCTGGATCTGGCCAGGAACCTCTATGGTTCCATTACAGAGCCCTCCGGCTCCTCGGTGGATCTCACCACTCTGGATGTCTCCTGGTCCATGGACCCCAATGATGAAACCAATCCCGACAGTTCCGGCAATTTTACCACCACCGCCGATCTCACCGGCCCCACCGTGATCACCGCTTTGGTTGAAGACACCAGTGCTGCCAATTACAGTTATGCCGTGTTTCTGGAGGCCCTAGCCCTGCCTGGAGATTACTCCGTTACCCTCAACAGCTTTAACACTGCAGTCGCCCTTACCTGGGACGGCCTTGGGGTACAGGGGCTAGTCGATGACGGCTCCCTTGATGATGCCCGGACCATGATCGAAGGCCTCGCTGATGTGGTCGACCTTGGGACACTCCTCGAAACCAAACTGGCCGCTGATCCCTTTATTCTCTCCAAGAGTGATTCAACGATTAATAGCGCCAAGGAAAAAGCAATCCTGGCGGCAGCAAACGCCATGCAGTCGGCGCTCAATAGTGGCAGTCTGACGGCCCGCTCTTACCGGAGCCTCAGCTACAGGGCTGCCCAGGCCGCCACCGTCACCCCCTCGGGCAAGGTTGACGATCTCCAGGTTATCGAGCGGAGCGGTACCGGGAATATCAATATTATCAACGATACCCAGCTCTACGTTTCTGCCAAGGTCACAGCAGAAGACGGCACCGTCCTGCAACCCCATATTACCGGTCTTTCCGGCATGGCTGGTCCCCAGGGTTGGGGTCTGCTGTTCTGGGCTTCCACAACGGAACTCCAGCAACCTAAAGGGCAGAACTGCACCGTTCAGATCATCACCCCGGGAACCGATCGGGAATATGAGCCCCAGATCGGTTCTTCGGCAAATTACACGGTCTTCAAATGGCTGGCCTTCCGAACCGTCATTGAGCGGGTTATCTGGCCACCCATTTCATCAATCCTATCAATCGGGATCGATCCCGGTACCCTGGCCAGTATTGTCATGAACAATGTCACCAATGTCTACGATATTGTTGATAATTTTCAAAACGGAAACTGGGGGGACGGCACCAAAGGGCTGTTCTCCGCAATCTTAAGTGACGTGGCCAGTGTACCTCCTGGTCCGATCACCAAGGCCTTGGCCGTACAATACGGTGAGGATCTGGCCGAACGGGTGCTGGCCAAAATGGCAGCCAAAATCGGCGCCAAACTGGTGCCGGGAATTGGGCAAATCTCTCTGGCCTATGAAGTTGCCGGTCACCTGAGTAACGGGATCAATGCAGCGGTGGCCTTCTCCGATCTGATCGGTACGGACACAGTGATTGAATACAAGGTCGAATTCCCTTTGCAGATCGATGAAGTTATCCCCTCTAAAGTCAAACCGGACGGCAAAGATAAGAAGTTTCAAATCAAGGGTGTGGGCTTCTCGGATATTACCCGAGGCTGGCTCAGCAAAACCACCCTGAGGCCGGAGATCACCTTCACCGATAATAAGGGCTATACCACGACCATGAAGCCCGACTTCACCAATGCCAACGGAACCCAGATGACGGTGACCGTTCCTGGCTGGTTCCTGGATGAATATACCGAAGGGCCGCTTGATGTGAGCGTCCATCACCCCACCGACCAGGCCGGTTCGGTGACGACCAAGAATGATGCGGTCACCATCGTCACCAAGGTGGAAATCTCTTCGATTTCTCCCGATTCAGGCGGAGTCGGCACCCCGGCCACCGTCTATGGTGCCGGCTTCAGCAATATCATCTCGGACAACGAGGTCCAGATCGGTTCGGCCACAGCCCTGATCAGTAGTGCCTCAGACAGCGCTCTGGATGTGGTCATCCCGACCTCCCTAACCACCGGCACCTATCAGGTTAAGGCCCGCAGCCGTTTTGATGGGATCTGGTCTGATTGGTCAAACACCGTGAGCTATGAGGTGATCGAGGGCGAGATCCAGATCACCGTCTCGGATAACGGTGGTGCCAAGGATGACGCCTTTGCCCTCTACGTGGATGGGCTCTACAAAGGCACCATGTATGCGACCAACAGCGACTACACCGATATATACACCATGAGCCTTTCCCCTGGCCCCCATACCGCCATGCTGGTCGGGGTGGAGGCACCGGACAGTGTCGGCACTTACTCCATCAGCTTCAGCGGAGTCACTGGGGTTCAAGGCGATTCCACCAGCGGAAGCGACCTGGTACCCGGGGTAAGGAAATATTACACCTTTACCGTAAGTGTCGGCTCGACAACTTCAGCGTTCAAGGTGCATCCAGCTCCCTATAAACCGAAGGTCCTTGATCCAGAAACCATGCTGATGCGCAAGGCCCGATAAACCTCAACCAACCCATAAAAAAAGACCCGGGTCCCTTTTCATGAGGGATCCGGGTCTTTTATGTTTACTTATCCTTTAAAGGAGATAGAGCGTTGTAAAACGCACCTTGAAGGCAGAAGGAAATTTTTCCCGAACGGGCTTGAAGCAACAAAGGCGGCCTCCGAACAGCAACGAAAGGCCAGTTCCAGATCAATCCCCTTTGCCGGTGAAAATATATCTCCCCTCGGCATCCTGCCCAATAAGCCCTTTATTTATCCCCCATCGCATTGCACGTTGCATTACCTTCCGGCGTTTCCAGTCGGCGAGGTCGGTGTTGCCGCCAAGTGCCGTGACCCGTTGTAGTCTAATCAGATCACAAAAGAGCAAAACTGCCACGGCCAAGGTAATGCCTCCCGCCAGAACGAGGGGCATGCTCAACTCGGGGAACTCCTCTTTAAACCTATAGGCAAGAACGACACATCCCAAACCCATAATGACCAGAGATACCCCGACCGCGCCATAATAGATCATTCTGTGCTGCGGACTGTCATGACACCCCGCCCCAGCCAGGGGTCCCCGGGTCGCATGATAACGACGGCCAATTCCTTCATACCACACCCGAATTACATCTTTATCATCCATTCCAAGTCACCCATATCCTTTTCCCAAAAGACCTACCCTAATATTTGGTCTTTCGTGATACTTTTCGAAAGAAAAATGCATGGGCACCAAGCCCTCATTTCCATAGCTTTTCTTAGGGAGTGTTTTATAATAACATCCCCCAAATAACAAACACACCCTTTCGATTCACCACCTTCATCCTTAGTTAAACTACCCTGGTCTTCGTTATACTTCCTTGACTATACGTTAATTTTCGAATAAAAGAAGAGGTTCGCGGGAGTCTCATCAACTCATGACCGGCTCGATGGTTATCAGCTTCATTAACCTGAAGGTGATCCACCTTTCCCGACGCCATCATCACCAATTTAACCAATAGAGGTTTCGTCGGAGCACGGCTGTTAATCTAGCCCCTCCCTTTTCCCATGGTAAGAAAATTCCTAAAATTCATCCGAAGCGGCCTGAAAAAATTTTCAGGCTCGTCCCACCCTCAGCACGAAGAATCTGTCCGTACATTGGACGCAATCCCCGATAATGCTCAGCCTGAAACTTCCCAAAAGAAACGTAGACGTCGTAAGAAAAAAACGTCTTCTGAGCCTTCAGCGGTACTCATTGCCCCGCTTGTTAAAGAAAAATGGGACCTCTCTGAGTTTGAAGTAACTCCAGCCGAGGGTAAGGCGCGTTTTCATGATTTCAACCTGCCCCATGAAATCATGCATGCCATTTCTGATATGGGTTTTGAATACTGCACTCCGATCCAGGCAGAGTCCCTCCCCGTAACCCTTGAAGGGAATGATGCCATCGGCCAGGCCCAAACCGGAACGGGTAAAACCGCCGCCTTTCTGATAACAATCCTCACCGACCTTATCCGGAACAGACATCAAAACCAACGCCCCAACGGAAAACCACATTCATTGATTCTTGCTCCAACCAGGGAACTGGTCATCCAGATTGCCAAGGATGCCGATGCCCTTTCCCGTTATGCCAATATCAATGTCGTATCGGTCTACGGTGGCATTGACTATCAAAAACAACAAAACCAGATCATTGATAAAACCGTGGATATGGTTGTAGCCACCCCCGGGCGCCTCCTGGATTTTATCGGACAAAGAATACTCAACCTTGACCAAGTCAAATTTCTGGTCATTGACGAGGCGGACCGCATGCTTGACATGGGATTTATTCCCGATGTCAGAAAAATCGTCAATTCCACTCCCCATAAAGATAAACGCCAAACCATGATGTTCAGCGCCACCATCACCTCTGACGTCAGTCATCTCGCTTCCCAGTGGACAAAAAAACCGGTCATTTTTGAAATTAAACCGGAACAGGTCACGGTTGATACTGTTCAACAGGTGGTCTATTTAACCACGGCTAAAGAAAAATATACCTTGTTGTACAACACCATCATGAACAACAACCTGGAAAGGGTGATGGTTTTTACCAACCGTAAGGATGAAACCCGCCGTTTAACCGAACGCCTCAAGAGAAACGAAATCAGCTGTGAAATGATCTCCGGAGATGTCTCCCAGAACAAAAGGATCAGTACCCTGGAAGATTTCAGAAACGGCAAAATTCGCATTCTGGTTGCAACAGATGTGGCAGGCCGAGGGATCCATATCGATGGCGTCACCCATGTTATCAACTATACCCTGCCCTATGAACCGGAAGATTATGTCCATCGTATCGGCCGAACCGGCCGGGCCGGTGCCAGTGGAACATCAATCAGTTTTGCCTGCGAGGAAGGGGCCTTTTATATCCCTGAGATAGAAGCATATATCGGGGCGAAACTCCCCTGTGTTACCCCGGATGCGGATCTTTTAGTAGACCCCCCCAGAGGTACAGGAAAACCGGAAAAAGAGCCCTTCCGCTCTCCCAAGGGTGGTTCTTGGAAAAATCAAACTCCGGGCCGGCGTCGTCCATCAAGGCCCGCCCACCCCAGAGGGCGGTAATCGATTTTTTTATTACCGCTCTTTTTGGGAATAACTCGGACTGTTCCGATGAAATTCAGCCCGCTTTTCACCGAACTTTTCAATACCCTGATCAATCTGATTTATCCGCCTTTCTGCCTTTTCTGTGAAGTGCCTCTCCCGTCGAACGCTCAACTGATGCTTTGCTCGACGTGTCTTTCCCTGGTCAAAATAGTGACAGAGCCCCTCTGTCTTTGTTGTGGACACCCCTTTACAAAGTATGGAGGTGCCAGCCACCTATGTGGTACCTGCCTCTCATCTCCTCCATTTTTTGATCAGGCCCGCGCCCTGTTTCTCTATGAAGACCCGATCAAAACAATTATCCACAAGTTTAAATACAATGATCAGGCCGCCGGTTTAAAGATCGCTCCCTATTCTATGGCACAGTGTAACCACCTTTCCGGCCTTATCAATCCAGATATTATTATCCCCGTACCTGTTCATAAAAATCGTTTGCGAAAAAGAGGATTTAATCAATCCGTTCGTCTTGCTCAAATATTTTATCCCACGAGTATCCATAAGATTAACACCACAACTCTAATCAGGGCTGTTGACTCGGCCCCCCAAACATCTCTCAGTGGTATGGCACGACGAACGAATCTTAAAAATGCCTTTCTGATTCGAAATGGGGATGAATTATCTGCCAAAAAAATAGTTTTGGTGGATGATGTATTCACCACCGGCACAACAGTGAATGAATGTGCCAAACTCCTTAAGAAAAACGGAGCCGCAGAGGTCAAGGTCTTGACGCTGGCCAGGGTCAAAGACTAACCATTTTGACCCCTTTACTGGTTAGTTTCCATCCAGAAACGAGGATTTTTGGTCGAGAACAAGGCGCGAGGAAGCAGAGAAAGCGGAGCGTACTCGACTACGTGAGCATTTTTCTGCTACTAAGCAACTCAGCCATCGATCAAAAAGACCGTTTCTGGACGGGAACCAGTTAAAACCACACTATTCATTTCCCCCCCGGACAAAAGTCTTCTACTGAGAGTTCTTGTCATGATCGGGGGATCGAAGTAAAATGAAACCATGCGTGAACTAATCCTCATCTCAATTTCCTTTCTGGTCTCAATCGCTACCTTTTTAAGTATATTGAGAAACAAAGAGGCGGAATGCCCCACCTGACTTCCCCTATATGCCTCAATCGGTATGGGTCTCATATCGTATCTTGTTTTAGCCAGACTTTTTGAATTCTTACAATAGAGCTTGATGATGAACATCAACAATCAACATTACCGAACCATCTGGGTAGATCCCGATAATCAGGCAAATATCAAAATCATCGACCAACGGCAACTTCCCCACTCTCTCGTTATTGAAGATCTGCGGACCATCGATGATTTTGCCAGGGCCATTTTTGAAATGCATGTACGAGGTGCCGGACTGATCGGTGCTACAGCCGGTTTTGGGATGTATTCAGCCACCCTATCCTCTTCCAATGACCTCTTAGCTACCCTCCAGAGGGCTGCCGATCTTCTGGTGAAAACCCGACCCACGGCCACAAATCTGGCCTGGGCGGTTAACCGTCAACTTGCGGTGGCCCGGAACGCCAAAACCCCTGAAGATTTGAAGAAAAAGGTCTTTGAACTGGCCTGTCAAATCGCCGATGAAGATGCCGAAGCCTGTCGTTGTATAGGTGAATATGGTGTTGAACTTATCCGAGAAATCAGCCGACAAAAAAAGGGTGAACCGGTAAATATCCTTACCCACTGTAATGCCGGCTGGCTGGCCTTTGTTGACTTCGGTTCAGCGACCGCACCCATCTATGCCGCTCATCATGAAAAAATCCCGGTCCATGTCTGGGTTGATGAAACAAGGCCATGGTTACAGGGGGCAAAACTCACCGCCTGGGAACTCATGCAGGAGGGTGTTCCCCATACCCTGATTGCCGATAATACAGGTGGGCACCTTATGCAGCACGACATGGTGGATATGGTAATCGTCGGAACAGATCGTACAACTGCAACAGGAGATGTCGCCAATAAGATAGGGACATATTTAAAGGCCTTGGCTGCCCGGGATAACAATATCCCATTTTATGTGGCCTTGCCCTCATCAACTTTTGATTGGCAACTTTCAAACGGGGTAGCCGAAATTCCTATCGAACAACGATCAGGTGATGAAATTTCGTATGTTTCCGGTATAAACAAATCAGGATCCATGGAAAACGTTTTGGTTTGCCCACAAGGAACGATTACCGCCAATTATTCCTTTGACGTTACCCCTGCCCGTCTCGTTACCGGTTTGATCACGGAAAGAGGAATAGTAAAGGCTGAAAAACAAGATATTTTAAGACTCTTCCCCGAAAAAAAATAATTCATTTCATCCTTTAAAATTTTTCCCTATCGTCTCTTCAATGAGGGTATCGTGAAAATAGGGTCTAAACTCTTTAATTTTATGATTGTCCCTACCATAAATAGTTCTATTGGTTAAGAGAACGACTATCATATCCTTTTCAGGATCTATCCAGAAAGATGTTCCAGTAAAACCAAGATGACCAACACTCCTCTCTGAAAAATATTTTCCACTACTTGATTTTCCCTTACTCGGTGTATCAAACCCGTAGGCCCATCCACTTCCAATCTTTTCATCATGCCGTTTTAAAAAATGCGTTAAGAGAGGTCTTGGTAAGGATGGGTGCTCTATCCTACCCTTCCATATGGACAGAATTGCTTCTGCCAATGTCATAACTGAAGATATGTCGCCAAACAGGCCCGCATGACCTCCAATACCACCCATAATCCAACAATTTTCGTCATTTACTTCTCCCTGTATTAATTTGTTTCTATTTGGACAGTTTTCTGAAGGGATGCAAAGATTTATATCATGATGGGGGCGGTCTAATGGCTGGAAAAAAATATCATCGGACAGATTCAATGGACCTAAAATTTTTTCTTCAAAATACGATTGAATATTCCTTCCACTTACCTTTTCAATTAAAAAACCTAACAACATAAAATCAAGATCGCTATAGCATGAATTTTGTCCGCACTCATACTCTTGTTGTTCTGAAAGCAGATATGATAATAGTTTATCTTTTCTAAAAATAATTGGATTACTATAAAGAATATTATAATAATTTCTATATGAAACAAATCCACTTGAATGATTTAATAAATTTTTTATTTTACATTTAATTTTTGTATCAAAATAATCACACAAATTATCATCTAAATTTATTTGTATATCATTAATTAATGAAACTAAAATCAATGATGTACAAAGAGGTTTTGTTAATGAAGCTAAATCAAAATAATTTTTATATACATCATCTAATTTATTCCAAATAAATTTATTTCCATTGTAGTATACGCCAGCAGATGCTGCTGAAAAAACCTTGTTTTTTATCCCAATTTCCAACAACTCATCAATTTTATTCATAATATGACATTAAAAACAATGTAAATACAATTATTTAATATTATAAAAAAGGTATTTTGTGATATTCTTAA
>JAHJAA010000047.1 GCA_018814305.1 Pseudomonadota bacterium
GTTTCTCAAGCTCGACGACGAAACCGTCTACCGCATCGACCGCGGAATTCTTGAGGAGCTTGCCAGAGAGAAGCTCTCCCCGGTGCCGGCTCCTTCAATCATGAGCGTTGACGAGGTGGCCTGGCAAAAGTGGCACAAGTAGTTGTCAATCAGCGTTGAAAATTGACCCCCTGTCAGCGTCCAATATTGACCCCCCTCAGGCACAAAAAAATAGTCATTTTCTGTTCTTCAACCTCCAGCTTTCGTTGCCGGTTTCGATAATGTCGCAGTGATGCGTAAGTCTATCCAGGAGCGCCGTGGTCATCTTGGCATCGCCAAAGACCTGAGCCCACTCTCCGAAGTTGAGATTGGTAGTCACTATGACTGATGTTCGTTCGTAAAGAGTGCTGATCAAGTGATATAGCATGGCTCCTCCGGCCTGGGAGAAGGGTAGGTACCCGAGTTCGTCCAAGACGATCAAGTCTGTATTGGCCAGACGGTTTGTCAGTCGTCCCGCTTTCCCCGCCTGTTTTTCCTGTTCCAATTGATTGACCAGATTGATGGCACTGTAAAACCTGCTCCGTTTTCCCTTGCGGATACAGTGGGCGGCTATGGCTATGGCCAGATGGGTTTTCCCGGTGCCAGTACCACCGATCAGGATCAAATTATGGGCATCCTCAAGGAAATGGCCCTCGTAATAATCGCGGATCAAAGCTTCATTCACCGGCGAATCAGTGAACTGAAAGCTGTCCAGATCTTTACGGACCGGGAAACGGGCAATCCCCATCTGATATCGGATAGAACGGACTCGCCGTTCCGTTTCTTCTGCTCGGCAGAGACCTGAAAGGATTTCATCAATCTGATGATTCCGCCGGATCCCCTGCAAAACCACTTCGTCATAAGCGGCAGCCATGCCAAACAACTTGAGCTGCTGAAAGGTGTCAAGGAGTTCATGTCGTTGCATGAGTCACCTCCTGGCGAAGCCGGTCATATCGGCCACAATCTGCGACAGGTTCCTCCGTCAGTTGCAGTTTGCGGGGCGGAGTGATCAATACCATGGCTGGAGGGTCCATAGCCCGTGCGATACGGTTGAGAATTGTCTGGCTTTGTACCGTGCCCTGATCCAATGCTTCCCTGCAGGCTGTCTCGGCTATTTCCAGGCCATGCACCTTGGAGGCATAAAGAATGTCGACAAAATCCCGATCCCCTCCCGGCTGCCGCATGAGTCGTTTCTGGATGCGCAGAAGGGAGGGCGGAAGCTGCCATTGCTGAAACGGGGCGCCATCCCTCAATGCCCCTGGCTTGCGTTGCAACACGCCAAGGTAATGCCAGGGGTCATAAATCGTTTTATCCCGCCCAAATCGTCGTTCATGATCCGCAACGACTTCTCCATCCCACACGACCTGGATACGGTTAGCCGTAGCCCGAACTGTTGCCGCCTCACCGGCTGCCCGGCACTCGACACTGTAATGGTTGCGGTCATAATGGACGAGGCTGGTGTTGGAAACCCGGCACTCGTTCTCTGTGTAGCCCCTGAAAGGACTCCCTACAAGAACCAGCAATCCCTTCTCGTCCTGAAAAACCTCTTCTATCGTTCGACTCTTGTCATCCGGGTGCTTTCTTGTCTCGCTGAGCGCCTGGCACCGGTCCTGAAGCCAGTCATTAAGTTCGGCGAAATCCGTAAAACGTGGTCGTGGCGTAAATAACCATCTCCTGATATCCTGAACCTGCTTCTCAATCTGGCCTTTCTCCCAGCCCGAAGCCGGGGTACAGGCAACCGGTTCTACCAGGTAATGGCTGCACATCTGAGAGAACCGACGATTAAAATCCCGTTCTTTACCCCGAAGTATCCGGTCAACCGCTGTGGACATGTTGTCATAAATGCCACGACGGCAAGTGCCACCCAAAAAGGCAAAAGCGCGATCATGGGAATCAAACACCATCTCCAGGCTTTCTCGTGGATAGGCCACAACGAAAAACTTACGGCTGTGACAAAGCCGGAAATGGGCCACCTTAACCCGCTGAGCCACCCCGCCAAGGATTACATCCTCATGGCTCCAATCAAACTGATAAGCGTCTCCTGGTGAGAAACTCAACGGGATGAAAACATGCTCGGGGCGGTGACGCCTCTTCTTCCGCCAGTCCTTCACATAGCGCTGAACACTATCGTAGGCGCCCTGATATCCTTCTGCCTGAAGTTGTTCATAAAGCCTTATGGCCGTCTGTCGCCGTCTTTTGGGTTTTGTCCAATCTGTTTCAAGCAGTGCGGATAACCGATCCAAGTAATCGCCCAGTTGAGGCCGAGGCTGACCATCTCGCTCATAGCGATGTTCAGTTGTGTTATTTCGGATTACTTTGCGAACCGTATTCCGCGACAATCGAAGGTCGCGGGTTATCTGCTTGATACTTCTTCCCTCAACGAAATAATATCGCCGTATTTTTGCTATTGTCTCCACAATTAACATCCTTGTTTTCCTCCATGATCTTTTTGACCATGGAGCGTTAACATTGTGGGGTCAATTTTCGACGCTGTTTTCTCTCATAAGGGGGTCATTATTCCACGCTGATTAACAAACGAGGATTGAACGAGAACACAAACGGATTGCTACGGCAGTATTTCCCCAAAGGATCTTGTTTTGAAGAGGTGAGCGAAGCCCAGGTGCAAGCGGCGGTCGAAAAGCTCAATCATAGACCTCGTAAAATCCTGGGATTTAAAACTCCATTCGAGGTATTTTGGGGAAAGACGATGCGCTACACCGCATTACCGCTGGAAGTTGCACTTCGAACTTGAATCTACGTTGCCGCGTTATTTAAGTCAGCTTCTCATACTTTCAACGGGAGAGAGACTCTCCACATATCCCATGGGCACGTTCTGCTGACAACTCAAACAAATCCTTTGAAGTTGAACCAACTGAATTGAAGCTCCCTGCAGCAGATAGCTAACAAGATGATCTTATCAGAACCAATCTTCAAGGCTCAAACCTTCAACCCTGCTGAATTCTTTGGTGTTGCTTGTGACCAGTATAGCGTTTGAACTCAAGGCTATTCCGGCAATGATATTGTCACAAGGGCCTATTGGGGTGCCTTTATTTTCCAGTTCCACTCTGATCCTGGCGGCAACTTCGGCCTCTTTCGAGGCAAAAGGCGAGACGACAATGCGTGAGATTAACGCTTCCAGTTGTTTTTTTCTCTTGTTCGGGTTGTTTGATTTTGCGATTCCAACCTCAAGCTCATACAGAGCGATAGAAGGTATTGCAATATCTTTTGGGGACTTTGCCAATAGGATATCTGCGACATTCCCCAGCCCTTTGAAAAAGTAAATAAGTGTGTTTGTGTCAAGAAGATACAATCTTAGAGTTCCTCCCTCGGTGAATCATGGCCAGGACTCGACCTTATCTCTTCGATTGTCGGGAAATCTTCTTTCCAGCAGCCGGCCAAACTTACTACCTCTTGAGGCCATTCCGTAGCCACTTTCTCTTCTATAATTCCCGCAATCCATTTACTAACGGACAGGTGGCTGGATTGGGCAGCTTTTTTCAATTTATGTTCAGTCTCATTGTCGAGATATATAGTCACTTGACCCATAATCGCACCTCATTAAGGTTTGCTACCCTGTATAATTGCAATTATAATTGTGACGAGAAAATCTGTCAAGATGAGGAGTGCTTGACAGCTGTTCCCATTGTGCGTAGATTAGAATCATGGAGGTGGATAATATGTCGAAAACACGTCTGAATGTAAGTCTCGATCAAGATATTGCCGATTTTGCCAAGGTGTTTGCTGCCGAAAACAGGACTTCTGTGGCAGAAATTATCACCCAATACCTGCTGGCCTTAAAGCGTAGGGTAGAAGGTGAGAATGTTGAAAAAATCCTCGCTCACCCAGCCTTTGAAAAGGCTATGCTGGACACCCAACATAAATTGCAAACTGGATCAACTGTGTGGCATTCTTATGACGAGGTCTTTGGAGAATGATAACTCCACTGTTCGAAGCGGCTTTTCTTAAGGCAGTACAAAAGCATTCTTCAATCAAAAAACAGCTTAAGAAAAAAGTAGATATGATCCTTGAAAATCCTATTGCCTTTGGAGAACCGCTCAAAGGCAACTTGCAGGGATTCTATTCATGCCCTGTAAAACGTAATTTCATCATTATTTATCTATATTGCGATGTGTGTCGCAAGAAAGGAGATGAAACGGTAGTTGCCTGCTCTGACTGTGAAAACACACCGGACCAGACAGTTAAATTCGTCCTTCTCGGCCCCCATGATGACACATACGCATGAACCCTGACCAACATAGCCATACCGTGCGGGACAGCCTTTTTAAATGAAAGATTTGAACGATCTTGGATAGAGGAATTTCTCCCACCTGAATGATGAGATGAATATGATTGATCATGAGGCAAAAAGCATGTAACCGATAAGAAAATCGCTCGGTTCCTTCCCTTCTTGCAGCAACAAGAGAAAACGCGTACGATCTGCTTGATCAAAGAAGATGTCTTCTCCTGCGTTTCCCCTGATCAGAACATGATAGATGCCTCCTGGAACATGGAGTCGAGGTTTGCGTGCCATGTTTTCAAATTACTGAAAATAACGCAATAATGCAAGCCTGGCACCTTTCCTGGCACCTTTCCTTTGGGGACATCCAAGAACGCCGTACTCACCCAAATATGGATCGCGCTCTGCGTTTACCTCCTGCTGGCCTTCCTGAAATTCAAGGCCAAACTAGGTGTTTCTATGCAACAAATGCTGCGTCTACTTCAGTTGAATTTGTTTGAAAGACGCAATTTAATCGAACTTTTTAAGCCGCCTCCACCGCAGGTTGTTGACTATACGCAGTTTTCGTTGTTGGCAAAACTATGAGACAGCAGTGTCTTCATTTTACATTTTTACTTCTTAATTGCCCCTCACCGGCCACACGTAGGCGTTGACCAGTTTGCCGGAACCGAGCCAGTAACCGAAGTTCATCTGCACCCGCCAGGAGTGCTCCAGGTGATTGGCCCGGGTGATGGATGACCTGTAGTTGTAGCCCTGGACATTTTCTACCCCTTGCGTATTCAGCCAGGCTGCGGAATCGGCTTTCTCCTTGTTGGGCAGGAGGCCAAGCTCAACGATATTCGGCAGTCGCCAGTTGGTGGCGCCAGAGAGTCCGCCCTTGGCGTTCATCTCGGACTCGTAGTTCAAGGCGTCAAAGGCTCCTATTAATATTACCATTACTGCTTCAGGCAAGAGAAAGTCTTACTTTTTGCTGTCTATCAGCTCTGAAAAAAGCTCATATACATCTCGTCGATGTCCGATCGTGTAAATCAGGACTTCTTTCCCTTCTTCATTAACCTGATATATGACCCTGTATCTTCTAAATCTGTAACTTAAGAAACCGAATAATTCTTCCTGCAACTCCTTTCCTGCATAAGGTTCTCTGGAAATTTCCTTTATTGCTGCCCTGAGACTTTTTTTAATATCAGGATGAAAATTCGCGACTTTGTCTGCAACAGTCCTTGTAAATCTGACTGCATATGACATTAAAGAACCTCGTCAGCATCAACGATTCGACCATGTTTTATATCCGAGACAGAATCCCTGAACTGAGACATTGCCTCCTGGTCAGCAAGAATTTCGATAGTTTCAAGAAGTCCTTCAAACCTCTTCATGCTGATTATCACTGCTTCCGGAATCCCGTTCTTAGTTATTGCAAAGGTATCGTCTCTGTCATGTATGGAACGGACCATATCCAGAAGTTTCGATTTGGCCTGGGTTATTGGAATATAGTTTTCAACCGTCTGCATGACAAACCTCCTTGATGGTCATTTATACAACCACAATAACGACCATTGCAAATCAAGTCAAATCAAACATGTCCCATTAATTCTATTCTTTCTTAAAGAATTGACCACTCCATTAATACTATGGCGCCATGGGATTACACCACCGCAAGTTTACAGCCCAAGGCCTCAACCACCTTTTTCACGGTGTCAAATTTTGGGGAGCTGCCGCTGGTCAAGGCCTTGTAGAGGTTCTGGCGGCTCAAGTGGGCTTTCTGGGCAAGCTGGCTCATGCCTTGTGCCTTGGCGACATGGCCGATGGCCTCCATGATGATCCCGGTATCGCCTAAGTCAATAAATCAACAACGTCCCCTAAACGCTGTCAAGTGCTCTCATTTGACTTGTGCCAAATCAAATGCTAAAATCAGTACAGAAATCAACACAAGGAGAAAGCCATGCGAAGCGTAGCAGCCCAAGAGATAAAAAGACGTGGAATTTCAATTATTGACAATATTATAAAAGAGGGTCCCGTACATATTATCAAAAACAACCACCCACAATATGTCGTTCTTACAGAAGAACGCTTCCAGGAACTCTCGGAAGCTGAGAGCGAGGCATTTCTTGCCAGGGTCAAAGAATCTTTGGAAGATTTAAAGGCAGGGAAAACTACTACTTTTAAGGATGCTGATAGTCTTCTTAAGGCAATAGAAGAAGATGAGTGAAAAATTTTCTATCACAGTAACCGACTATTTCATCCGTCGGTCACGAAAATTCTTCAAAAAACATCCTGACCTCAAATCAAAATTTGGAAAAATTGCTGAAGACATCGAGCCTGTAAAAAATTTTGTGTAAATGGCCTCTGCCGGTTACAAAAAGTAACCAAAGGAGGAACCAATGACCATACCCAACGACCTGCTCGATGCCCTGATGAAGGATTACAAGAATCCAGAAGATCTCATCGGAGAA
>JAHJAA010000048.1 GCA_018814305.1 Pseudomonadota bacterium
AAGCGAGGAATCGAGACTCCGAAATCCTCGCCGTAACAGCGACAGCGGTGTCTGCTGCTACGCCTGTGGTTTCGGAGTCTGCGCTACCTACTCAATCGGCGCAACCCAACCTGACCCAAATTCGGGCGCGATCCAGGTACATCAGTATTTCCCAAGTCCCTTAACCTTGGCCTGAACCTCTTTGAACCTGACCAATTCTCAAATATCTTGCCGTTAAAAACACGAAAAAAATTACTAAGTACAAAAAAAATGCCCCGGTCTCTTGCGAAACCGGGGCATTAAAACTTTCATTCAACAATAATCAACCACAGCCCCCCGACCCACAGGAACTGCCGCAACCACTGCCGCCACCGGCGACCGGGATCTTGGAGGTAATGGTAAATCCAGAGCGCATTCCACTCTCCATAAAGTCGATCTTGATGCTTTCACAATTCTTCATCAGATCATTGTCCACCAGGAAAGTCAGGTCACTCTGTTCGACGGTCATGTCATTCGTTTTTGGCTCATCCAGAGCCAAGCCCAGAGAGGGCCCGGCTCAGCCACCCTGCATCAATGCGACCCGCAGGGCAGAATCAACGCTGTTCTGCTCCATGTAGGCCTTCAAGTTCGTAATCGCTGTTTCTGTCACTTCAAGCATAACCAACCCTCCGAAAATATTAATAAAACAGAAAATTATTACCGATTGTCAGAAGCGAATCATTTGGATCAATCCCAGATAACCCAACTCTCAATACACACATTATAACATATATGAATTTCGGGTAAAAGAGTCAACCTGCAATTTAAGAATAAATTTAAATAGAAACGATTCCCACTAAAACTATACATCAACCAGAATTGGTAATTTTCATGGATCTTTGGTCGAAAACTCGTACCTCCCTCCGATGTAAAAAATTGTTTCTGGCGTCGTCAGTGAATGGTAGGGTATAATTAGTTTCCATCCAGAAACGGTCTTTTTCGAGAATCTCTGCGTCAAACCGCACAGTTGCTTGTGCGGCGTACCCATGTACGCCTCCGCGCAACTGTTTGTTTTCCTTGACCTTCTCGAAAAACCCTCGTTTCTGAATTGAAAACAACACGTTTCATCATCCTTAAAGTCTGCGACTTTAAGGATGGAAACTAATTAGCCTGAATGTTCAAACCGACTCTGGGCTATGCAACATAATACGATTGACTCTCGGGTGACAAAATCCGACGCTCATTCAAGCGCATCCCTTGCCGATTTTGCTAAGGACTTATAGCCCGGTTGAATTTCAACCTCACGTTTCAAAAACTTTTCAATTCATCACAACTATTTTCAAGGGAAGAATTATGAAACGAATTGTCATTTCCACCGGAGGCGGAGACGCCCCGGGCCTGAATGCAGTCATTCATGCCGTGGTCAAATCTGCAGATTCCAGAGATTGGGAGGTTTACGGTAGCCGCAGCGGGTACCTGGGACTCCTTGATCCCGATGAACTGATTCGGCTCACCCCGGAAAAGGTTGAGGATATAACTCCCACCGGAGGAACCATTCTTGGATCCACCAATAAAGGCAATCCATTTGCCATGCCTGTTGAAAATCTGGCGGGTGAGATACAGATCAGGGATCTTTCCGAACGGGTGATGAAAAACTTTAATCGCATGGGTTTTTTTTGCCACATCGCTGTAGGTGGTGACGGAAGTCTGGAAATCGCCCACCGTTTTGCCACCGAAAAGGGGATGCCGGTCATCGGGGTACCCAAGACCATTGACAATGATCTTGAAGCCACCGAACTGACCTTTGGTTTTGACACCGCAGTTTCCACCGCCACCGAGGCCCTGGACAAACTCCATTCCACAGCAAAATCCCATGACCGGGTGATGGTGGTGGAAGTCATGGGGAGAGAGTCTGGTTGGATCGCCCTCAACTCGGGGGTTTCTGGAGGAGCCGATGTGATTCTGATTCCAGAAATTCCCTTTGACACCCAGGTTATCTGTCGAAAACTCACCGACAACGAGCTCCATGGCAAGCATTACGCCATTGTGGTGGTGGCTGAAGGAGCCAAGTCACGTAACGGCCTAACTGTGATTCAAGATAATGATAAATGCGCGGTGGGACGCCAAGAGGTCCTGCTTGGTGGGATCGGCGAATGGGTGTCCCGCCAGATCAAGGAATGTGCAGGAAAAGACACCCGGACCATGGTTTTGGGTCATCTCCAGCGAGGTGGCTCGCCCACCACTTTTGACCGTATGTTGGCGTTGCGTTTTGGTGCCGCCGCCGTTCGCATGGCCGAAGCCGGACAGTTCGATCAGATGGTGGCCTTAAGCAGCGGAAGCATGAAAGCCGTGCCGCTGGCCGAGGCCATTAAGCAGCGAAAAAAAGTTCCTTTAGATAGTGATAAGATTCTTACCGCCCGGGAAATTGGCATCTGTCTTGGAGATGAATATTGATAATAAGAATGTTATTCCCAGTAAAACATAAAAAAATATTTTCATTTTTTGTCGGATAGAGGTAAATAGGATGATGCAAACGGAATCGAGACATAAAATACTACGGCAGACCAACCAGCGGAAGATTATCCTGGAAGAGCTTCAGTGCTTAACCTGCCATCCGACCGCCGCCGCCTTACATGACCTGGTCAAGAAGCGCTTACCGAGGGTCAGTCTGGGCACTGTCTACAGGAATCTTGAATTATTGTCCGATTGCGGAACAATCCAGAAGCTTGATTTCGGGGAACCCCATAAACGGTTCGACGGTAATCCAACCCCCCATTACCACGTCAATTGCCAACAATGCGGTCGGGTTGATGATGTCCCCATGCCCCTCCATCCGATCCTTGAGGATGAGGCCTCGATCATTACCCACTATCAGATTTCAGGACACCATGTAGCCTTCTCCGGTGTCTGCCCCCATTGTCACGGGAAGAAATCAGACTGAGTTCCAAGGTTTCCTTCGCATCCTTCTTTTCTGATTACCCCATTCTGGAATGAACGCTCCAGTTATTTGGAGCTATCCCCATCGGATTCCTGCCCATCTTGGAGTCGGGTGAGAAAATCCCGCCATTCTTCTGGAAGCATGTTTTTTTTCCTGGTGTTACAGTCCTTGCAGCAGGGCTCCAGATTGTTTTTCGCGCTCAAGCCTCCCCTGGTCAGTGGGACCAGATGATCCATGGTGAGATCCTTGCTTTCGGTGGATTTCCCGCAGAAGTAGCAACATTTCGCCGCAATCTTGTTCTGCCACCATCGGGATTTTCGTAGGTCCCTGGCCTTGGCCTTCTCCTTCCGAATAACCTCTTCATCTACTCCGGCAAAAAAAAAGTCGTCATCCCAACTCATGGCACCGGTTCCCCCAATAAAATTTCCCGGGCAGCCCCGATCAGGTACAAAGAACCGGCAACCCCAATCAGGTCTCGACCGTCGGTTTCCCGCCGGGCCATGGTCAAGGCTTCGCCAACAGATTCCGCGGTCCGACAATGGGGACGATACTTCGCTGGAACATTTTCAAGCAGTTGCGCTGGGGTTGCACTCCGCTCCGACTCCGGTCGAGTAAAAATCAATTGATCACAGTACGGGATAATCAGGGCCAGTGATCGGCCAAAATCCTTATCACCCATACTCGCCCAGACCATTATCAAACGACGGCGGTCAAACATAGAAGTCAGGGTAGCAGCCAGGGCCTGAACTCCGGCCGGATTGTGGGCACCATCTAAAAGATACCTTCGATACTGGTCGGGCGCCCGACCTATGTCCGAGGAGTCAACCGGCTGCAGGTCAGGTTCGGTAAGCCGAAAATATTCCATCCGCCCGGGCCATTTCACTTTGGGCAAGGCCCGACGAACAACATCGGGGGTAATGCCAAAACCTTGTCCCGCCAGAATTTCCAGAGTTGCCAAGGCAACCGCCGCATTATCGACCTGATATCGTCCGGCAAGACCAAGACCTAAGCAAGGAAGGTTCCACCCTTCCTCCCAGCTTCGATAGGACCACTCGCCCTCGCCTTTAACCTCCCCCTGGAAATCGCGCCCAAGGAGAAAAAGTGGCGCCGCCAATTCCGTACAGCGCTCCCGAACCACCGCCAGAGGCTCCTCCCCGCTAAGGCCTGAAACCAAAGGAACCCCAAGCTTGATGATTCCGGCCTTCTCCCAGGCGACCGCTGTTAAGGTATGACCGAGATAGGCCTCATGATCCATGGCGATATTGGTGATCACCCCAACCAGCGGGGTAATCACGTTGGTCGCATCAAGACGCCCGCCCAGCCCCACCTCAAGAATAACCAGATCAACTTCTTCCTGGGCAAACCAGAGCAGGGCTAAGGCGGTGGTAAATTCAAAATAGGTGATCTGTTGTCCGGCCAGACTATCCTTGACCCGAGTGGCCTGTTGGGCAAACTCTTCCCGAGAGATATAGGCGTGATTGATCCGGAAACGCTCCCGAACCGTTGAGAGATGAGGAGAAGTGTAGAGTCCCACCCGATACCCAGCTTCGACGAGCACCGTCAGCATGGTAGCAGCCACCGAGCCCTTTCCGTTGGTACCGGCCACATGGATGAAGCGAAGCCCCTCCTGGGGACGACCCACCCCATCAAGAAAAGCTGCCATGGAATCAAGCCCCAGCTTGATCTTAAAAAACTGCAGATTGTCGAGAAAGGCCCAGGCCTCATGGTAGTCCACTACTCAATCACCTCAAGACGGGCATAATCAAGATGGAGGGTCTTCCGCCCATGACGAGAAAAAAAGACCTCCACCGACCTGGTTCCGGCACTCTTTTCAATCCGACCTTCGCCAAAAAATGGGTGCCGAACCGCAACCCCTTCCTGGAACATACTGATATCACGGGGTTGCCGGGATCGGGTCACCACCGCCGCGCTCACCGCAGCCCCGCTCCAGCCGGTCATGCTTTCCCCGCCCTGGACCAGATGTGAGGGAATTTCAGCCAAAAAAGGTGAAATTCCCCCGCTGGCTGCCTGGCGGTCAAAGGAATTACTTTCCCGAAGATAGGTCAAATACAAATTTTTTCTGGCCCGGGTGGCCGCCACATAGAACATTCGCCGCTCCTCCTCCCACTCATCTCTCATGAAAGGCTGACAGGTCGGGAAACGACCGGCTGCAAGATGGATCACGAAAACATGATCCCACTCCAAACCCTTGGCAGAATGGATGGTGGAAAGAACCAGACTCTCCCCATCTCCACCCAGGCGCCCCCCTGCGGTCTCATCGGTAGCTCCCGGCGGATCCAGGGTGGTATCATCCATAAAGGATTGCAGATCAGGATAACCGGCAACCAACTGGCGCAACTGCTCGAGATCACGGCTCCGGGTGGGATAATCATCATGGTAGATCCGTTCAAAGATCTCCCGATAATAGTCCATGGCCGCATCATACATCATCACCGGGGTAAATCCCGGGGCAGAAATATCCTTGAGCATAGTCAGCAAGGCCTTGAGCTGGGCACGCCAGGCCGGGGGGGCCGGATATTCATGCAACGCCGCCAAGGGATCTTCTGCCGACCGGATGGTCTCAAGGACCCGTTGAACCGTCTTGGGACCGACCTTGTCCAAGAGCAGCAGGATCCGATTCCAGGACAGATGATCCGCGGGGTTGTTGATCACCCGCAGATACGAGAGGATATCCTTGATGTGAGCCGATTCGGTGAGCTTCATCCCGCCCCGTTTTTCAAAGATGATCTGCCGATTGGTCAACTCAAGCTCAAGTTTGTAGGAATGGAATCCAGACCGGAACAACACGGCCATCTCGCTCAGAGGCACCCCGGCATCAACCAGCCCGGAGATCCGATCACAGACCCAACGGGCTTGGGCGGAATCATCCCAGGTTCCGTTGACGATGGGCTTGTCCCCTCCGGCAATGGAACTGAAAAGTTTTTTATTATACTTCTCGGTGGCGTGATCAATAATAGCATTGGTCAGAGACAGGATGGCCTGGGTGGAGCGATAATTCTCTTCGAGCCGGATCAGAGTGGTCCCTGGAAAAATTTGGGGGAAATCCATGATATTCCGGAAATCAGCCCCCCGAAAACTATAAATCGACTGGGAGTCATCACCCACCACCATGACATTATTATGACCCTCGGCGGCCAATCGGACAATATCGGCCTGGAGAGGATTGGTATCCTGATACTCGTCAACCAGGATATGGCGAAATCGTCCTGACACCTCCCTCCGGACCTCGCCCACCTGGCTCAGGACCTTTTGTAGATTAACCAAGAGATCATCATAGTCCATCAACCCATGTTCCAATTTGAACTGATGATAATGCTTCTGGATCTTAACCAGATCATCAAGAAATTCGGCGAGGTGGGCGTACTGATCCTCAACCGTCTCCTCCAGGGAACGGGATTTATTCACCGCCCGGGACAGCAGATTACAGATTACCCGCCGGGTGGGAAATCGCTTGCCGGAGGAGCCCAGATTCAGCGATGACTTGATCAGATTGAGAATCCCTTCCGAGTCGGACCGATCGAGAATGGTGAAATTCGAGGCATATCCCAAATGATGACCAAAACGTCGCAACAGGATATTGGCCACGGCATGGAAGGTTCCCCCGGTGATTCTCTGGGCGGAATGATCGATCAGGCGGCCGGCCCGGTCGATCATCTCCTGGGCCGCCTTTCGGGTGAAGGTCAACAGCAGGATATTCTCGGCTGAAATGCCCTGGTCAACCAGATAGGCCATCCGATGGACCAGGGTCCGGGTCTTCCCGGTTCCGGCCCCGGCGATGACCAGAACGGGAGAACCCAGACAGGTGGCCGCCTCACGCTGGGCATCGTTCAGGCCCTCCAGGGCTGTACCCAGAGATGAAATTGCCCTGCCGTCACTGTCCGCTGAAGGAAAAAGAGATCGTTGCATATATTCTTGTAATTCCTGGTTGATTCAAGATTAACATCCAGTGACTCATACCACCGCAGCCGCACGCCCCCATGACCAATGGTTCTCATGAATCTGTCAATCTACCACAGGAAATACCCCCCCGCAATCAAGGCTAGTTTGGAATTGACGGAATCGCAGGCTCCGGTTAATCTATTCACATTTACAAACACCGATCCGGCGCAGGATACCGGAAAAATTGGCGGGCCTGAGCCGAATTTTCTCCGAGGAAATCCATTCAATTATGAACCAGACAACCTACTCTGAAATTTTCTCCGAACCAACCTTGGCCGAACTCTTCCCAGCCGAGACCTCCAACGCCTTTTTTGAGGCCCTTTATGGCGATCCTGACGAAGGAGTCTACGATATAAACTTGATGTTCCGTGACTATTCCCCTGGCAACCAAACCTTGAACTTTGCCCTGACCTTAAATGAACGACCCGGGAAATGCCTGGCCTGCAAACTCACCTACGGCTTGCCCGAGGTCTTTTCTCGTCATCCGATCATCAATATCAAAGGACTGGTCGAAAAGATCTGTGCCATATTACCCCAGGGGACAACCTGCGGCGAGTGGCAGCTCGGCTCAACCCAACAACTCAACCGCCGCCAGTATGTTGTCCCCTTGAGCATCAATCTGGCCAGCGTCTAGCGATTACACTCCCGGGATTCCCCTCACAAACATCCAGCTTTACTCGCCCAACATCTCAATTCGACCCACATCCTCCGGACGATGGGCATCGGACCCGGCAATCAGGGGGATATTCATCGACAGGGCCTGTTCAACAATCCATCGGGCCGGAAAGGGTTCTCTCCGGATCTCCATGCGGACTCCAGAGGCATTCACCTCCAGCGCCATCTCCTTTTCAGCCATGGTTTGTAATATTGCCCGAATCTGCCGATTATTCTCCTCGGTGAAACGAAGCTCGGGGTGATACCGCATCACAGCATCCAAATGACAAACCACATCCCCGGGTATGACGGTAACCGCCTCAAGCATGGTGGCAAAATACCGCCGAACCACCTCATCAACCCCGATCCGGCCCAGGGCCTCAATATTGGTGGCCTTGCGGCTGACCAGGTTATGATGGCCCCCGTCAACCTCCATAAAATGATAGGACAAGCCGATCCGTTCAAAGGGATACTGAGCCAGCAAGGCCAGAATCTGATCAACCCCGTCAGGGTTGAAGCCAACCTCAACCCCAAGCCCGATCTCGATCCGATTGTGATATTTTTTCTGCAAGAACCGGCCTTCCTGGAAATAATCATCAAAGTCGGCGGGTTCCAGCCAAGTACACTCAAAATACCGAATCCCGACCTCCAGATGTTCAAGAAAGACAATCTTTTCGAGCCCGCGAGCCAAGGCTACCTGAACATAGTCCTCCATGCTTCCAACGGCATGATGACAACGACTGGTATGGATATGGCCGTCACTCTTCAAATCAATCATCAGCGACATGTTCCATTTTTATTAAAAAAAAGCACCTTCCCGGAACGGGAAAGTGCTTTGGCGGTTAGCAACGGAGACACCAGGACCGATCCTTGGATCAGGCGTTCCCCTTTGGAAAATAATGGACGACACCATCAATCTCGGAGGTATCGCAGATATCGCCGAATCCGAGTTCGATGTAAGGTTCCAACCCATCAATCGGGACCACGAACGATTGACCATCCGGCAGATGGTAGATAATAGTCCGAACCTTTTCCATATTGATTGAATGATTCAGTAGTCTTTGCATTAGCACCTCGTACTCATTCAAGGATGTCCTCATTTTGTCATCCCCGCACCCCAAAAACAGGAGATCCAGGATGACGCCTCAACGCAACATCATTGAATTCAACATGTAGTCATTTCCGTAATGATTTACAAGTTTTTCGCAACATGAGACCAGATATTTTAAGGGCATCCCCCAAAAGGGCTCATCCACCGGCTATCAATACGATTTTTTGGCCAGGACTTCCCGGGGTTTTGCCCCGTCAGATGGCCCGACCACCCCTTCTCGTTCCATAGTTTCGATCATTCTAGCCGCACGGTTGTACCCGACCCGCAAACGCCGCTGGACCATGGAGATCGAGGCCTGGCCGCTTTCACAGACCAGGGCCACCGCTTCATCATATTTTTCATCATAACCACCTTCGTCATCACCGTCATCGTCATCAGGGGCATCAGCGATTTTAATCACGGTCTCGTCATAACTGGCTGGACGCTGCCCCTTAATGAAGGTAACAATCTGCTCAATCTCCTTCTCTGAGATAAAGGCCCCATGGATCCTTTGGAGCCTGGCACTTCCTGGTGGCAGGAACAGCATGTCACCAGCTCCCAGGAGATGCTCAGCACCAGAGCTATCGAGAATGGTTCGGGAGTCGATTTTCGAAGAGACCTTAAAGGACATCCGGGTGGGGAAATTGGCCTTAATCAGACCGGTCAGGACATCCACCGAAGGCCGCTGAGTGGCCAGGATAAGATGCATCCCGGCGGCCCGAGCCATCTGAGCCAATCGTGCCACGGAATCCTCCACGTCACGGGAAGAAACCATCATTAGATCGGCCAACTCATCGATGATTATGACGATGAGTGGCAACCGTTCATCACTCATCTCGTTAAAGGAATGGATATTCTTGACCCGTTTTTCTTCCATGAGCTGATAGCGCCGTTCCATCTCGCGCACCGCCCACTGGAGGGCCCGGCTTGCCATCTTCGGATCAACCACCACCGGATGAAGAAGATGGGGGATATCCTCATAGCAGGACAACTCGATCCGTTTCGGATCGACCATCAGGAACCGGACCTCCTCAGGGGTCGCCTTCATCAGCATACTGCAGATAATGGTGTTCACCGCCACACTCTTGCCCGCTCCGGTGGCCCCGGCGATCAGGAGATGGGGCATTTTCGCCAGATTCGCCATAACCGGGTTGCCGATTACGTCCATCCCCAACCCTAGGGTCAACTTAGACCCAGCCTTCTGGAATTCTTCACTGCCCAGGATATCGCGGACATAGACAATCTGCCGCTCCACGTTGGGAATCTCAATACCCAGCGCCGCCTTACCGGGAATGGAACCGACAATCCGGACACTCTCGGCCTTTAAACCCATGGCCAGATCATCGGCCAGATTGACCACCTTGTTGATCTTGACCCCCGGGGCTGGTTCAAACTCGTAGGTGGTGATAACCGGCCCCGGAGAGATTCCGGAAACCTTGCCCTCCACCCCGAAATCTTTTAACTTTTCCTCAAGCTTCCGACTGGTCTCCAGATAATGTTCACGATCGGCTAGGAAATCGCCGGGAGGTGATTTATCCAAAAGATTAATTCCCGGCAATCGATAATCACCAGCCACCACGGGTTGGGGATGAAAATCCTCTTCGTCATCACCGGTCAGTCGGACGAATTCATTGACACTGGGCACCGAGATGATCATCTCATCATCTTCGAGTTCACGGACCGGACTATTGACCTTGGGAGAAGGCTTGGCCGCCGACTTTTTCTCTGCACCGACCATTATCCGTTCATCACCATCGGATTTACGCCGCTCCCTGATCCGCTGCCACAGAAGGCGGATCCCCTCGACCAGATCACAGGCCGCCACATAGGGCGAAAACTCCAAGGCGGCCATGATTGAGAGGATGAAGAGACAGATAAAAAAGAGGACCGTACCGCCCCCCCCGAAATAGAGGCCCATGTAATGATTCAGCAGATCGCCCACGGACCCGGCGACGGGATAGCGATGACCGAAGATTTTAAAGGAAGAAAGGCCGGTGGCACCCAACAACCCGCAGCTGGCAATGATAATTCCGGTCGAGCCGGCAAAGATATGGGGAAGCCGGGCCAGGGAGGCTCGGGGTGAAAAGAACCGAATTGAAAAGGTAAAAAAGAGGATAAAAAGCCAGAAAGAACTGACCCCAAGAAACCCCATAACGATCCCGGCAAAAAAGATACCGATCCGCCCACCCCAGAGAACCGGCTGGAGTCCGCCGACCTCTGCCGGAAGCGAATAACCGGCCAGACAGATCAGGATAAAAATTGAGACGCCGACTCCCAGAACCGAGCCCAGTTCCTGGACCAGCCCCGGCCTTTCACGCTCAGGTGTTTCTTTGGCCATGCTCTCCTCTTCAGCTCAACTGCTGGGTGGAACGTACCTTTCAAATACGGCCTAGTTTCTTGCCAATGGCATCGAGAATGCCATTGATAAAGGAGGCGGCATCCTCATTTGAGTATCGATTGGCGATCTCAATGGCCTCATTGATAACCACCGAGCCGGGTATATCGACCATTACTGACAGTTCATACACCGCAATCCGGAGAATATTACGATCAACCTGGGCCATTCGCTCCAGACGCCAATGTTTTGACTGCTCGCCAATTAACTGATCAATCTCCTCAAGCCTGCCGCTGATGCCCGCCAACAACTCACGGGCATAGGTCACCGCCTTCTTATTCACTTCAAAGCTCTCGAGTTGAATGAGAAAGGCCTCAATCAACGACTGGCCAGTTAACTCGCTCTGATACATGGCCTGCATGGCCAGTTCACGGGATTTACGACGAAGGGAAATGGTCATGGGGCGCTCTAAATCTGGCCGAGAAGGTTAACCATTTCAATGGCGGCGATGGCGCAATCCGCCCCTTTATTCCCCGCCTTGGTCCCAGCCCGCTCAATGGCCTGTTCAATAGAGTCGGTGGTCAGAACCCCGAACATCACCGGCACCCCACTGTCGAGACTGACCTGGGCGATACCCTTAGCCGCCTCGTTGGCCACAAAGTCAAAATGGGGAGTGGCCCCACGGATAACCGCTCCGAGGCAGATTAGCGCATCGAACCGGCCGGTTTTGACCATGGCCTGGGCCACCAGGGGAATTTCATAGGCGCCGGGCACCCGGACAACCTCGATGGCATCAGTGGAGGCACCGGAACGAACCAGGGCATCAATGGCCCCATCCAATAATTTTTCGGCTATGAACGAGTTGAATCGTGCCACCACGATCCCGAATTTTTTCCCATCCGCCTTCAGGTTTCCTTCAATAAATTTAGCCATTTCCGCTCCCCTATAAATTTAAGTTCAACATGGTACAACTCATACAACCGAATACGGTTGTCGTCGATCCTTTTTATCAAACGAGACCAGGTCGATCACCCCTTTATCTCAAGACAGATCTTTGGGGAGCATATCAAGCATATGCCCCAATTTATCCTTTTTGCACTGCAGATATTTGAGATTTTCCGGCTCGGGAGGGATTTGGATGGACTCACGCCCCACGACCTGGAGACCATATCCTTCAAGGCCGACAATCTTCTTAGGATTATTGGTGATAATGCGCATCTTGATAACCCCAATATCCCTAAGAATCTGAGCGCCAATCCCATAATCACGGAGATCCGCCTTAAAGCCCAGTTTATTATTAGCCTCAACGGTGTCAAACCCCTCATCCTGCAAGGCATAAGCCTTGAGCTTATTGACCAGACCAATGCCTCTACCCTCCTGATGCATATAGAGGATGACGCCCTTACCCCGGTCGCCCACCATCTTCATCGCGGCATGCAATTGGTCGCCGCAATCACAACGCATCGAACCAAAGACATCCCCGGTCAGGCACTCGGAATGGACCCGGACCAACACCTCTTCATCGGGATTAATATCACCCTTGACCAAAGCGAGATGTTCATAATTATCCACATCATTGGTATAGACAATGGCCTTGAACTCTCCCCCAAAACGGGTAGGCAAGCGGGTTTCTGCGGCCCGGTGGACCAGGGTATCCTCCCGAAGCCGATAGGCAATCAGGTCAGCAATCGTGGCAATCTTGAGACCATGTTTTTTGGCGAACTTTTTTAAGTCCGGCATCCGGGACATGGTCCCGTCTTCATTCATGATCTCACAGATCACCCCCGATGGCCGGAGACCAGCCAAGCGGGAAAGATCGACCGAGCCCTCGGTCTGACCGGTCCGGACTAGGACCCCGCCTCGCTTGGCCCGCAAGGGGAAAATATGCCCAGGGCTGACGATATCATCAGGGGTCACATCCAGTCGAACCGCCGCCTGGATGGTCCGAGCCCGATCCGCCGCAGAGATCCCGGTGGTTACGCCGGTTCTGGCCTCGATACTCACCGTAAAGGCCGTCTCGAACGGCGACTTATTATCCCGGACCATCATGGGCAAGCCGAGTTTGTCGGTCTGCTCCGGGGTCAAGGTCAGACAGATCAAACCCCGACCATGGGTGGCCATGAAGTTAACTGCCTCCGGGGTCACCATCTGGGCGGCCATACAGAGATCGCCCTCATTTTCCCGATCCTCGTCATCCACCAGGATGATCATCTTGCCGGAACGAATATCTTCAATTGCCTCTTCAATGGTATTAACAGTCATCAAACTCTCCAATAATCACGGATCACCCAAAGACAGGAATCCGTAGAAGGTAACGTCCGTGTTCCCCGTGAACACGTCTTGATCCTGGTAAAACGACAGCTTTATGGAAGAAAACCTATTTCAAAAACCCGTGCTCGGCCAGAAAGGCTGGATTGATCCGGGAACCGGTTTCAGTGGGTACAGAAAGGAGTTTCTCAACATATTTCCCGATCAGATCCACCTCCAGATTGACCATGGCCCCCTGCTTCAGCCCCCCCAAGGTAGTCACTTCCAGGGTATGCGGAATAATCGAGACCCGAAAGACCCGCTCATCACAAGAGTTAACGGTCAGACTGATCCCATCGATGGTAATGGAGCCCTTTTCGATAATATACCGCCCGAGGCCCGAAGGAATCTGAAAGGAAAACAACACGAAGTCGCCCAGGGGGCGGCGTTCAAGCACCGTGGCGACCCCATCGACATGCCCACTGACCAAATGGCCGCCCAGCCGGTCACTAAGCTTGAGCGCCCTTTCCAGATTCACCACCGAGCCGACTCCTACCCGACCGAGATTCGACCGTGACAAGGTTTCAGGAGAAACGTCCACCTGAAACCTGCGACCGTTAATGGTCATGGCAGTCAGGCAGACCCCGTTGACGGCAATGGATTCCCCTTCCCGGGGATCGATGAGATCAAAATCCGCTTCGATTCCGAAGACCATCCCCTGGCCGCCGGGGCTTTTGGCCGTGATTTTCCCTTTGCCTTCAATCAGTCCGGTAAACATGGTCTCACCTCGATTCCCGATCCTATCGGAACAGTCCTTCAATCATGATATCCGACCCCAGACGCCGGGTCGTGCGGATTTCCAGACGTTTGCCATCCGCCACCGAGCCACAGGCCAGATCGCCGACCAACGGGACTCCGCGAGCGCCGAATAAAACCGGGGCCAGAAAAAGACAGGCCTGGTCATAGAGTTCATCCCTGAGAAATGAGGCATGGACCCGACCTCCACCTTCCACCAGCACCCCCATGATCCCGATCCGGCCAAGGGTTGCAAGAACCGCCGGCAAGGAGAGCCCCCCGGCAGGATCGAGCGGGACCTCCATTATTTCAGCCCCGGCCCGGGATAGCTTCTGCCGCCGTGGTTGATCAACATCAGGACCACAGAAAATCAAGGTAGCAGCAGTTGATTGCTGGGTTAACAGTCGGGAGTCAACCGGACATCGTAAGCTCCGGTCAAGGACCACCCTGAGGGGATCACGTCCTTTGCCCCAAGGCAGACGGGTGGTCAAGGCCGGATCATCCGCCAGGACCGTCTCGATCCCGACCAGGATAGCGTCAAATCGATTTCGAAGGCGATGGACCTCCCGCCTGGACTCGTCTCCGGTGACCCGGCCACCGGGACTCCCGACCCCAATGCGCCCATCCAAACTGAGTCCCGCCTTCATAACCATCCAGGGTAACCCGGTCACAATATGTTTCACAAAGGGCCGGTTCAACTCAAGGCAGGATTCGGCCAATATTCCAGCGGTAACCTTGATTCCGTTGGAAGCAAGATAATCATTCCCGCCTCCGGCGACCAAAGGGTTGGGATCATTCATCCCGACCACCACTCGAGAAATACCGGCCGCCACAATCCGTTCGGTACAGGGACCTGTCCGCCCCTGATGATGACAGGGCTCCAGAGTGACATAGAGGGTTGCCCCCCGGGCCTCGGTACCAGCCGCATTCAAGGCATGAACCTCAGCATGGGGGGTTCCGGCCTGGTGATGATATCCCTTGGCGATGAGTCGGCCGTTCTTCACCACCACGGCGCCGACACAAGGGTTGGGAGCGGTTCGCCCTTCCCCCTTATGGGCCTCGCGTAACGCCATTTTCATAAAATGACTATCAGAATAAGGAAAGGCGCTCATTGGGAAGGGGTAACTCGAAGATAGAATAAAAAATTGGAACAACGAGAAAAAGTAGCTCGATTACGACTTTGTCGTGTTGAGCATGGATTTCAATTCATCCATAAATTCGCTTAGATCCTTAAACTGTCGGTAGACCGAGGCAAAGCGGACATAGGCGACTTCATCCATGTTCCTCAATCCATCCATCACCCTTTCACCCACCAGCTTTACCGGGACTTCCCGTTCTCCCATGTCCTGCAATTCAATTTCCAGGGTATCGACAAACTCCTCGATCTGGGCCATGCTGACCGGTCGCTTTTCACAGGCCTTTTTCAGTCCAGCCATGAGTTTATCACGATCCCAGGACTCACGCCGACCATCCTTTTTAACCAGCATCGGCAAGGTGACCTCAAGGCGCTCATAGGTCGTAAACCGCCGCTGACAGGCATCACAGGAACGCCGTCGTCTGGTAATGGTGAATTCCCGATTAAGTCGAGAGTCAACCACTCGGTTCTCAAGATGACCACAGTAAGGACATTTCATGACACAACTCTCCTTGACCTATATGGCCGGTCCTTTCAGGGCTCTGTGATTGCCGCCCTTGGGTGACTCAAATCTCGTGCTTAACCTATCTGACGAACCGGAATCCCGGCATCCGCCAACAGTGCGGAGGATAAAGAATCAGCATATCCCTCACGATAATAGACCTCGGCGATCCGTGAGTTGATCAACATCTTACTACAAATGGCACAAGGCATATTGGTGCAATACAAGGTAGCACCTTCGGTGGTTGTCCCATGCAGTGCGACCTGGATAATGGCATTCTGCTCGGCATGAAGCCCTCGGCAAAGCTCATGGCGCTCTCCAGAGGGAATGCCCTGCTGCTCCCTGAGACAACCCACATCAAGACAATGGGGTACTCCAGCCGGGGCACCGTTATACCCCGTGGCTATTATGTGTTTATCCCGGACCAGAATGGCGCCGACATAACGCCGGGTGCAGGTGGAGCGCTGGGCGACCAGATCGGTGATCGCCATGAAGTAATCCTGCCAGGATGGTCGGGGAAGGCTCATCATTACAGCTCGTCACGTTGAAGATCAGGATAAAGGGGGAACCGTTCACAAAGCTCACGCACCTCGAGTCGAATCTCAGCCAATGCTGCCTCATTCCTCAGATTACTGACCGCTCGATCAACCCACGATCCGATCATCTTCATCTCAGACTCTTTCAAACCACGGGTAGTCACGGCAGGAGTTCCAATCCGGACCCCTCCGGTGACAAAACGCGGCTGAGAATCAAAGGGGACGGCATTCTTGTTCACAGTCAAACCGGCCTTTTCCAGGGACTCTTCAGCATCCTTACCGGTTATACCTTTTCCTGACAAATCCACCAGGAGAAGGTGATTATCGGTACCTCCGGAAACCAATCGGAATCCTGAAGCCGTCAGCGTTTCACCGAGAGCCTGGGCATTCTTGACCACCTGTTGCTGATAGATCCGAAAATCATCAGTCAAGGCCTCTCGAAAACTCACGGCCTTGGCGGCAATTACGTGAACCAGAGGTCCGCCCTGGATTCCGGGAAAAATCTTGCTGTTTATTTTTTTGCCATACTCCTCGCGGGCAAGAATTAAACCGCCCCGGGGGCCGCGCATGGTCTTATGGGTCGTGGTGGTGACAAAATCGGCATGGGGTACAGGTGAAGGATGAACGCCTGCCGCCACCAACCCGGCAATATGGGCCATATCAACCATGAACAGGGCTCCGACCTTATCGGCGATACGACGAAAGCCGGCAAAATCGATCACTCTGGGGTACGCGGAAGCCCCGGCCACGATCATCTTGGGGCGATGTTCTTCGGCCAATCGCTCCACCTCGGCCATATCAATCCGTTCGTTCTGCCGGTCCACCCCATAGGAGACAAAGTTGTATAATTGTCCGGAGAAATTCACCGAACTCCCGTGAGTAAGATGACCTCCATGTGCCAGATCCATGCCCAGGACCGTATCACCCGGGGCCAGAGTGGCGAAATAGACCGCCATGTTGGCCTGACTGCCGGAGTGGGGTTGAACATTGGCATATTCAGCCTGGAAGATCTCAAGGGCCCGCTTGATGGCCAGCAGCTCAACCTCATCGGCATATTCACACCCCCCATAATAACGCTTGGAGGGATATCCTTCGGCGTACTTGTTGGTAAAGATTGAGCCCTGGGCTTCAAGAACCGCCTGACTGACGATATTTTCCGAGGCAATCAACTCAAGCTGAAACGATTGACGCTCCAGTTCATAATGAATGGAGCGATACACTTCGGGATCAACTGTCTTTAAATGAGATACCATGATAATTCCAAAGCTTGATTGATTAAAAAGGGGTCAATCTCGAGATCCCCATGCCCGATATATCCAGAGCCAATTCATAACAGATGACAGCCGTTCCCCTCAGCGGGCGGCTCCAATTTCCGAAAACATGTCAATCCTGGTCTGATGGCGACCTCCGGCAAAATCCGTCAAAATCCACTCCTTGACGATTTCGATCATCAGCCCCGGTCCGACCACCCTGGCCCCGAGGCAAAGGACATTGGCATCATTATGCTCCCGGCTCATCCGAGCGGTAAAGATATCCTGGCAGAGCGCCGCTCGAATGGTCGGATAACGATTGGCAGCCATGGACATGCCGATGCCGGTCCCACAGATCAGGATCCCCCGATCCGCCTTACCATCGACGACGGCCTGGCAGACCAACCGAGCGTAATCGGGGTAATTGACCGAATCAGCCGAAGCACAGCCATGATCATCAACCGCCACTCCGAGATCCCGCAACACCGAAATCACGATATCTTTTACCGGGAATCCACCATGATCACAACCGATTGCAACATTCACCAGACCACCCTCTTCTCAATGAGCAAATTTGTCCGTCTTGTAAAAAGCCACGAAACGAACGAACAGCACAACCTAAGTTATTGATTTAACGATGGGCACCTTGACAGAGTTCAATTTCTTACGAAGCCATCAAATTTCACGGGTACAGAAAACTTTGACAACTCCTCTGTTAAATCTCAGCTACCGTCAAAACGTTTCATGATCAAAACCGCATTAGTACCACCGAACCCGAATGAGTTGCTCATTGCAGCCCGGATGGGCATCTGACGGGCAACGTTCGGTACGTAATCCAGGTCACATTCCGGATCAGGATTCTCCAGATTGATCGTGGGAGGAGCGATGGAATGGTAAATACTTAAGGCGGTAAACACCGATTCAATTCCTCCGGCTCCCCCGAGCATGTGCCCGGTCATGGATTTAGTCGAACTGATCGCCAGCTTCGAAGCATGTTCCTTAAAAACCGTTTTCAAGGCCCGGGTTTCAACCACATCGTTTAATGGGGTTGACGTTCCATGGGCATTGACATAATCAATTTCATCAGGATTCATCCCTGCGTTTTTCAAAGCCATGCGCATGCAGCGGGCCGCACCGTTACCATCTTCCGGAGGGGCCGCCATATGGTAGGCATCACCACTGAGACCATACCCGACCAATTCCGCATAAATCCTGGCCCCCCGTTTCCGGGCATGCTCAAGTTCCTCAATCACCATCATCCCGCCACCCTCGGCAATGATAAAACCATCCCGGTCTCGATCAAAGGGACGAGAGGCGGCCTGGGGATCATCGTTTCTACGGGACAGGGCCTTCATGGCATTAAAACCGCACACGGCCAGGGGACAGACGGTAGATTCACTCCCCCCGGTAATGGCGATATCGCAATCACCATGAACAATGGTCCGAAAGGCCTCACCCACGGCATGGGTCCCGGCGGCACAGGCGGTGGTGACCGAAAGATTCGGTCCCTTGGCTCCGGTAATGATCGAAACCTGCCCGGCGCTCATGTTAGAAATTACCATGGGAATAAAAAAAGGCGTTATCCGCTTATGACCGCGTTCAAGATAGACCTGGTGATACTGCTCAATGGTAGGCAACCCCCCGATCCCATTGCCGGTAAACACCCCGACCCGTTCGGCGTTTGCGTCGTTGATCTCAAGTCCGGCATCTTTCACGGCCATGAGGGCGCAGACCAGGGCGTACTGAACAAAAAGCTCAAGATGTTTGGCAACTTTCTTGTCAAGAAAGGACTCCACATCCAAGTCCCGCACCTCACCGGCAATCTGCACCGGAATATCACCGACATCAAATCGACTGATCAAACCAATACCACTCCGACCAGCACAAAGGCCTTCCCAGGTTTTGGCTACCCCTGTCCCCAGCGGGGTTGTCAGACCGGCGCCTGTCACTACAACTCTTCTACTCACCCCTTACCTCCTCAGTCATATTCCGGCGGTTGTCCGTCACCTTGAGTATTCATGTCTTCAAGTGACAAACACACCACTACAGCACATCACCGAACAGTTAGAAACAACGATGCTCCGGATGTTTTTTTAAGAACTCCAGAGCACGCGCAACCTTGGTCGAATCCAGCGATTAAGCGAGTTAATCCCAGACGAATCCGGAGGCTCGACTCTGTTCCGACAATAGTTTCTTTTCAGCCGGTTACCTTGGCAACATGGGCAATGGCATCTTTGACCGTGGTAATCTTTTCGGCAACTTCATCGGCAATTTCAATATCAAATGCCTCTTCCATGGCCATGATCAATTCGACCAGGTCAAGGGAATCGGCGCCAAGGTCATCAACAAATGAAGCACCGGGAACCACTTTTTCTTTATCGACGCTCAGCTGTTCAGCAATGATGTCAATGAGTTTTTGTTCAACAGACATAGCTTCTCTCCTTTTGTTATCGTAACAAACAAACTGCAATAATCAGCAAAAAAGCACCAAGAGTGCCACGGGCAAACCAGATGACTTACGAACTCCAAATACAACCACTCATCCCATGAACATTCCACCGTTCACATGGAGAAACTGACCCGTTACATACCGAGCCTCTTCAGACACCAGATACCGGACTGCTGCCGCAACATCACGGGCCTCGCCCATGACACCCATGGGAATCTCGTTCAGGATCGTTGCCTTTACGTCCTCAGCCAGTTCACTGGTCATATCCGTGTCGATATATCCGGGGGAAACCCCATTCACCGTTACATTGCGAGTAGCCAGCTCCCGAGCCACGGAACGAGTCAGCCCAATGAGACCAGCCTTAGCGGCCGCATAATTGGCCTGCCCGGCATTCCCGAGCGAACCGATCACCGAACCGATACTGACGATACGTCCCCAGCGCTGTTTCATCATGATTCGACTCACCGCCTTGATGCAGTTGAAGGCCCCCTTGAGATTGGTATCGAGCACCTGATCCCAACTCTCCTCCTTCATCTTTATCAACAGACCATCACGGGTAATCCCGGCATTATTGATCAGTATATCGATCCGACCGCATTGCGCTACAATCGAAGCGAAGGCCTCCTGGACCAAGCCGGCGTCAGCAACGTCAAATTTAGAGATAAGAGCCTCACCACCGGCAGCAACGATCCCGCGAACAGTCTCTTCAGCCGCGGTGGGGTTACTGACATAATTCACCACAACCTTTGCCCCGTCCTGCGCCAGACGAAGACAAATTTCCCGACCGATGCCCCGGCTCCCGCCGGTGACCACTGCAACTTTACCGGCAAGGCTCATGCGCGCCCCTCCCTTGAAGGCCTTTTATCCTTAAGATGACTAATGATCTTTGGCAGCACTTCAAACAGGTCGCCGACAATTCCATAGGTGGCGACATCAAAAATCGGGGCATTGGCATCACGATTGATGGCAATAATGGTATCGGATGACTGCATGCCTACCAAATGTTGAACGGCACCGGAAATGCCGCAGGCGAAATAAATTTTAGGACAAACTGTTTTGCCGGTCTGGCCGACCTGATAGGGGTAGGGAATCCAGCCACTATCGACGGCGGCGCGGGACGCAGCAACCGTTCCGCCAAGAAGTTGGGCCATCTCCCGGACCAGGGCGAACCCTTTCTCACTTTCCAGCCCCCGCCCTCCGGCGACCAGGACCTCGGCTTCATTAATATTGATCTGCTCGGTTTCCTCCCGGACGCTCCGCAAAACCCGCACCCTTGACTGCAAACGAGCAGGATCGGGGGTTACGGTAACAACCTCACCCTTACGGGACGTATCCCGTTCCAGAGGAATCATCACCAAGGGACGAACGGTGGCCATCTGCGGACGAGTTCCGGGGCATTCAATGGTGGCCATGATGTTTCCACCAAAGGCGGGCCTGGTCTGAAGTAAGGTCCCGTCTTCCTCACGAATGGCAAGGGCGGTACAGTCCGCGGTCAACCCGGTGGCCAGCATGGTGGCAAGTCGGGGAATAAAGGAACGCCCGATGGCGGTGGCCCCGGCCAAAACCACTTCCGGCTTATGTTCCCGAATCAGATCCTCAAGGACATTGGCATAGGCATCATCGGTAAAGTGCACCAAGGCAGGATCATCGACCTGGAAGACCCGATCGGCACCATGGGCGATCAATTCATCCGCCTGCCCATTCATGCCTGAACCGAGAAGAACAGCAGCGAGTTCTACCCCGCGTTGATCGGCAAGTCGCCGTCCGGCGCCCAATAGTTCAAAGGCCACCGGGGCCAGTCGATCATTACGGTATTCAGCAAAAACCCAGATCCCGGACCAATCAGCAAGATCAGCTGATAAGGTTTTCTGCTCCCGCTCAATGGCAAGGGCGCCAACCTCGCAGACCTCGACACAACTTCCGCAAAGGGTACAGTTATCACCGACCTTAGCCACCCCGTCCTGAATGACAATCGCCCCAAAGGTACAGGTTGACTCACACAATCCACAACCGATGCAAAGTTCGCTGTCTATCCGCAACATAACGTATCAATCCATGATCGGGAGAGCCTCAAAGTGGCGGCGCTTCCCTCGTTATAATAAAGGTTCCAGTTTTGAAAAAAGCTGTTCAACCTGCTGGTCGACGGTTCCCACCAACATTTCTCTTTCGGCCTTAAATTCAGGTGAAAAGACCCTGACAACCTGAGTGGTGGAGCCCTTCAGCCCCAGACATTCCGGATCCGCGTCAATATCCGCCGCCGACATCACAACAACCTGTAACTTCTTGGCCTTCATCTTCCCCTTCAAAGAAGGAACCCGCGGCTCATTAATGTCTTTGACTACAGTGAGCAGGGCCGGCATATTCATTTCGACCTCGTCATACCCATCATCCATCATCCGTTCCAAGCGGATAATCCCGTCAGCACAACCAAGCACTTTCCGGGCAAATGCCGTATAGGGAATATCCAGTCGCTGGGCCAGACCGGGTCCGACCTGGGCCGTATCGCCATCAATGGCCTGTTTCCCGCAGATCACCAGATCAAATGAACCAAGTTTTCGAATGGCCTGGGACAGGGTATAGGTCGTTGCCCAGGTATCAGCCCCGGCAAAGGCCCGATCAGAGACCAAGACGGCATCATCGGCCCCGCAGGACACCGCATCGCGCAAGACCTCTGCAGCCTGGGGGGGCCCCATGGTCACAACCGTTACCGTCCCGCCATAGAGTTCTTTAAGCCGAACCCCCTCTTCCAGGGCGTACCGGTCAAAGGGATTCATGATACTTTGCACACCTTCCCGGGCCAGGGTATTGGTCTTGGGATCCAGCCGAACATCCTTGGCATCGGGAACCTGTTTGACACAGACAATTATCTTCATCGAGAATACTCTTTATTCAGGGCCTGACCGATCACGTTCCGCTGGATCTGATTGGTTCCTTCATAGATCTGGAGAATTTTAGCGTCCCGCATCATCTTCTCCACCGGATACTCCCGCATATACCCGTAACCGCCGAGAATCTGTACGGCATCGGTGGTCACCTTCATGGCCATGTCAGTGGCCATTACCTTGCACATGGAAGATGGTTTGGAGACATCATTACCCCCGTTATCAATATGACGGGCAGAGGCATAAACCAGCGCCCGGGAGGCCTCCAACTGAATGGCCATATCGGCCAGAATATGCTGCACCGCCTGGAATGAGATAATGGGTTTACCGAACTGAACACGCTGCTTGGCGTAAGTAACCGCCTCATCGAGGGCAGCCTGACCGAGTCCAACACCCAGTGAGGCAATTCCCGGACGAGAGAGATCAAGGGTCTTCATCACCGTAAAAAAACCGGTTCCCTGACGGCCAATCAACCGACTGGCCGGGATCCGGCAATCCTTGAAAATCAGCTCCCTGGTTGAGGAGGCGCGGATTCCAAGTTTCTTCTCTTTAACTCCATAGGAAAATCCCGGATCGGTATCCTCGACCACGAACATGCTGGCCCCACGAGCGCCCTTGGCCCGGTCGGTAATAGCAATTATCGAGTAGATCGAAGCATCTCCGGCATTGGTAATCCACTGTTTAGTGCCATTCAAAACCCATTCATCACCAACAAGAACGGCGGTGGTCTGAATTCCCGAGGCATCACTGCCGGCATTGGCCTCGGTCAGACCGAAGGCGGCCAGCTTTTCACCACTGGCAATCAATGGCATATAGTATTGTTTGAGTTCATCGCTTCCCGAGATCAGGATGGGGTAGGCGCCCAGGGCACTGGCCGCAAAACTTGTGGCAATACCGACGCATCCCTTGGCAAACTGCTCAAGGGCCAAAACCATATCGAAACAGCCACCACCGAATCCGCCGTACTCTTCCGGAATATAGAGCCCGAAAAGATCAGCCTGGGCCATCTCTTTGAGAATTCCAGTGGGAAACTCTTCATTTTCATCAAGTTCAGCCCGTTGAGGGATAATTTTCTCCTCGGTGATCTGCCGGGCTACATCAACGATCATCTGCTGTTCTTCAGTAAGGAAGTAGTTCAAGATGGTCACCTTTTTTTCATCTGACATCACGGATAATCAACCAACGGGAACCGAGCCTACAATCAAGAGCGACCGGTATAGGCATTACCACCTGATCAATTCAGCACCCCAGGTGAAGCCCCCGCCAAAAGCACAGAGCAGAACCATATCGCCCCGATGTAGCATCCCTTCACGATTTGCATCGTCAAGGGCTATGGGAATGGTTGCCGCGGATGTATTACCATATTTGTGAATATTTATGTATATTTTTTCCTGAGAAATCCCGAGACGTTCACCCAGGCTTTGCAGAATTCTGATATTAGCCTGATGTGGGACGACCAGATCGATATCCGAGGCGGATACTCCTGCCTCACGCAAGACCTGGGCAACGGCATCTTCCATGGCCCGAACCGCATTTTTAAAAACTTCGCGCCCCACCATCCGAATATAAGAACCGCTATCCTTCCTAGGGGTTCCCAGGCGTGAGGGATCCACTCCCCCACCATCCTCACCACCGAGGAATGGATTCTGGCTTGGCGCTGCATTCATATGCAACAGATCCCAGAGACGACCATCTGAAAATAGTTTCCCGGCCAGAATCCCCCGCTCACCACGAGCGGAACCAACCACTGCCGCCCCAGCTCCATCGCCGAATAGAACACAGGTATTCCGGTCTTGCCAGTTGACCCTCGAGGAGAGGGTTTCAGCACCGATGACCAGAATTTTACTATCGGGGTTGGCCCTAACCTGCTTGTCGGCAATGTCCAGGGCATACAGGAATCCAGAGCAGGCGGCAGATAGATCAAAGGCATACCCATTGACTGCCCCAATCTCCTTCTGAACAAGACAGGCACAGGACGGCATGGTCATTTCCGGGGTAATAGTTCCGACGATTATCTGGCTTAGCTCTTCGGGCGAAATTCCAGCCATGGCCAGGGCCTGCCGAGCGGCCTGGGCGGCAATCTTCGAGGTCTCTTCACCTGGCCCGGAAATATGGCGCACCCGAATACCCGTCCGGGTGGCAATCCACTCATCAGAGGTATCGACCAACTTTTCCAGTTCGGCATTGGTCAACCGGAATTTAGGCAGATAGGACCCGGTTCCGAGTATCGTTCCTCTGATCATATGGGACTCCGTTGCCGCGCAGACTCGTCGGATCTTGCCTCACGGCACACCCGAATTTTCTGTAATTTATTACGGGAGGGGGTGGCGTAATTGCAAATTGGGAGGAAAAGCCACCAAGCACTGCTTAATAGGGGGGGTCGGTCATTCACGGCTACTTTCAGCTACCGATTGCTGACTCAAAACCGACAAATCCCTGTCAACAGACGATTCAATCGATTCAAGACCGGAATCAGCAGGCAAATCAATTTCGGCCATGAGTTCCATAATCCGCCGATTCAGGCCGTTTTCAATCAACCCGGCAGCGACAAAAACAGCATTTTTGATAGCAGTGGCATTGGAACGGCCATGACAAACAATACCCGTTCCGTTCAAGCCAAGCAAAGGGGCTCCGCCGTACTCGGCATAATCAATTCTCTTTTTGAATCGAGAAAAAGCATTTCTCGACAAAAGGTAGCCGACCTTGGCCGTAAAACTCTTCTGAATTTCATCCCGCAACATGCCGGTCAAGGCCTCAGCGAGCCCCTCACTGATCTTCAAACAGACGTTACCAACAAAACCATCGCAGACAATGACATCGACATCACCAAGAAAGGTGTCACCTCCCTCAATATTCCCGATGTAATTCAACGAGGTCTGCCGGAACAGTTCATCGGTCTTCCGAACCAGTGAATTGCCCTTGCCCTGCTCTTCCCCGATGCTCAGCACACCGATCCGGGGCCTAATGACCCCGAAGATCACTTCAGAAAAGGCGGCGGCCATCACCCCGAACTGCAGGAGATGTTTGGGACGACAATCAACGTTGGCCCCAACATCCATCATGATCACCGGCGCCTTCAAAGTCGGAAAGGCACTGGCTATGCCAGGTCGGGATATCTTCGGAAGACGCCCCAACGACCGGACAGCCGCAGCCATGGTCGCCCCTGAATTTCCGGCACTGACCACAGAATCGACCTTGCCCTGCCGCAACAGGTCAAAAGCAACCACAATAGAAGAATCAGGTTTTCGGCGAATGGCATCAATGGGTGAATCGCCCATCCCAACCACCTGGGTCGTATGAACGACCCGCACCCGTTCCGGATCATTAAAATGATGCCTGGCCAGGATGGACTCAAGGTTTTTTTTATCACCAATCAGGGAGACGACGAGTTTTGAATCATTTACAGCCTCGATTGCCCCAAGAACAAGTTCTTCGGACCCTCGATCTCCCCCCATGGCGTCAAGTGCTATATGCACCGTACCACCTTAATCCAGCTCTTCCTCTTCAAACTTGACAACGGTACGCCCGTTATAAGTCCCGCAACCGGCGCAGAGCCGATGGGGAAGTTTGGGTTCTCCACACTCCGAACATTTGGCAACACAAGGGGCGGTCAGACCATCATTGGCCCGACGTTTATGCGTCCGTGCATGGGAATGTCTTCTTTTTGGTAAAGCCATTTTTTCCTCCGTCTGGGAAACTAGAATTCCCTTAGTACTCTTGACTTGCAGCGAGGAGTAGGAACACCGCTCCCCGGCAACACTCATTTACTCTTAAACAATCGGCCCAAATCTTGAAAGGGAGAATCGCTCGGCGCATTGTCACACCCGCAATCTCCAAAATTTTTATTTTTCCCGCATTGAAGGCATAAACCAAGACAATCTTCCCGACAAAGCGCTTTAAATGGTTGAGACAAAAAAACCTGCTGCCGCAGGATATTACTTACATCAATGGCCGGTTCGGAAAGATATTCCACTTCCTCCTCGGTCGGATCAAATTCTTGTTCGGCGCTAACTTCCAGTGGGCGCTCTACTCCTGGAATGTACTCCAGGACGACTTGAAACTCAACATCCCGGTCCTGATTGAAATTTTCAAGACACCGATCACATTGCAGGGACTGAAGATACTGGATAGTCCCATGCGCAAGGACTCGGCCAACATCCCTTTCCAGAAAAAGAGTCCCCTGAACCTCGCCTGAGACGGGAATATCCGCCAGCGGGAACCAAGACGTATCCGTAAGTTGTACCTGCAATCCCTCCGCTGGAATCTCAATAAATTGTACAATCATGGTGTCATTCTAATCGGGAGGGATCCTCTAGATATAAACCGGAGAATTATACGGTGTTGTTTCATATTGTCAAGAAATTTGACGTACCGCCCATCTTGACCCAACCGCAGGCAATTTTAGGATTCGCTCAAGGTTAAATTCCAACCGAAGCAGAAATCAGCAGACCGAGGATCTCAAGGAACAGCCCTTTGACGTTTCACCTTTGATTATGACAGCAAGAGCCGCATTACTGCATACCGCAACCACCCGGTCAGGGCCATAAAAATAGCCAGATTTACGATCCAGCGACCATAGGCAAGCCGGAGTATTTCTCCTTCGGCAAGACGGGTCAGGATGAGTCCGGCCGGGAAAGCCACCACCAAGGAAAGGAGCAACAAGAAACCCAGCAGATACACAAAGAAAAGTAAAAACACCGAATGAAGCCGACCAAAACGCTTGACCAGACGAAACTGGAGCCGATCGGCATTTCTTTCCGCGATGGCCAAGACAAATGTTTGCAGAAGGATAAAAGGCAGCACCGCCAGAACAAACCAGAAGGGACACCCGTCATTTCGAGTCATAAAGAGGATGGTGGCTATCACGATCAAAACAAAACCACTGCAGGCCAAGGGATTTAGAAGCACCAGACCAGGCAGATACTCACTGTCATCCTTATCATGGTTAGGTTCACGTCCAAACCCGGAATCCGATTTATGAAACGCTCTACGATGCATTATGTATTGTTATTACCGGGAAAGCTTCTGCCATCCCTGAAGGGAAAACGGATATCGAGTCACCGGAGAAGCCCTTACTCAAGACGGACTTTCTCCTCCATCCTTTTGATCAAACCGGCATAATCTTCCTTGCTGATAATTCGGGAAAACTCGCTCCGGTAGTTCTTGACCAAACTGACCCCCTCGATTTCTACATCATAGACACGCCAGTCATGACCTTTCAGAATGAGCTTGTAATTAATTGATATTTCTCGGGTATTCTTAATAACACTGGTGAAGACCATTGCCCTGCTCCCGGTCTTATCCATGATTACCTTATGATAAGAAATCTCTTCATTGGAGTAGCCTTCTATTCGCCCGATATAATTATTCTTCAGCAGGTCAGCAAACAACTTCTGAAAAACGCCCCTTTGCTCTTCCGATTTCTCATCCCAAACCTTCCCCAGGGTGCGCATAGACATCTCCCGAAAGTCAAAACGGATGTCCACCGCTTTTATGATCCGGGTACGGCGCTCACCGCTCTTCTCGGGGGAGGCCAAGGCCGGATCCCGCATGAGCAACAAAATGGAATCCACCGTCTCCCGAATTTGGACCATCGGCCCTGGGTCTTCGGCACACACCCCGAGGGACGAATCCCAACTCACCACAAGGGTTAAGGCCAGGAAAACCAGCAACAAACGGCTCTTCAGCTTCAATAATCGCATATCAGTCTCCCGGTATAATGCCCTCGTCCAACTATCATTGGAGCGAGGAGTCGGTTCAACTGAACCGGTCAGGGATTAAGGATAGCCCATTGGTAAAAATCGGCAAGACATTCATGATTCGCCGACAAAGAGCAGCAGAGGCAGTCTCCAGAGAAAAGCCGCCGCTTCAACTCAGTCTGTATAATCCTCATCATTTACCTTCTGTCGCCGGTACATAATTGAGGCGTCCCGCAAGGCACTGTAAGGATCAAATGTCGCTGCTTTAAAACTTTCATACTCATCAAGACGGAACGAGGCCTTATTCAACTCCTCGCCAGAACGGACACTATAATAAATCTTTTCATCATACTTTATGGCCAGAAGAGATACTGGGTCGAGAAAGTAATTCCCTACCAATCCCAAAGAATCCCGCAAATTAGATGGGCCAAAGAAAGGAAGACAGAGGTAAATTCCCTCCCCCATTCCGTATTTCCCCAAGGTCTGACCGACATCCTCATCAAGACCAGAGAGGTGTAACCAATGGTAAGCCGGATCCCACAGGCCCGCAACGCCGAGAGTCGAATTGACCACAAACCGGCTTAACTCATTACCGCTTCGAACAATCTTCCCCTGGAGCAGGCCATTGGCCAGCCGAATTGGCGTCCTGAGATTATGGAAAAAATTGGACACACACTCCCGGGCCGGTTCCGGGATAACCCCGGCATACCCGCTGGCCACTGGCCGCATCACCCATGAATAAAAGAGATCGTTAAAAGAAAAAACCAGCCGGTTCCAGGTTTCCAGGGGGTCTGCCACCAGAACAGCTGTCTCCTCCTCCTGCCAGGCATCTTCCTCTTCAAAGAAGGAGTCCTCTACTAGTGGATACCCGATGCCGCTCCCATCCGAACCGATCCCAGCGCCAGGCGCAGTATGTCCTGTCCAAGGCGACAGCAGCCCTAAAAAGACAAAACACATGCCCGCCACCAGTGGACTTTTCCACGGGTGGCGACTGAATAGATCCATAACTTTCGGCATCAATAACTCCATCGACAAGATCGGGCGGTTTTTACTGCATCCAACCCATAAAAACGAATGTATCTCAATCTACAAGGTGAGGCAGAAATATGTCAACCAGCATCACCAATCTCAGCAAAATAGACGAAGCGTAACTATCCAGCTGCACTCCATCTGCGTCCGATTCGGTCTTCCAGCATACCAATGTATAGCTGAAAGACTGAATCGTACACATCTGAAGCACATCCGGAGTCTACGCTTCCATGAATAGTTCCATTCCGGCGGGTTTGCTCGTTACCGGCATTATGCTTCTAAGTAACAAATATGCAACATGTTGATTTTGTTACTTTTAAAATAGGGGCCGGGCTCGCCCGGTTAGGAAGCTGGATAGTTACGACGAAACAACCTCACCATTATTATTCATTGGTGTTTGATAGCGCCTGGTTGGGCCCCAGAGGTTTGATGATTAGCAGCAACTTCGGCAACAAAATCAAAGCAGCCAACAAGGCTACAAACATGGCAAAGCCGGTAAACAACCCGAAGTAGATTGTGGGGATAAAATTGGATAAAACTAGGATGGAGAACCCGATAATAATGGTCACAGAGGTATAATACATGGCCCTGCCGATACTTACATGACAACGATACATGGTGGCCAGATAATTTCTATCCTTGGGGAACTCCTTTTGAAACCGATGAACATAATGGATGGTATCATCAACGGCGATCCCGATGGTGATGGCGGCAATGGTAATGGTCATCATGTCCAGCGGGATACCGAACCATCCCATGGCGCCCAAGACCATGGCGGCCGGCAACAAATTAGGGATAATCGCAATGACCGCCAGCATGAACGAACGAAACAACACAACAAACATTACCATGATCCCGAGAAAGACCATGGAGATGGTCATAATCTGCGAACGGAACAGGCTCTGCAGCATGTTGTTATAGAGAACAAACATCCCGGTAAAATGAATCTGGTCATCATCAAGGCCGATCTCTTCCCGGATAAAAGTCCTGATCGTATCAAGGAGGGCCTTTCTGCCCATGGTCTGTCCCGACTCAATCACCCGCATGGTTATCCGGGCTTGGGGGATATCGGTGGCTATGTAAGGAGTTATCAGAAGTTCTCTGATCTGTTGAGGACTTTCCTGATGCATAATTGCCAATTCATAATTTTCCAGCGGGACGTCACCATTCAAGCGGGTGACGATTTTGGTGACGGTGGCGATGGACAACACCTCCCCGATTTCAGAAATCCCGGTTAAAAAATCATGAACCTTCTCAATCTGTTCCATCCGATAGGCGGAAACATACCAAGGCGGAGGCTCCTTGGCCTCTCCTGCGGCAAAGGGATCGTCAAAGGGATCATCTTCCGGGGTAGACGTCAATGGTTCTTCATGAAAGTCGAGAATCAGTTCAAGCGGGGTTGTGCCCCCCAATTTCTGGTCAATGACGCTCATACCCTGATATATTTCGGTTCGCGAACGAAAATAATCAATGAATCGGTTCTCGACCTTGAGCTTGGTCATCCCGAAACCACTACCCACAGCCAGACCAATACAGACCAGCACAACCTTGCCACCATGATGTTCGGTCAAGCGGGCAAAGAAAAGGGTCAGCGGGGAATCTCCCTGGGACTCCGTCTTCCCATCCATCCGAGGAAACAGCATAAGGCCCGCAGGAAAAAGAATAAATGAAAGGACAAAGGAGACGATCAGGCCAACGGTCATCATCATCCCGAAATCCATCACCGGGCGAATGCCGCTGACCAACAAAGAGACAAAAGCCACAATGGTGGTCAAGGTCGTATACAGACAGGGCAAGAAAGTCAGCCGAACCGTTTCCCGAACCAGGGTGCGTTGATCGTCATCAGGTTGCCGCCCATGGAGCTCACGGTAACGGACAATAAGATGAATAGTCAAAGACATGGTGAAGATCAGCATCAGCGAGATGAAATTCGACGATATCACGGTTACTCGCCAGTCCACCATCCCCAGATAACCAATCATGATCAGGCCGGCCACCAGACAACACCCCATGGACAGAAAGACCCAGCGGATTCTCCGAAATATCACCAGCAGGGTCAGAATCAGAAAGAGAAAGACCCCAACTCCGAAAATCCCGAGATCGTTCCGAATGAAAGAGATCATATCCGCGACGATCATCGGTACCCCGCCCAGAAATATCTCAGCCTCACCCTGATGCAGGCGGGCAACCTGACGTATATCATCCACCAGCCGATTCTGATTGTCTGTCAACAGGGCCAAGCGCTCCCGATACCGCGCTGAAACGACGGCCAACTCAAATGATTCTTCACGGGTAATGGTTCCGTCATACCCTTTTTCCCTAAGCTCATAGCGCCGTTTCAACAAGGTCTTATAAGTCTGGTCGGTGGGGAGGGCCATTAAAATAGTCGTCGTCCGACCATCTTGACTCAAGAGCCTTCGGGCATAAAGGGGATTGGTCAGGAGCTCGTCTTCAGCCACTGCCAGGTCGATGCCGGAATCCTCCAGAGTCTTGATCCGCCCAGGTTCACCCAGATCCGATAACCCGACCTTCGAGGTAAACAACAGCGGCACATCGAGGATCGAGGTAACCGACTCAATCCCGTGAACTTCCCGGAGTTCATCCCGTAAGGACTTGAGTGCGGCCAGAGATTCCGGAGCAAAAAGATTACCCGTGGGAGTGTAGGTCAAAATCAGGACATCACTTGCCCCGTAGCGATCGTTGATCTGCCTGAAGTACCGAAGATCGTGATCGTTTTCTAAAACCAGGGAATCACCGGAGGCATCCAATTTAAAATCAGGAATACGAAAGGCAAAAAAAACCAAGACCCCCAGGACAACCAGAAGCGTCACCCCGGGGCGGGAAAGAATCAAACGGTCATAGAATCGAGAAATCCGTGAGATCATAGGGTATCACAATTGAAATTATTTCATAACGGCCCAAAAGAGACTTTCAAACGATCGTTTCAATTTCGGAAGATACAACAGCATGGAGCAAAAGGGAAGCGGTTATCCGGGGAAGAATTGATCCAGCAAGGTTCCTTGCCTAATGATCTGAAATAATCCTTGGCCTGCTGGTCACCTCCAGAAACGGACGAACCGCCTCGGCAACCATCCCGGCCATTACCCCATAGCCCAAAGAGTTTGGGTGGATTTGATCACTCATCAGTTCTACCCTCCCCCATATTCCAGCAAAAACATTGGGAATGAGAACAGACCCGGAAGATTGGGCCAACTCACGATATCCCGCATCATAACCCTTGGAAAACAGCGGGATATCAATCCCACCCAGAACAACCAGGGCCCCGGCCTCCTGCAGAAGTTCAACAATCCGCCTCAGGTTTCTAAAGGCGGAGTCCCGACTGACCCCCTTGCGCAAATCATTGCCGCCCAGGATCACAATTGCAATCCCCGGTCGGAAAGCCAGTACGGTATCAACCCGGGCCAAACCCTGGGCCGTGGTCTCACCGGAAATACCGGCATTGATAACTTCAACCCCAAGCAGACGGGAGAGTTGCGCCGGGTAGTCTTGATCGGAAACGGCACCAACCCCGGCAGTAAGGCTATCACCGAAACAGACAATCGGTCCAGCCGCAGTATCGGCGTTTTTGATCTGGGGATGAGGGTTAAACAGGAAAAATCCCCCCCCAAGAAGAATCACCAGACCAACGATCAATATTTTTTTCATGAACGGGCCTACTAGGATGAGGAGCACAACCTTTTGGGCCGGGACGGGGACTCTTCGGATCAACCCTCCCCGACCCTAACCAGAAAGACATAGCCATGATTTTTTGTTACTTAAAAGCTCCTGCCGAAATCGGAGCAATTATCCTGAACTGTAACTGTTCAGCAGCGCAGTTGATTGCGGTAAGCGGGCTGGCAATGCGTGGCTCGCCTCCGTGAGCCGGCCCGATCGCCGCAAGATGTGGTGCTGCTGGATAGCTACGATTTTTTCGACATTTCTGTTCACCTTCCTGCCATTTTCACAGCAATGATCTGGACCACGACTCCCATTCCGGTATGGAGCTTCCCCTCAAGCACTTCTCGCTTGATTTCTCGCCCCACTTCGAATGCCAAACCTGCCAGTTCATCCTTGAGCGCCGACAGGGTCATCATAAGTTCGGCGCTGGGCGGACCACCTGTTCCCTGAGCAAGCTGGGCCGGGGTGTACGCCTCCAGCAACAACACACCCCCAGGCCGCAGGCCGTCAACCACCTTTTTATGAAGTTCAACCCTCACCGAGGGGGAGAGATGACAAAATATGGAAACGATTCCATCCCAAGTCCCAGGAGTGATTTCATATCGAGCTAAATCTTCAACCTCCGTATCCACTGTCACCCCACGCTCATCGGCCAATTGGTTGGCTTTGGCGAGCCCAACCTCCGAGGAGTCCACAGCCGTTACCATGTAACCCTGCTCGGCAAGATAGACGGCATTACGACCCTCCCCCTCAGCCAGACAGAGAACTTTTCCCATGGGTATCCGTGAAGCGTTGCGACGCAAAAATTCGTTTGGCGAGGTTCCATAAACAAATTCGGGATCACTGTAGCGTTGATTCCACATTAGAAGCCTCTGTATTTTTTGAGTTGAACTCTTGCGATATCAACTCTACTCCCATTCTTTTTTTGTTGAAAGACGATTTTCACCTGATCCTGATTCCCAGGATCATCCTTGAACTTTCAACGGCCAATACCAATACCCAGATCAAGTCTCCAATAACTTTCCGACCAACCATTAAAAAGCGTCATAGGCTGGATTTCCTGGTCAACAAACGCACCCGAGCCACACTCCTGAATACTATCGAGTCAGCCCGAAAAAACCTTGAGATTACGACCTTTCCAGAACCAAACTCGACCTAATATTGATCGAGATAAACTTTATTTTCCCTCTAGATTAATCAAAAAAATATTGTTAAGTTAATGAAACCTTTGGTTGTCAGGCATCGTCAAACATAACTGCCATTTTGTTATGCAAATCCGATGGTGCTACTTTAAGGTTTATGGTCGTGACACAGTTTATACAAAACAGGGAGGTAAAAAATGAGAAAAGGCCTGAAAATGCAACGAATTTTACTCATGGTGGTGTTCTCTGCATCCATTGCACTTTTTCTCTCCTGCGGAGGTGGCGGTGGTGGTTCCTCAGAGACCATGATCACCGTCGACAGCCCCACCAACCTCACCACCATATCGGGCAATGCCACCTACTCCAACGGCTTGCAGATGGGTGACGGCGACACCCTGACAATTGACAACGCCTCCGACGACGGCTCCACTGTTATCAATGTCCAAGGTGATTTGACTGCTGCTGGAACGATTGATATTCAGGACTCGGATACCACCGTGCGAATCAATGTCAGTGGCAATGCCAACCTGACCGGAACCTTCTCCTTTCCAGCAACCGGATCAAATAATATCCTGGAGATTGTTGTCAACGGAATTATTACTATAGATGACGGTTTCTCCCCCATTACCAACGGCAGTATTATCATTGTTGACGACGAAACTCTCCTGAAGACGCCGGCGGATTATATTGCCGATGCCCAGGAGGATGACGGGGTCAGTCCAGTCATTATGCAACCCGTAGAGGAACCGACAACCACCACGTCCTCGTTACTCCCATCAGCAGGTTTAGCTGGCAGTATCGTAGCCGCCGCCAGAAATTGTGATCCAAATGCCGGGGTTCATTGGATCATGTTCGACTGGACCAAACGTCCACTTGATCCGGTCGCCCAAAGCACAAGTCCCGATCCCATCGTAGTCGCCGTCTGGACCCAATGTGATCTGGTCGTGGACAGTTTTCGTGTCCAGGCCCCACCGTGGACCCCCCATCCCGACAAAAACGCCGACAACAGTGAACCTGAGGCTCGGGGAAAAAAGGGCGTCAAGGGAATGACCATGAATCTCAGGACCAACGGCAAGATGATCTTCAAGGGGGGATCAACCTTGTCCTTGATGGGCGGGGGCGACGGACAAGGCGCCACCCATTCCGGCAACCCGGCTGTGGCAGTCGGCGGCAAAGGTGGTGAAAGCGGAGATCTGAAGATCCGGGCCGGGGGTGGATTCACCTTTGACCCGGGTGCAACCCTGACCATCAATCCTGGAGCCGGCGGGGCCGGAGGATCCGCCACCGCAACCGGTACCGATGGTGCGGACGGCTGCAACGGTGAAGCCGGAGCTGATGCCACAGCCACCGGCGGTGACGGCGGCAAGAACTCAAAAAAATTACGAATCCGAGGAGTCGATCCCACCGGCAAGATCTATATCGGCACCATGGTTGGTGGCAAGGGTGGGACCGCCACAGCCAACGCCGGCTCAGGTGGCGACGGAGAAAGCCGCAATGACAAAAGCTGTAACGGCGGTAAAGGTGGTGATGCCGCAGCCGCCGGCGGCAAGGGCGGCGATGTAACTTTTACCTACGGCGGTACCGGCATTGTTACCAACCCGGCAGCTACTCCCGGCGATGGCGGAGCTGCTGCGACGAATAGCGGATGGGGCGGCGACGGCGGTTCCCGAGAACCCCAACCGGGCGGCAACGGCGGTAATGGTGGCAACGCCACTTCTAACAGCGGTGAACCGGGTCAGGCCATGATTAATGGCGGACTGGTGGTCGGCACCGAGGCTCCGGGCGACAGTGAAGTAGCCACGATTTGGGAAGGTGACGGCGGCGACTGTGGTAAATGTGACGGGATTGGCGGCAACGGCGGGGACTGGATAACCAAGGTTGGCGGTATTACAACAGGCAGCAGCTCATTCGACAAAGGTTCCAGTGACTGCGACTGCCCGATCGCCACCACAACCACCACGGAAGAAGCCACAACGGCAACTGAAGCAACCACAACCACCACTGCCGCACCAACTACCACAACTACGGCAGCAGCGACCACAACCACGGCTTCCACCACGACGACCACGGTGGGTGAAGCGACGGTCTCAGGGGCGTCCACCGGCTATATTCATTATGCCGGCTGGAGCGAACTCTGTTTTGCGATCACCCTCCAAAACGTGGTTGCCGGCTCCATTCTGAGCCTGCAGATCACCGATTCATTGGGGTTCTACAATAAGGTCGTCACGGCAATGGTCGGAGAAACGTTAATCGCCACCGCAAATGCCCAAATCAGTTACTACGCCCTCTATAACTGGACCATTCTGTCAATCACCACAGCAACCGGGATACCGTACCCTTTCACCGGTACCACCTCGGGGTCCATTAACGTCACTACCGCACCTCAACCCTGTCAGTAGAACGAAAAACCTCCCGGGCCACCGGCTTATGGCCGTTGACCCAGGAAAGAGAAACATTGTTCACAACCCAAATCGACAACAGCCCTTCCGACTGAACCGACCGGAAGGGCTGTTTGCATTCTATTGAAATACCTCTTATTGAGGTGGAAACGTATCGGGATTAATTACAAACCAAACATCATTAAGTCCTTGTCCACCAGTGTCTCCAGCCGTTTTGTCCCCTGCCCGGTAGTAAAGCGGGTATCCCCGAAACGTCGTCTGCTTGGCTCCGTCCGCCCGCGTCATATTAACAAACTCATCGGCAAGAATTCCGGCCGGCGCGGCAACGATCTCCCGATAGTACGGGGGCCATTTTGCGCTACAGGGTCCGGCACATACGCTCTTCCCCGGAGTATCCTGCATAAACCAATAGATGGTCATCCCCTCGGCATCGGTCAGATACCGACCAACCCCTTCCTTTTCGTTGATTTTTACAGCATGATGATCCGCCAAGGCAATACCGACAAATAGCAGCAGCGACACGATGACGATTACGAGGCGTCCTATATTTCTCATACTGTCTCCTCCCGGTAAGTTTTTCTGAAAAAAACTCTCTCTGCCGAAAATCGTATCATGAGTAGCCCTTACCAAGGCAAGGGAAAATCCTCGGGGCCCATGAGAATATTTATATCGCTGGGATGAAGGACTCGTACAATCAAGCCCCACATAATATTCGACTGGCCTATCTTTCGGGTAGGCGGTAGAATAAAAAAAATTTTGGAATCAGACTCTGAAGCTCCAATCTTATCAACCGTCACCAGGGGTGAAGAACATGGGTATTGCCGCTATCGTAACACTGGTCATCATCGTCCTCCTTATTATGTACGGAATCGGGATTTTCAACAGACTGGTCACCTTCCGTAATCGTTACAAAAATGCCTTTGCCCAGATCGAGGTTCAACTCAAACGGCGGTACGACCTGATCCCCAACCTGGTCGAGACCGCCAAGGCCTACATGGCGCATGAAAAAGAGACTCTGGAAAATGTAATCGCCGCCCGCAACGCCGCCTCCAAGGGCCTTGCCGCCGCAGCCTCCGATCCCGGCAACGCCAGTGCCCTGCAAGGCCTGGCCGGAGCAGAGGGGAATCTGGCAGGGGCCTTAACCCGTTTCAGCATGGTGATGGAGGCCTACCCGGATCTCAAGGCCAACCAGAATATGATGCAGCTCAGCGAGGAACTGACCAGCACCGAAAACAAGGTCGCCTTTGCCCGCCAGGCCTTTAATGACCAGGTCATGACCTATAACACCTACAAACAGACCTTCCCGCCGGTGATCTTCGCCGGCGCCTTCGGTCACGGCCAGGATGCCACCTTACTGGAGTTCGAAGACAGCAAGGAGATCCAGGCCGCCCCAAAAGTCTCTTTCTAAATAAACACGGAGAGCGATTATGGATTTCTTTGCATCCCAGGATCAGGCCCGGCAGAGCACCAGCCGTTTGGTGATCCTTTTTTCCCTGGCCGTATTATCCCTGATTGCCATGACCAATATGCTGGTCCTGGCAGTTTTCGGTTTCCTCGGCAACCAGGAGAGCTCCACCCGAAACGCTACCCTCAACCTTGACTGGGAGGTCTTTGGCGCCATCACTCTCGGGGTGATCCTCATCGTCGGCCTGGGCAGTCTCTACAAGATTATGCAGCTCTCCGGCGGAGGCGACCGAATCGCCCAGATGCTGGACGGCCAGTTGATCGTTGACTCATCAGGAGATGCGGACAAGCAGAAGATCCTCAACGTGGTCGAAGAGATGGCCATTGCCTCCGGTTCACCGGTGCCGCCGGTCTACCTCTTGGACGACGATGCCATCAATGCCTTTGCCGCCGGCTATACCACCAGCGACGCGGTGATCGGCATCACCCGGGGCGCCATCCAAAAACTCTCCCGCGACCAGTTACAAGGAGTAATTGCCCACGAGTTCAGCCATATCCTCAACGGCGACATGCGGCTCAATATCCGCCTGATCGGCACCCTCCACGGCATCCTGATCCTGGGGATGGTCGGATACTATATCCTGCGATCCGGCTCCCGCTCCTCCCGCAGTAACTCGAAGGGCGGGGGCGGCGCCATCCTCTTCCTGGGTATTGGATTGATGGTTATCGGGTATTCCGGGACTTTTTTCGGCAATCTGATCAAGGCAGCGGTCAGCCGTCAGCGGGAATTTCTGGCCGATGCCTCTGCGGTTCAATATACCCGCAACCCGGACGGGATCGGCGGCGCCCTTAAAAGAATCGGGAACGACACCACCGGTTCAACCCTGACCCATCCCGGAAGTTCCGAAATCAGTCACGCCCTGTTCTGCCAGGGTTTCACCTCTTTTTTCGGCAGCCTCTTCGCCACCCACCCGCCCCTGGCCGAACGGATCAAAAAAATTCAGCCGGATTGGGACGGTAAATTCGAGGGGGTAAACACCTCAACTCGACAGCCCCCCCCAATCCCACCGGAAAAAAGCCACAAGGAAAGAATCGACCAAACCACCTCAGTCCTCACCGGGATACTTGCTGCTACAGCCATGGAAAGTGTCGGCCGTCCCACCCAGCAGCATCTTGGGTATGCCAGAGAGTTGATCGCCGGTTTACCAAAGGTTCTTAAAAATGCAGTCCATCAGCCCTATGCAGCCCGAGCGGTGATCTACTGCCTGGTGCTTGATACAAATGATCAGATCCGCGACCGACAACTCAGGCATCTGGAAAAGGCAGCCGACTCCGAAGACTACCAGATGGCCGTTCGCCTGGCCAATGAAGTCAGGCGCCTCCAGCCGGCCAGCCGACTTCCGCTCCTGGATATGGCCATGCCCGCCCTGCGCCAACTCTCACAACAACAGTTTGGATTGTTCCGAGAGAACCTCATGGTTTTGATCGAAGCGGATGGCAAACTGAGTCTTTTTGAATGGGCCCTGCAGAAAATCGTCATCCATCATCTGGACGGGGCCTTTGGTGGGCACTCCGGCAAAACTCCCCAGAGCACGACCCTCACTAAATCAACCGAGGCCTGCGCTCTCCTACTGACTCTCCTGGTCAACGCAACAAAACATCGGGGGATGACCACTGACGAAGTGTTCGCAGCGGCCGCCGCGCAATTACCGGATCTTGAACTCGCACAACCGGAGAAGCAGGAACTGACCCTCATCAAACTCGACCTGGCCATGGACGAACTCTCCGGCCTCATGCCCCAGGAGAAACAGAAGCTCCTGACCGCCTGCGCCACCGCCGTCCTGGCCGATCAGCAGATCGACCCGGTCGAAGCGGAACTTTTGAGGGCCATTGCCGACACCTTCAACTGCCCGATGCCACCGTTGATTGGCTGATAAATTCAGGTAGAACAGAAGGTCGAGGGTGTCTTTGAAATTTCTGGGCATGCATTCTTTCGTGAGCTTTCCCCAGAAACAAGCCAAACGATACCAGGTGAAGGCCCCCACAAAAAGCAGGAAATGACGTTGTTATTGCCTTATCCCTTGATCAGGGCAACATGGTGCCGACAGAATTCATTGAACAACTTCCGGCGCTCAGGCAATTTCAATCGAAAATAAAATGGACTCAGCATCAAAATGTGCAGGACTTCAACCCGTGACATAGGCACACCTCCTACCAGGTAAAACTTACCAAAGGAGTAACGCAATGACCGTGCCCAAAGCAACCAGCTACCTTATTCCCTTTCGTTTCAATACTTTAGTCATATCCACCTTCATCCATAGTGGATATTTTTTGCCGGATTCCGTCAAAAAAATAATGCCAAAAGGGCCTGATATGTCATGCGAGGGATCACGAGGGATCAGGGGACACCAAGGGATCAAGGGATCAAGGGATCAGGGACGGATCACATCGGATCAGGGTAGAGCAGGAAGGCAACAGTTTAGTCCCCTTATCCCACTTATCCGCACGAAGCTGCAATATACGACGAATGATGACTACACAACATATGGTATGCACTTGAGTCAAGTGCATACCCAGTTAAATCAAAATGTCAATCCTCGAGACAACGCACACTGAAGCCGGTCGCCCGGTTGTAGCCGTTAGAAATGTAGGCGTTGCCGCTTCTGAAGTGCAAGTTGCGAGCGAAGATACCATTGACCGAGCTGCTCCAGTAGTTGCCGTTGCTGCCTGCGTAGTCGACCGAGCCGTTGAAGTGGCGGTACCCTGCCGACACAAGCTTTAAGGGAGAAGCGAAGGCCCCATTTTGATCATTGGATGACCAGGTAACACGTTCCGCCTCCCATTCCATATCGGTGGGCAAGCGGAACCCTGCGGGACATGGGTTGTTGACGCCGGACATCCCCTGCCAGAGGTTATTGTTCTGGGGAGAACGCCAATCGTATGGATCACTGGGTGCCAGAATAAAACTCCCATGCCCCGGGGTATCCGATGAACTGAGGGTGGTGGTAGTCGGGCTGTTTCGCTTCTCATGCCCATCCGTGTCCCGGCCCCACAGATAAAGATCGCCATAAGCCTCTGAGTCATCAAAACTGGTGGCGACTCGTGCAGCTCCTAAGTTTCGATCCAGCCAAACCCGCCCAGTTGGCGAGGTGACGGTGCCGACTGAACCGCCTGTAGTTGCATCGGCCCCTGAACAATCCTGATCAATCCCGTCATTGGGTATATCAATGGCTCCGGGATAAATAGTACTGTCACCATCATTACAATCGCCTTGGCCATCGGTGTACCCATCGCCGTCAAAATCTATCGCTAAACAGATCATATCACCGTTTTGACAATCCTGATCAATCCCATCTCCACAAACCTCCATCGCTCCCGGATGAACTGAATTATTAAAGTCATCACAATCACCTTGATTTTCATTGAACCCGTCCCGGTCATCATCAATCTCATTCGGATCAGCAGAACAGACTAGATCGGCGCCTGAACAATCCTGATCAATGCCGTCACCACAGGCTTCCGGGGCTCCAGGATATACGGTGCCGTTGGTATCATCACAGTCTCCTTGATTTTCGCTATATCCGTCCCAATCATCATCGCTCGCATTTGAATCCGCCGAGCAGACCATATCACTGCCCGAACAGTTCTGATCGATCCCATCACCGCAGATCTCAATGGCCACCGGATTTATTGAACTATCACTATCATTGCAATCCCCACGGCTCTCCGCATAACCATCACCATCATTGTCCACATCATTCTGGTTCTGGACGGAGACCATTGTTACGATCCCAATATTATTCTCCCCACTGGTGATCGTTATACCATTACGCACGCCCTCGTAAAGAACGGTGGCCATATCGGCTTTAAGCCCCCGGACAGTCACCGTCCAGTTATTGGCCACCGGAATTCCCTCGACCAAACCGCTCCCGGCATCAACCGGAAAATCCTGCTGGACATTACTCCGGCCGGGCGAGGAAAAGATCACCCGCACTGTCACCACCCCGTCCGGAACCAGACTGGGATTACTGGCCGCCCGGGTCGTGATCATCAGCCCGGAGGAGTCCTCCCAGAGCAGACTCAGGGAAGCAGAACCGGTCTCATAGCTCAGATTCCCGGTGCCCCCCCCACAACCGGCAAAGGAGAGCAAAATCAGGACATTCAAGATGGTGACGATTTTTCGTTTGATCGATTTCATAGGGGAGTTCTCAACTGAGTATTAGCTCAAAACGGCACCGATTCCTAAAAGACTCGCTGCTTACTTACCAACTCACCGTGGCACTGCCGGTGGACGGTGCGGCAGGAGAAGACGAGCCTCCTCCCCCACCCCCACCGGCGGCAGCCGCCCCGATGGCACCCACAGCCAGAAGGCCAAGCCCCCATTTCCACCAACTGGAGCCGGACTCTTCCTTCACTTCCTTCACCTCTTTAACCGGAGGTGGCCCAGGGGCCAACTCTTCCTGGATCAACTCCTGCTCGATGGCATCCGGGCTGTCATACATCTTGCCCTGGGCAGTTGTACAAAATAACAGCATGCAAGCGACAAGTAGCGCACAGATTTTTTTCATTCTTTCCACCAAATGATTTATTCCAGGTCCAACAGGAGATGAATCTCCCGAGCAAGTTCCGGCAAATGTATTCTGGCAATCTGCCAAACTTCTTCTGCGTCAACTCCGAAATAATCGTGGGCAATAATATTTCGGAATCCCTTAATCTTCAGCCAATCGATACGGCTATTTTCTTCTAAAAACGCTTCGGAATACCAAAAGGCTTTGCCTATTTTTACTCAACATAGATTACTTCACCCATTATCTCTTTCTTCACATACTCCTTCAAATACTTTTCACGGGCTATATCAACCTGACGACCGAATTTTTGTTGCAAGAGAGTGCGGAGTTCATTTTTAAGCTCATAGATATTGGGCGTATTATCCCGAAGTTCAATCATCAGATCAATATCACTGTTTTCGGTATAATCTCCTCGACTGAACGAGCCAAAAAGACCGACCTGGGTCAAATGAAAATGTTCATACAGGTAGGACTTATTTTCCGCCAAATATTTGATGATCTCTTCCTGGCTAACCATTTATTTCCTCAAGACAGGTTGTGTCTTCCAGAATTCAAATGCCTTCTGATGCTTTGAGCTCCAGAGCTTACTCCTTGCCGACCAGCACCAAGGCCCTATCACCAATGACCTCAGGCTCCTGACTCCGCTGGTACATCATGAAGGAGTAATCGTTAACACTCTCCACATCATTCAAGGCCTCGGCCAGGCCGCCGACGGTCACCTCATGCCCTGCTTCCACCGCATCTTTGATATGTTTCAAGAAAAAATAGGTGAAGAGGCCGTGCTGTTTCTCGGGGTACCAGGAGCTGATCTGGTTACCCCGCGAACTGGTAAAGACCGCCGCGTTATCAAGTTTCAACACCGGTTGTTTCACCCGCAAACCGATGGCACTGGCCTTGGGGATAATCGAACCCTTACTGGACATCCCGCTGAAACAGGCGTCAAAGGCCATGGTGATACTCTTCACCTCTTTATCCGCTCCCATTTTATAGAGATTACTGTAAAGAAGATCCAGTGAATAGCTGGTCAGTTTAATCGCACCGGGATCAGCCTCGGCAGGGAGCAGGCTGACATCACCGGTGTCGGGGTCCGGAGCCCCATGACCGGAATAATAGATGAAGATATCTGCCTTCCCCTTGCGGGCTCGACTGTAAAGGATCCCTCGATGATCATTCTGATTGCCGAAGGTTTTGAAAAGATCCGGCAGGGTAGCATTCTCCATATAAATGATATTCTGCTCCTTGAATCCCATGGTCTCGATCAGATACTGTTTCATGACCGAGGCATCACGAATGGCATAATCGACCTGGGGAATCCCCGGATTCCGGTACTCCTTATTGCCGATGACCACGGCCACCGCATAGGGCCGGACCAGACCGGTCCGAGGTGGGATGTCGACATTGGCCGACTGTTGGGCCTCGGCCAGGGTTGCCTGAAAATAACTGTTGGCAGGATCAAGGGAAACCGCCTTCCGGGCCAGCTCCAGCGCCCGCTGTCGTTGGGGATCCTGTTTGTCAGTCAAGAGAAGATGGGCGAGCCCGTTCAGGGCCTTGGCGTAATCAGGTTTGAGCTGAACCGCCCTTTCCAGATGATTCCCTGCCCTATCCACCCGGCCTTCGGCATAATACAGCATGGCCTGATTATAATGGAGCGCAGCACTTTCGGGACATAGGGCGATGGCCTGGTCATAGGAACGAATCGCCTCAGCCGGACTGGTGCGACTTTCCTGCATGGCCTGACGCGCGAAGACTTGGGCCTCCCGGCAGTCGGCAGCCAAAACCGTTGCGACAGGAACAGTGCACAAGATCCCACCCACCAGGGCCAAAATGAAGGTAAAAAAAGACGATTTCATGCTCCCCTCCAGAATAAAAAAGCGCTGCCCATAAAGATGGGACAGTAAGACCAATATCAAGAATGAATTGTATCCTATTGAATAGCGAATTCAACCTGCCCTGTCAAGTGTCAGACCCTGACTCTCCAAAGCCATAATCTCCGGGACATTTGCAGGAATCGGATAACAATTATCCGAAAAGCCACTTATCATATCCAACTTTATTTGATAGGTTTAGATAATGGAACCGTCACCTTTTGATCCTTCCTGAAAAATACCTTCAAGGAGACCACGAAAAATGCAGAATATCCGCCGCCCTCTGGTCTTTATCTTCCTGATTCTTTTTAGCCTGCAATCGTCAACCTTGCCAGTACAAGCCGACGCCGGGCCCAAAGAAGGATTCTTCGAAACGGCAGCAGGGATTATTGTCATCAGCCAGGTGGTTTTCTGGGGAGTCTTCGGCCTCGTCCGGCATTTCAAAAAAGAAAAGCGGGCCAGGGCCGTTACCGCGATACATTTTGACTGGGAACGGGTCAGACTGACCATTGGTCAGGAAAGAATGGAGGTGACGGCAGAATTTGAATACACCAACCAGAGCGATGAGCGACTGGTGATGAACATGTTTTTCCCTTTTACCCAAAAGGTTCGCGGAAATATCAAGGATATCCAGATCAATCTGGACCGCATTGACCAGCATGGGGTGGTGACGGCCAAAAGGATCAAGTACCACATTAAGCGGAACCGGATTGATTTCCGATACTACATCGATCCCCGGGAAAAAATCCGCTTATCAATTTCATACGACGAGGCCCTGCAAGGCTCCCAGGCGGCCTACATCCTCACCTCCATTAAACGCTGGAAACGGCCGGTGGGTCTGGCGGAGTTCATTGTGGAGCTCCCCCTTGAACTTCAAAATCCACATTTTTCGTACAACGATTCACTGGTGGAGAGCATTCATGACCAGAAGCGTGGGGTTGGAATTTACCGTTTTGAGATGCATGACCTCTTCCCCGACCAGGAATTTGAGGTGAGCTGGTGAGGGCTAGGAGCCCCGGTAAAGGAAGGTTTTGATGGTGGAAGAGCAGAACTGGTCCCTCTACCTGATCCAATGTGCGGACGGCACCCTGTATACCGGGATTGCCCGAGGTCTGGAAAAAAGAATCGCAACCCACAACGACGGGTCAGGGGCTCGCTATACCCGAGGGAGGGGGCCGGTTACCCTGGTTTACCGGGAAGATTTTCCCGACCGGGCAACCGCATCCAAAAGAGAATACGAGGTCAAGCGGATGACCAGACGCGAAAAACTGAAATTAATTGAGTCTCACGCAAAATAAAAAAAACCGGAAGAGGCACAGGGCCCCTTCCGGATAGGACATAAGGTCCAGAGAAAAATCAGGCTGCCGAGGGTTTCCTCAGGAATCCAAGCCCCAACGAACTGGCACTCCGACCCTTCCGTTTTGCCGGTCCAGATGAACGACGGTTGCCATTTTCCATATTCCGGCCGGAGCTCTCTTTGCTCCTGCCGTCGGTATCACTCTTGCGATCAAAGGTCGATGGGCTCCTGCCGCCGGCAGTATTCTTTCGGCCTGAAGAATCTTTGGGTCCCCTGGGCCGAGAAGGCCCTGAAGAGGGACGACCCGAACGGGAAACTCCAGGAAAACCAGACTTTGCCGGACGAGACTGAATCCCCAGCTCCCTCCGGTCCACCACGGTTTCGACAAGCTCAGCAGAGACTTCATGGCGCTCCAAACGCTGCCCTATGGTCCGCTCGATGGCCAGAATAATCCCCCGGTCCTCGTTACTGGCAAAGGTAAGGGCCTCACCGCTGCGGTTGGCCCGCCCGGTTCGCCCGATCCGATGGGTATAGGATTCAACCGTATCTGGGACATCATAGTTGATGACATGGGAGATCCCCGTCACATCAATGCCCCGGGCAGCGATATCCGTTGCCACCAGAAACTGATATTTCCCCTCGCGAAAACCGTCCAAGGCCTGCTGGCGCTTGGATTGGGAAAGATTCCCCTGAATACTGGTGGCCCGATACCCTGATTTTTCGAGGATTCCGGCCAATTTCTTGGCCCCATATTTGGTCTTGGTAAAGATCAGAGCAGAAGACATTTCGGTTTCACGCATCAACGCCATCAACAACGATGACTTCCGGTTTTTTTCCACCTGGTAGAGCCGCTGGGCAATACTGGTCAGCGGCTTGGCGTGGTCGATCTGCACCGTGACCGGATCCCGCAGGATCTCATTGGCCAATAAGCGAATCGCGTCAGGCATGGTCGCTGAAAACAACAGATTCTGACGCTGTTTGGGGATATGCTTGAGCACTCGACGAATGGCCGGCATGAATCCCATATCGAACATCATATCGGCCTCATCAAGCACCAGGGTATTCACCATGCTCAGGTCAATGGCACCATCAGCCAGGATATCCAGTAAACGCCCCGGGCAGGCCACCACGATTTCCACACCAGCGGCAAGCTTTCTAACCTGCCCGACTTTACTGACCCCACCGTAAATGGTCACACTACGGAGACCGGTTTTCCCGGCCAGGTTGATGATATTATCGTTGATCTGCTCAGCCAGTTCCCTGGTGGGAGCAATGATCAGCGCTCTGACATTCCGTCGGGGACCATCCAGTAATCGCTGCAGGATGGGCAAAACAAAGGCGGCGGTTTTACCGGTACCGGTCTGGGCTAGCCCCAACAGGTCTCGCCCGGTAAGTACTGCAGGAATAGCTTCACTTTGGATTGGAGTAGGAGAAACATACCCGGAGTTTTGGATTCCAGCCATGATCTGCGGGTTAAAACTAAATTTGGTAAAAGACATAAACAAAAAACCTCAAAATAAGATGACCCGAGTTGCCAATGGAAAGGGTCCTCGGAAAAACCCCGAAAAAATCAAGATCAGGACAACTATAATCCGGATCCCGGGGTAAGGGTGCAGGAATACCCTGCGTGACCGGTCCGATCAAGCCAGCCCAGCGACGTAATAAAGTCAGCGGCATGCGATTGATTGGTTTCCGGATAAATCAAACGGGTCCCAGCCAAAAATGGAGTTTTTGCCTGATCAAAGGTCATGCCCAAAAAATCATGCTCGGAAATAAGCGAAACGAAGTAAAGACTCCGATATCACTCATCTTCCGGTGCATATCTTGGGGCAATCCTTGATCTCAGGAAAAATCCTCACGGGGTGGCAGACACGAATTAACAATCGTTTAACGGTATCCAACGGGGAGTGGAGCAGGCGACTCGACAGGATATATCGTGAAATGAATTGCAGAACTCTAAGGAACAATTTGTTAATTATACACGGGGAATCTTTTCCTGCAAGGGAAATCGACCGTAAATGGCCTCATTAAAGAATTGGCGGGTATCTTTTCTTGAAAAACTATGGTAACCTGACCCCCTTTTTTAATGAAAATCCCGTCATCAGGCTCTTTCCAGCCCATCAGGCGGGATTTTGTACCTTCCCAAAGGAGAGACCAATGACCCAGGCAAAAAACGGCGATACCGTCAAAATCAACTACACCGGAAAACTAAACGATGGCACGGTTTTCGACTCTTCAGAGGGGCGGGAGCCATTGGCCTTTACCCTGGGCAGCGGCCAGGTTATCCCTGGCTTTGAAGAGGCGGTTCTAGGCATGACCATCGGCGCATCCAAGAATATCGCCATCCCTGTGGAGAAGGCATACGGTCCCCGTAACGAAGAGCTGGTCATGACCGCTCCCCTGGAGCAAGTCCCGCCCGATCTCAATCCGGAAGTGGGCCAGCAGCTCCAGTTAAGCGGACCCAACAATGAATTGATCGTGGTACAAGTGGTTGAGGTAACCGAGGAGTCCATCACTCTGGACGCCAACCCCCCCTTGGCCGGTGAAGACCTGATTTTTGATATCGAACTGGTGGCCATTGGTTGATCCGAGTAAACCCATCCGATCTCAGGAAACATCATGTTCAACCATATCAAAAAACTTCTTTTCAGTAACCCAATCCCAGGGAAGCCCCGGCAGGATCATGAGCTCGCCAATCGAATCTCAGCCTGTGTCATCCTGCTGGAGGCGGCCTTGGTTGACAATCACCTGGCGGAAACAGAAATGGAGCATATCCACGCTTCCATCATCCAGGAGTTCGGACTGGAACCGGTCTATGCAGAGGAACTGCTTGAGATGGCCCACAAGGCCAGAAACAAGGCCACCGATCTTTGGGAATTCACCAACAGAATCAATCAGAGTGCCACCCCAGAAGAAAAGCTGGCGATTATGAAGCGGGTATGGCACATCATCTACGCCGACGGCAATCTCGACATGCTGGAAGATCATTTTGCCCACAAGCTGGCCAACCTCCTGCGCCTGACCCATGGGCAGATGATTGAGACCAAACTCCAGGCCAAGGCTGAAATTGCCCGACGCCCTTCAGCGGAACAATAAAGGCTCCGCCCAACTGCCAACTGAATTATAAAACAGCTGGCCTCCCCCAGCTATTCATCAAGGGACATCAAGTCGGCCTGATACTGTTCAAGGAGTTGCTTCTCGGCGGGGGTGGGCTTCGGCAGGTATTGGTAAGCCTCCTGCATACCCTTGATGGCGGCAATGCCGTCTTCCATCCCTTTTTTGGTCTGAAGGTAGGCCTCCGGGTTCATCTGGGCCTTTTTTTTCTCCAAATCAACCAGACGGGCCTCCATCCCGATCACCGTGGCGTCGGTCCCCAGGGTAATCTCATCGCGCATGCCCAAGGCTATCACCCGCATACTTTTTTTCAACCAGAGCTTAGGGTCCAGCTGTCTTGATTGGGCCCAATTCAAATAGTCCGGATCCTTCAGGGCCTCATTAAAATCGACCAGAACATCATCCTCAGCCGTCTTTTCCATATTGTCGTCGAGGGCGGTAAATTCGCTCCACCGGGCGATCATGTCCAGGACATCATCCTCAGTAAATCGAACATCGCTGACAAATTCGGCCAGATCTCTGGTCCATTGAATAAACTGAAGATTAGCCTCCCGGACATCGAGGACCCCATCGCCCTGATCGGCACTGGCGACCGTGACCAATGACAAAAACACGAGCAAGAACCGAAAAACCAACCTTTTCATAATCCTCCCTCCTCAAACAAAAGAGATTCCATCGCACCAGCCGCGACGGAATCTCTCCTTTACAATCAATCTGACCGGTTCAGGTTTCAGCGATTCTGCATATAACGGGCCGCATCCTTGGCGGAATAAGTCAGGATAATATCCGCCCCGGCCCTTCTGATGCTGAGCAACGTCTCGTACATAACCTTATCGCCGTCAATCCAGCCCTTTTCGGCCGCAGCCTTGATCATGGCGTACTCGCCGCTGACATGATAGGCGGCAATGGGCAGATCGAACTCGTCGCGGAGTTTACTGATGATATCAAGATAGGCCACCGCCGGTTTAACCATCAGGATGTCGGCACCCTCGTCCACGTCAAGGGTCGCCTCGCGAAAGGCCTCGCGCGAGTTGGCCGGATCCATCTGATAGCCACAGCGATCGCCGAACTGGGGTGCACCATCGGCGGCTTCGCGAAACGGTCCGTAAAAGGCCGAGGCATACTTGACCGCATAAGACATGATCGGAATGTTATGAAAATTATTTTCATCAAGGGTCGCCCGGATTTCAGCCACCCGACCATCCATCATGTCCGAAGGGGCCACCATATCGGCACCGGCACGGACATGGGAAAGGGCGGTATGAGCGAGGACCTCAAGGGTTGAGTCGTTATCAATCTCGTTATCGATGATCAACCCGCAATGACCGTGATCGGTATATTCACAAAGGCACACATCGGTGATAACATTCATCCCCGGGGCCTTGTTCTTAAGTTCCTTGATGGCCCGCTGGATTATCCCATCCTTGGCATGGGCGCCGGAACCCACCGCATCCTTTTTCTCGGGGAGTCCAAAGAGAATCACACTATTAATTCCGAGCTTCATGCATTCGGCCGCTTCCTTACCGAGTTCATCGACGGAAAAACGGAATACACCAGGCATCGAGCCGATTTCCTCCTTGATTTTTTTCCCAGGGCGAACAAAGAGCGGGTAGATCAGATGATCCGGAGAAAGATGGGTCTCGCGAATCAGAGAACGAAGTACTTCATTTTTCCGCAACCGGCGCGGGCGATATTCCGGAAAAACCATGACAAATCTCCTTCTTGGAATTTATGAAATTGAGAATTATGTATGCTCTACGTTGTTAAACTTAAACTACCTACTCAAAGTCTTGCCATAAAAAACATGAAGAGCACTGATACGGAAAAGTTACGATCAATAGGACCCATCCCCATCAATCACCCCCGGATCTGACTCCAGACTGCAGCCAAACTCACTTGAGCTGAAACTCCTTCTCAACCAGATCATTGATAAATTTTTCTGGTTCGTCAATGCCGGAACCGGTGATGGTGACCTGATGCAAATCCACTTTCTGGCTGAGCAACCGGAAACCATACTCGCAGATCTCTATCACCCTTTTGCAGATGGATCGAATCATCTTTCTGTTTTTGGGGTAACGGGCCAGAATCCGATCAATGGCATCCTCACTGAACAAAATTTCCATTTCGGGGGAACCAAACTCTACTTCACACTCCCGGATACGATGAACCAATTCGATGAAGACCTCACAGGCGTCATTGGTATCCATGTTTTCAGTCTGACAAAATCTGGCCAGAAGGGCCAGGCGCTCTTCTGAAATATTGATCTCGGGCCGATGATAACATTCCGCCCGTGACTGTTTCATGAAACGGACCAATTCATCCAGTTCGGTCACCGCCAGTTGGCGGTATCGATCAAGGTGCAAGTCCCTTTGGTCGGGATCGTCTATTAACGCGGCCAGACCATCCTCCGGATTAAGCACCATCTCGGCTGAAATCACCAGGAAAGGCAGGGTCAGGGAAGGAAGCCTCTTTTCAAAAGGCAGCAGAACCCGTTCAAGCACGCTCTGGAGCCCGCGGGCGCCGGTCTTTTCGATAATGGCCAGCCGGGCAATTTCCCGATAGGACTCATCCTCAAAAGCCAGTTTGATGCCATAGGCGCGAAAGTCCTTTTTCTTACTGAGCACCACCCCACAGCCGGGATTTCGTAAAATCTGGTATAAATCTCCTTCGTCCAATGATTCAAGGACGGAGATCACCGGTAGGCGACCGACAAACTCACTCTCAAATCCATAGCCGATCAAATCCTCAGCTTTGGCCTGCAACAGGTAATAGGTATCATCCTTCCGGGAGGTTACCGTTGATTCAAAACCCATGGATTGCCGGGAAACCCGTTTACGAACGATCTCTCCCAGCCCCCCGAAGGCCCCACTCATGATAAAGAGGATATTCCTGGTGTTAACCGCCCTTTTTTCTCGTTTGCCGTGGGTCCGATAATACTCCATGGCCTCCATCTGTGAAATGGGATCATGGGGAACCTTGAGATCCACATCGGTCTCCTCCATGGGTTTCAGGAAGGCCCTCTGGACCCCGGTTCTGGAAATATCATGTCCCACAAGATTGGAACTTGAGGCTATCTTATCAATTTCATCCACATATATGATTCCCAAACCGGCCTTTTCCAGGTCACCATCTGCCTGCCGAGCCAGATCCCGGACCAGATCTTCCACATCGCCGCCCACATACCCTGTTTCACTGAACTTGGTGGCGTCACCCTTGACAAAAGGAACGCCCAACTTCCTGGCAATGAGTTTAATGAGAAAGGTCTTGCCGACTCCGGTGGGGCCGACCAACAGGATATTGTTTTTAACCTGGCCCAGGCTCCTTTGCTCCGGACCACCGCTTTCTTCGGCAAAGCGGATCCGGTTGAAATGGGTGCATATCTTGGTGGCCAGCACGGCCTTGGCGTCATCCTGCCGGACCACGTACTCATCCAGATAATCAATCAACTCCTCGGGTTTCATCCGAAAGTTGTACACCGCCTGGTCTTTTTCAGCAGGAACCTCGGTTTCCAATGTTTCCTGAACTTCCGCCATGGGAAATAGACCGGTTGAAACTATTTTGATCCGGTTCCCGTACTTTTCGGAGAGATAATCCCCGATTTCCTTTTCCAGATCTTTCTGGGTGGGAAAACCACTATCTGATGTCATAATTTGTATCTCGCTATCTTCTTTCGGGAAGATTGATCAGGGGCACTTTGAACGACGCCTACCCTACTCCGGCACCCAAAACAACAGGCCAATCACAACTCACCTATTCTTCAACTTCAATGGTTAATGACTTTACTTTTTTATGAAGATGACTCCGCTCCAAGCCGACTTCTTCAGCCGTCTGGGTAATATTACCATCATTCTCTTTCAGCCGTTGGCGAAGAAACTCCCGCTCAAAGATCCTGCGGGCCTCCTTAAAATTTCTTTCCTGAAACATTTCCGGCCACTCAGAAGTCGACCCAGTCGAATCTCTTCCTGCTCCACCTCCTTCCGGCTGGAGTCCCAAATCATCGGCGGAAATGACCCGGGCAGGGGTCATGATCACCGCCCTTTCGACCAGATTTTTCAACTCCCGAACATTCCCAGGCCAACGATGACGAACCAGGGCTTGCAAAGCGGAACCATCAAAGGTTTTTTCGCCAAGGCCCTTCCGGGCCATCACCCCAAGAAAATCGGCGACCAGGAGGGGGATATCCTCGAGTCGCTCCCGTAAGGGTGGGACATTGATCGGTACCACATTCAAACGATAAAAAAGATCCGCGCGGAAGGAGCCCTGCTCGATTTCCATTTCCAGATCCTTGTTGGTTGCAGCCAGCACCCGAACATCAACGGAGATGGTCTTGCCTCCCCCCACCCGTTCGAATTTCTGCTCCTGCAGAATTCGTAGAATCTTGGCCTGGGTTTTAAGACTCATATCACCGATCTCATCCAGAAAGAGCAAACCTCCATCCGCCTGATCGAATTTTCCTCGCTTACTGCTGGCGGCTCCAGTAAATGACCCCTTCTCGTGCCCGAACAACTCGCTCTCAATCAATTCTTCCGGAATCGCCGCACAGTTCAACTCGATCATGGGTTGTCTGACCGCCGTCGACATCTGATGAATAGCTTGGGCCACAACCTCCTTACCGGTCCCATGCTCTCCTCGAATCAGGACCCAGGCCGAAGTAGGAGCCACCCGCTCGATCTGATGACGCAGCTGTTGAATCGCCGGTGAATTACCGGTTAAGCCTTGTTGTTTAACCGCCTTACTGCGCAGGATGCGATTCTCTTCTTCCAGTCGGGAGATGCGCAGACCGTTATTAACCGCCACCATAATTTTATCATAGGAAGGCGGCTTCTCAATAAAATCAAACGCCCCCATCTTGGTGGCCTTGACCGCCGTTTCAATATTGCCATGCCCGGAGATCATGATCACCGGCAACATTGGATGCCTGCTCTTTAACTCCTTAAGGGCGGTCAGCCCGTCCATCCCTGGCATCCAGATATCCAGGAGGACCAGATCGGCCTGTTCCTCCTCCAGATATTTCAAGGCCTTCTCGGCGGAGTCCACCGTAACCGGTAAAAAGCCCTCATCGGAGAGAATACCCTCCAGGGAATCACGGATACTCTTTTCATCGTCAACAACCAGAACTGTCTTTGCCATGCTCACTTCCCTTGAACCGGGAGTTCAACCACGAACCGTGCCCCCGACGGCTCATTGTCGCGGACCCTGATATACCCGTCATGATCCGCCACGATGGTGCTGGCAATGGCCAACCCCAGACCTGTCCCGGATTTTTTGGTGGAAAAATAGGGCTCGAAGAGCCGGAGCTTCTCATTATCGGCCACCCCGGGACCATTGTCCCATACCTCGAGGAAGGCCTGACGATTTTTCTCGTCGTACCGCAGATCAATACCTATTTGCCCTTTTTGGGGATCCACGGCGGCGACGGCGTTATCGAGTAAGTTAATCATTACTCTTTTTAATTGCTTCAGATCAAAGGGAAATTTGGGAATTTCACCACTTTGGTTAAATTTGAAGTCAATGTTTTTATGGGCCTCGCCAAAGAAGAGATAGAGTTCACGGGCCATCTCAAAAAGGCTGTGGTTGGCCTTCTGGACTGCCGGCATCCGGGCAAAGTTTGAAAACTCGCTGACCAGACGCTTCAATTCATCGACCTGGTTGACGATGGTCTGGGTGCAGTTATCAAAAACCTCACCATCATCGGCCAGTTTTTCAAGGTAGCGTTTACGTAATCGTTGGGCGGACAACTGAATAGGGGTTAGAGGATTTTTGACCTCATGAGCGATCCGTCGAGCCACCTCTCGCCAGGCCGCCATCCGCTGGGCCTTTTCCAATTCCGTCAGATTGTCAAAGACCAGGACCACCCCAAGGTTCCGATTTTGCTCATCCCGTAACTGGGTAAAATTAACCCGGAGAGAAAATATCTCATCTCCCATGTTCAATCGGACCGGATGCTGAATCGTCGACCGGCCGGAGCTGATCAACTCTTCAAAGAAACCACTCATGATTTGCTGATGTTCCGGGCGCATCATTTCCCGATAATCCTTACCGATAAAACGATCCCGGTCAATCTTCAACAACTCTTCAGCAAAACGATTGATGGTGGTGATCCGCCCGGTTTCATCCATAGAAACCACACCCGCCGCCACATTTTGCAGAATGGTCTCGGTGTACTGCTGCCGGTTCGAGAGCTCAAGATTACTATCGGTTAAAGCCTGATTAACCTTCTCCAGTTGAAGTTTCCCGGCCAAGAGATCCCGGGTCATCTGATTGAATGAATCGACCAGGGTACCCATTTCATCGTCGGAATCCTTGTCGAGAACAAAATCCAGTTCTCCATCGGCAACCCGTCGAGTGGCAGAGGCGAGAGTAGCAATGGGGCCGGTCAATCCCCGGGCCATATAAAACCCAAACCAGATAGCGCTGAAGATGATCAGGAGAGTGACGACCAACAAAACCACCAGGAGGCTGGTCTTGATGGGGTTTTTAAGGAGCATCAACTGCCGATACCCTTCCAGCCCACTGGAAATAAGCTCCATGGAACGAAGGCGGGAACGGGGCAGCAGCAGAGAGGTGATCAAAATATTCATTTTCTGATCGGTTAGCGACCCAATATTCACCGGGGTCAATCCCCGAACCAGTTCACCCTCTTCCACTGTTTGAATGGCCACCAGATCGGTCTCTCCAGCCAAAGCTCGCCGGAGAAGCTCCGCGGGGACCTCCGGGACATTCTCCCGATCAATCCCAGTGCCGAACACCTTGACCAGGGGAACCCTCTGATTACTCAACAATTCGAGTCCGGCCAGTCCATGACTTTCGGCAATATCGGTTAAGAAAAGATCAAGATGCTGGGCAATCAGCTGCTGATAGAGTTGAGCTTCCAGACGCACCGCGATGGATTTCCCCTGACTGCGAACCTGAGAACGGGCTTTATCATAGACCTCCCTCGCCATATTCAATGATTCCTGCAGGGACTGCTCCACCCGAATATTGAACCAGTAGTCCATACTGGTTGAGACAAACTGCAGCGAAATAAAGAACAGGAGCCCAGTGGGAACCAGAGAGAGAGAAACAAAGGAAACCACCATCTTGGTCCGGAGCCGGGTACCCAACAAGTCACGGCGCCGTTCAAAAATCAGCTGCACCAGGTTCCGGAGGACCAGAAACACCACCAGCAACAACAGCATAACGTTGAGGTTAATAACCGTGAAAACCAAGACATTACCGCTGACCGGAAAGGGAATGGTCCCGAGTTCAAAAACCCTCGATTCGATGTAGGTCAGGATGGGCAGGGTACAGAGGCAGATAAGGATGACCAGCCAGATCCGGCGGCGTTTTTTCAAGTCGCGCAGGAGAAGTCCCTGGGAGGTATTGAGCTCAATATCGGAAGGTGACATGATTCCAATCCGTATCAAAGTCCAGCAGTTGCCAGAAAGGGATCAGATAGTGAAAGAAAAGCGGCAGGGTCTTCCGCTCAAGCCTGGCCTTGACATCAACGACATAAACCTGGCCTGGCCTGAGAATCCCAAGAGAAGCAATCCTTACTCCATCTACCCTGTTCATTAATTTTTTCCCCTCCAAGCGAGACGGCGCCGCGATGGTCTTCTGCCGCTCGGAACATTTCACTCTGTATTCCTGCTTGAGCGAATCAAAGGAAAGGGTATGATCGAAGGTCAATGAAGCAATAGCCCGCCGACCGCCTCCTTCGTTGACCACCTCATTCAACGTCACATAAAACGTGAAGGTGGCTGGAATTCCGTTGTCGATTCCCTCCTCCATCTCTGGCCGGAAGGCATGATCAAGGGAAAAATACAGGACAAGATCCTGTTTGGTATTATTGACCACCAGATCAGTGACCTCGGCCTTTTGAGCCATGACCAAGGAGGGACTGAGGAATCCGGCCACAAACCACCCCGCCGCCAGCACAAAAAAACATTGCCAGAAGCTGCTTAGGTATCCACTCAAACCACGCAAAGAGATTGCTCCATCATACAATTTTTTTCATGATCAGATCCTGGGCCCGGTCAAGAAATGGACCGAAGGTCTTGGAATCCATGGCAGAAAGAGGGAATCCATTTAATTGTCGGGCAAGATTGTCTAAAAACGCCGGATCAACTAGGTCAATCTTATTCAATACCCTCAAGCATGGAATAGTATCAAGTTTCAGCTCCCTTAGCAAATCATCAACCACCCGGATCTGATCAGAATGGGCGGGATTGCCCAGGTCGATCACATGAACCAGGAGATCCGCCTCATGGAGTTCCTCCAGGGTGGACTTGAAAGAGAGCAACAGTTCGTCAGGAAGATCACGAATAAAGCCCACCGTATCGGTGATCACCACCTCAAGATCCCGGGGAAACCGTAACCTGCGACTGGTGGGGTCCAAGGTGGCAAACAATTTATCTTCGGCCAGGATTTGACTGTGGGTCAAGGTATTGAGCAAGGTCGATTTACCGGCATTGGTATAGCCCACCAATGAAATAACCGGTAAATCCTTTTTCCGGCGCCGTGATCGTCGATGATGCCGTTCACGACCAACTTGCTCCAGTTTACGGGCCAGAATGGCCAACCGCTCCTGGATCCGCCGCCGATCTATCTCAAGCTTGGTCTCGCCGGGTCCTCGGGCACCAATACCACCGGTAAGACGGGATAGCGCGTCATCCCTGGTCCCTAGCCTCGGCAACAAATACTTCAGCTGGGCCATTTCGATCTGCAGTTTCCCCTCCCGACTCAAGGCCCGCCGGGCAAAGATATCAAGAATCAACTGGGTCCGATCGATGACCCGCATCTCAGTATGATCGGTGATGGAACGGATCTGTGAGGGACTCAATTCCTGATCAAAAATCAACAGATTCGCGTTATTGACCAGGGCCTTCAACATGATCTCGCCCAGTTTGCCGCGCCCCATGATGATCCGGGGATTAATCTTACGCGGCCGCTGAATCACGGTTTCGGCAACATGAACTTCGGCCGTCCCCGCCAGTTCAACCAGTTCAGCCATGGAATCTTCGGCCACCTCCCGCGGCAGAGTGGTCACACTGATAAGGATAGCCCGATCCTGTTGGCCATCAACCTCCAACCTGGGACTAACCCTGGCAAATTCCTGCTCAAGGGAATTAATGAGTTCAAGGAAATTATCGGTCTGCTGGCTTGGCACCACTGGATCCAAAAAGACCCAGTTACGACCGGCCAGTGGCGTCGGCAGGAGATGAGCCGCATAGAGGCGCTCGGGATAGCCGTTTTCATCAACCTTGATCATGGCCATCAAATCAAAGCGAAGAAAGAGCAAATCCATCAGATCGTCATCGTTCAAGTCCTCCCCGGCCAGATGGGTGTGGACACAGCGCAACCCCTTGAGACGCCCACCAGTCCCGCGAATCTGCGGCAATACCGGCAGCATGATTCCCCGATGATCTCCGACAACCACCTCGAAGACCCGACCGGCCCGATCAATCAACACCCCGATCTGCCGACCGAGTACGAAAGACATCCCCGCAATTTCCCGGGCCAGCTCCGGACTTACAATCCGGTCAGGGGAAACCCGACGCCCGGCGAGACGATCAAGTGCGCGGAGCTGGGCGGTTTTCAGTCCACCTGTATTACCGGATACGTTCGACATGGCCCGGACTAGGTCCGTTTCTCCCGAAGAACCCGTTTATCACCAATTCGTAAGGTGATTTTTCGTTGGTCGAAATACTCCAGAAGAGGAATGGAAAATTTCCGGGAAAGCCCGGTTAACCCCTTGAATCCCTGGGCATCAATTTCGGAGTATTGCCGAAGAAAAGCGATCAGTTCGGCCTCCAAACCGGCCAAGATCTCGGTGTAAAAATAAAGATCCTCGCTGACCTTGGTCAAGATATTTTCCCGAACCAGCACCCCGATCATCTCTTTTACCAGTGGGGTTGGGCGGGAGGCGAAATGAGCAAAAAGCTCTTTGATTCTAGGGGCTTGCAAGGCAGCATCACGATAAAAGCAGAGTATCTCTTCATGGAGTTGACTATGGTCTTCAGCCATGGCCGGATTATGGTCAAAGGATTTCACCACGGAATCATCCTGAATCAGGAGTTTTTTCTGGGTAAGATCGGTCAGCAGAAACTGATATAGTTTCTGGTCAAGATTGGCGCCAAGACGACTCCGCAATTCCTCCTTGGATATCCCGGGCTGAAGAGGATTCTCCTGGTGAAAAGCCTCGACAAACTCGACAACGGTCTGTCGCAACTTGTCAACAACCTGGGCCGAGACCATCAGCTGACGGCTTGAGTCGATCATTACGGCCTGGCGGGTGGAGAGCGGAACATCAAGTACCTTTTTAAAACGGTTCCCGAAGAGTCCCATCTGGACCCCAAGCTGCTCTGCAGTCAAGCCGACAACTCCGGCTTCCCGAAGATGGAGGTTGATCAGGTCTGTATGATCCCCGTTTCGATAGCAGTCAAAAATCTCTTCATTACCAGTGCGAAACCGCCGTTTTTTGGCAGCATGACCACTGTAAATAACCCCGCCACCGATGGTGTGAACCGGAGAATAACTCCGCACCACATAATGATCACCGGGCCAGGCGCAGGCCGGCTCTTCAAAGAGAAGTTGGGCGTTGCAGGAATCTCCCGGTTCGATCTCATCCCGATCCAACAGTACGATCCGCCCCATGATCTCGGCGGTGCCGAGATGAATTCTCACCCGACTCCGATTCTTCATTTTTTTCCGGTTCGCCGAAAGGTAGAGGAATTCAACGTCCATAATATAGGACGGATTCAGGCTGCCGAGGGTGGCACAGACATCCCCGCGATTGATGCTCTCCCGTTCAATTCCCTGGATATTGATGGCAGTACGATGCCCCGCTTCCACCTCCTGGATATCCCGGGTATGAACCTGGAGCCCCCGAATCCTGCCGAGATTCATGCCGGGATAGATACAGATCTCATCACCGACCTTTACCCGCCCGGAAATGGAGGTCCCGGTAACCACCGAACCAAAACCCTTGATGGAAAAAATCCGATCAACCGGGAGGCGAAAAGGCCCGAAGGCTTCGGTAAAAGCGGAGGCCGCGACCTGGCGATCCAATTCAGCGCGGACCTCGTCGATCCCGGACCCGGTCGTCGAAGATATGGCGATCATCGGGGCATCATCTAAAAAACTCCCGATAAAAAATTCTCTGATCTCATCTTGAACCAGTTCAAGCCACTCGGGCTCAACCAGATCTTTTTTAGTGACGATAATAATCCCGCGGTCAACCCCAAGCAGACGGCATATCTCAAAATGTTCACGGGTCTGGGGCATGATCCCCTCATCGGCGGCGACGACAAAGGCCACCAGATCAATCCCGGCAGCCCCGGCCACCATATTCTTGATAAACTTCTCATGACCTGGAACATCAACGATTCCCAGTCGATGACCGCAGGGCAAATCAAGATAGGCAAAACCCAGTTCGATGGTTATCCCCCGGGCCTTTTCCTCTTTGAGGCGATCGGTGTCTATACCGGTCAGGGCCTTGACCAGACTGGTCTTGCCGTGATCCACATGACCGGCCGTACCCAAAACTATTTCACGCATTCCTGCTACCGCGCCCAGGAACTATCTGAAAGAAATGGATTTGTCCGGATCTCCGCCGCCAGGGTTGAATGATCACCACCATACCCATGCCCCGGCCAAACCACTGTTTCTCCGGGAAGGATCAGGAGACGATCGCGGATTGCCTGGAAAAGCTGCTGCCCATTCCCCCCCGGGAAGTCAGTCCGCCCGACGCCGCCGACGAAGAGGGTGTCGCCGGTGAACAGGTTGGGTGGATTATAAAGGCAGATACCGCCGGGAGTATGGCCCGGAGTAGTAATCACCTTGAGGCTCTCACTCCCGAACTCAATCAAATCACCATCCTTAACCAGACGATCCGGTTTTGGTGAAGGAGCCAATCCCAGAATGGAAAAATATTGCTCCACATCAGGTTTCCCGAAAAACTCGGCATCTTCAGCCGACATGATGATCTCGGCGCCGGTAGCCTTCTTAATCGGAGCATTAGCGCAGACATGATCCGGATGGCCATGGGTGTTGATGATGGCAGTCACCTGGATCTTCTCGGCCTTGCACCGGGACAGGATCAGATCCTCATCACCGCCCGGATCAATGATCACTCCCTGCCGAGTCTCCTCACAGGCCAGGATATAACAACAGACCGACATCGACCCGACCGTTATCGCTTCCAGAAACATTTTTTCCCTCATACGCCAAAGTTTTTTTGTGGAGTTACCGTTGAGGTATCAACAATCACAGGTCACCGGGTTGCATTCACCACCCTCGCACCCGCATTTCGGGGTTACGGTGGCCAGAGAAATCCTGTTCACTGTGCTCGCGATAACATTATCAAGCACTTCCGTAAAAGCGGTGATCGCCGGGCTCTCACCTGCCCCAACCAGATACGGTTGCCCGGCATCCCCTCCGATCACGATCTGCGGGTCGACAGGGATGGTCCCCAAAAAAGGCACCTTGAAATCGACAGCCGTCTTCCGACCACCACCGGTTTTAAAGATCTCAACCGTCTTGTTGCAATGAGGACAAACCATCCCGCTCATATTCTCGACAACCCCAAGGACTTCCATACTGACATGCTTACAGAAGTTGAGCGATTTCCTTACATCAGCCAGGGCAATCTCCTGGGGGGTCGTCACGACCAGGGCCAAGGCATCCTTGATTGTTGAAGATATGGTCAGGGGCTCATCACCGGTGCCCGGAGGGGAATCAATAACCAAAAAATCCAGCTCCCCCCAGTCAATATCAGCAATGAACTGACGAATAGCCTGAATCTTCAAGGGACCTCGCCAAATGATTGGATCATCCCGATTTTCCATCATGTACTCCAGGGAAATGACCTTCAAATTATCCCCATACAGCATGGGTGGGACCAGATCGCCTTGTTTTTCGACCCCTTGGACGCGCTCGGTCAAGGCCAGCATCCGACAGATATCGGGACCATGGAGATCCACATCCATCAGACCCACTTTATACCCCCTTTTGGCCAGCCCCACCGCCAAGTTGGTGGAAACGGTACTTTTGCCGACTCCACCCTTCCCGCTCATGACCAGAATTTTATTTTTGATCCGGCCCAACGATCTGTTAATCGACTCATCCTGTTTGGCAATAACGGCATTCGCGCCCCCACAGGTGCTTTTCTTGCTCGCACATGAACTCCCGCATGAATCTCCCATTAAAAACCTCCTGTACAACTATCTATTTTAAAAAAATCATTTCAAACAGGTTTCAAATTGTTCCAAATGAACTTAAACACACCAGATACTGAACTACTAAGCCCCATAAATAAAAGTTCGGTTATGAGCGTTGGGAAACCTGATTCCGGCCCGCCTTTTTCGCTTTATAGAGGGCCTCATCCGCCTCCTTCATTACCACCCCGACCGGGGACTTCCGGTCGACTCGGGTGGCAACCCCGATACTGATGGTCACTCCGACTTTTCGCTGCGAAGGCGCCACTTCCCCTCTCTTCCCGCGGCCCTTTTTAACCGGCCGGTCCTGCCCCCGAACCATAAATTCGGCAAATTCGACCGATTTCCGCAGTCGCTCGAGATGCTCCAGACATTCTTCTGAAGTTTTCCGGGGGAAAACTATAGTGAACTCCTCCCCGCCATAGCGAAAAGGCCGCCCACCACCGGTGACTCGACCAATTTTCCCAGCAACCATTTTCAAAACCTGGTCCCCGATATCATGGCCGTAGGTATCATTAAATTTCTTAAAAAAATCGATATCAAGCATGGCAATGGAATACCTGCCGGGAAGCCTCAAGCACAACTCATTCAAGGCTCTGCGTCCAGGCAAACCAGTCAACTCATCCTTGTAGGCCATACTATAAGCTGCTTCGACAATCGATGCCAGCAGGATCAACCCACCAAAGGTGAAAGAAATGGAAGACCGGATACCTGTATACTGGGCCTGGGCAGCATATGCGGCAATCAGCGCCCAGAAAAAACCGGCTAGGACCGCATCACGGCGGTGCCACCACAGAGAACCGATCAAGAGAAGTGAGAGCAGATATACGATAAGCCCGACCTGAGGCAACCCAGCCACCAGAGGGGGAAGATTTTGCAGCAGGGGTTGCTCTACAAGTGACAGAAACCCTGGAAAATAGTCGGTAGCATACACTACCAACAGCGGCTGGCTAAAGATCAGAATAAAGCGCGTAGCGAGGCTTAAAGATAATAGCCCCCGCTCCCGACCCAAAGCCAACAGCACTAGATTAAGGGGAAGTAGAACGGCGAGAAGCGCCTTGAATTGATCAGGAGAAATAAACTCCGAGACCGTCTCTGGAACAACCCGGAGAAATCGGGCAACCACCAGGAGGAGACCAATGGCCATAACCGGTTTAAAACGATTAAACCGCCACCCGACCATAATACCCAACAGCGGCAAGATCACCAGTCCAATCCGGACCACCAGCCCCCGCCAAGGGACGAAGGTGGGGGCTTGGTTAAAGGCAAGACCAGCCAACAGCAATAACCCACCGGGCAAAAAAAGGCCGGCCACCCCCCTGATTCCAACAACCGACATCTTTACTCGGCAAGCCCCGTCATAGTCTGGTGGGCATAGACATCACCCAGTTCTGCGGCCTTTTCATAAAGTTTTCTGGCATCCGCTAAGTTACGGGGAACTCCCGTGCCGGTTTCATACATATAGCCCAGAAAATAAAGCGAGCGGACATCGCCCTTTTTGGCCGAGGTAACCCAATACTTGAGGGCTTTAGCGTAATCCTGCCCAACTCCTTTCCCGGTTGCATGGAGTACGCCGAGATAGTAAATGGCACTAACGTTCCCTTGATCAGAAGCTTTCAATAACCATTCAACCGCTGATTTCAAATTCTTCTTTACCCCTTCACCATTGGCATACGCCATCCCGAGGGCATACTCGGCATCACTTAATCCCTGCTGAGCCGATTTGGCAAACCAGACCGCCGCTTCCTTAGCGGATTTGGTCACCCCGATCCCATCATTATTAATCACACCAAGACGATATTGGGCTTCCGCATGACCTTGTTTGGCGGCCAGGGTATGCCATTTAATTGCATCTTCCAGATCCTTTTTGGCATGCTTCCCGGTCTCATGGATTTGGCCCAACAGATATCGGGCCTCGGAATTTTCCTGTCCGGCCGCGGTTGTAAGCCATTTCAACGCCAGTGAATCGGACTGATCCACCCCCAATCCTTCCAGGTAACAGCGGCCCAATTGATACCCCGCCTCGGCATCCCCTTGAGCAGCAGCCTTCTGAAACCAACTGACGGCTTCTTTTTGGGCCACATCCACTCCGAGCCCGTTTAAAAGGGCAAGACCATACTCATACTGAGCCTTTGCTCCCCCTTGGGCAGCGGCAGCCTTAAACCACTTGACGGCGCGAGCCTCATCCTTGGTCACCCCATCGCCGCGACTATACATCAAACCGATTTCATACTGAGCAGCGACTACACCATGTTGGGCTCCAGCCAACAACCATTTTGCTGCCAGAGCGGGATTTTTCTGGGTGCCGACCCCCTGGGCATACATCCTTCCCACATCATACATCACCTCGACTTCGCCACTTTCTGCAGCCTGCCGAAACCAAAGCAGAGCCTCGGTAGCACTCTTATCGACTCCCTGTCCTTTTTGAAACAAGCGCCCCAAGGCCATCTGAGCGGGCCCAAAACCCTGACTTGCAGCCTTGCGATACCAAAGAGCGGCATCGGAAAAGGATTGATCCGTACCAGTCCCTTCTTCAAGGCCCAGGGCATATCGATACTGGGAAGGGGTATGACCTTCTTCAGCTGCCTTATGAAACCATTTCATCGCATCCCTGGGAGATTCAGGAGAACCAAGCCCCGTGGCATAACTCTCCGCAATCGCATACTGGGCATCTAAATCCCCTTGTTTCGCGGCCTTTCTATACCACATGACTGACTTGGTATAACTCTTGGGAATATCCTTATTACCTTTCCGGAAAATTTCACCCAAGGCTTTCTGGGCCTCTACATCTCCCGCTTCGGCAGAGCCAGTTAGCCACTTGACCTTCTCTTCATCGACTCCCCCACCTTCAACCGAAGTATATTTATTTTCCAATTTCAACTTGGCATTTTCATGTCCCTGGGCCGCAGCTCTTCCCCACCATTCTTCGGCAACAGTTCCATTTAAAGGAACACCGTCACCCAAGGCATATCGATTTCCCAACACAAACTGGGCATCAGCATCACCGGCTTCAGCCGCCTTTTCAAACCATTGAAGAGCCTCTGTACTATCTTTATCGATCCCGTCCCCGGTTTCATACATCTCGCCAAGGCGTCTCATGGCATGGGTTACGCCTTTTTCGGAAGCCAGTCGATACCATTTGACCGCTTCCGGTTTATTCTCGGGAATCTTTTTTGATCCCTGGTCATGTTTTTCTGCCAAAGCCAGGAGAGAAGCGCCGGTCCCAGTACCCGGGAAGGTCCAGAACCTAAGCTGTCCCTTACTGTCTCCGGAAACAAGCATTCGCCCATCTGGACTGATAGTGACAGCTACAATTTTACCCGTGTCACCGTCCAGCACATCTAGCAACTTCCCGCTTTCCTGATACCAGACAATAACTCCACCCTTTTCCGAGGCCGCCGCCATATATTTCCCATCACGGCTCAGGACAAGATCATTGATCTCCCCCCACCACCATTCACGGATCTTCTTCTCCTCTTTTCCGGAAGCAACATCCCAATAGCGGACGGATCCATCTTTACTTGCTGAAATAATTTTTAATCCGTCATTGGTGAAGCGGGTGGCATTCACCCAATCGGTGTGCCCCGTGAGAGATTTTATGAGCGCGCCTTTTTCCTCATCCCACAACCGGATGGTAAATTCCCAACTTTCACCGCTGACTATAACTTGACCAACAGGAGACCAATCCAGGGTCAGGACATCGTTCTTACTTGTTGTGAAAGTTGAAAATGACCGGCCATTGCGGGCATTCCAGGTCCGGACGGTAGTATCGCCACTGGCAGTGGCAATAATCTTTCCATCGTCGGAATACTTTACCGCATTGACTTGCTGATTATGGCCCTCGATAGTATCGCGAACCTTTTCACGGTTAAAATCCCAGATCTGAACAATATATTCTTTCGCTTTATTTTTGACGGCTGCAGCCAATCGATCACTTTCAGGTGAAAAAGCCAAAGCAGTAACTTCAAGATTGTCGCCCAACTGATGAAGGAGTTTCCCATCGCCAGCCTGCCAGACTTTGATGGACCCATCAATACTTCCGGTGGCCACAAATTGGCCGTCCCCGGAAAAGACAAGCGCCGAAACTGCTCCGGAGTGACCTTGAACGGTACGAACGAGAGAGGTATTCGAATCAGCAGCAATAGCGTCCACCGCTGAAAAACAACAAATCAGCGTCAGGCAAATCAACAGAAAGAGGACTTGCCCTGGGGCCCTACCGTAATAAGAATAGCAAAAAGAAGGAGCCGCATCCTGCTCTTGGCGGGTCAGAACAAACGAAGCTACCAAAGCCCGATTAAGCGGTATGATAAAGCCATCGATAATACCCATGAATTCTCCAGGTCCTCTTCCGCAAACCCAATACGGCTGATTGAACTAAGAACCAGTGCCATGATCGAATTTGGGCATTGTCTAAAAACAAGCATAAGTATTAAACGTACCACTTTACATCAGCCGTCGCACTTGTCAACAGACCTTTACATCTCGATTTACAGAACCAAGCAATGAACAGGCTGTTGTGGTTATGCCACCCAAACAGCCACAAAGTCTCAGATATGAATTCAAGGGTTCCTTTTTTCTACAATCATCGTAACTATCCAGCATGATCGCACTGAGGGGACAAGAACCACCGAACCGTAACTGTTCAGATGTACCCCAGATTCGCACCATCTGGCCGACCAGTCTATACTCCGGGTATGCTGGGCGTGCAGCTGAACTGTTACCAATTATCAAGAATCTCCAACAAACCTCCAGTGCCAGGGCTCCCAGGTGAAACCATGGGGAGAATGTCGAGGATAACTCTGGTTGAATCCGAAACGGAATGCGTTTTTCTCCATCCATTGTTCAACTTTCGTCCCCCCAAAAGTCCAATTACTAGGCGAGAGGTCAATGGCCGTGCCCAACATATGCTCCGAGTAACCGGGAGGAGCGACCCAACGAGATATACTCTGAAAATCCCCGGCGGCGACCATCCTCTGCTCAAAGATCTTTTTCTGATAGGCAACACTGCGATATCCTGAGTCAACCAATAACGGGACCCCATCGGCCACCGCCATGACCGACATTTCTAAAAAGGCCCGATGCGTTGCCTTGGTAACGTAGATGGAGCCATCGCCATCTATGACCGATCGGGGCAACGACACCAGCAAGGGTTGCACCTCGGAGACTCGGGCAGTCAAGCGATGACCCGCCCATGGCAGCGTGACCTGATATCGCTGGCTGGCAATCTCGACAAATTCGGAAGGGACTTCGCCTGACGGGATTTTTTCAGCATGATCGACAATCGCAACCTTATATTGCTGAGCAACCAGAACCGGAACGGCAGAGGGTTCTGATTCAATTCCTCCAAGGCGCAGGAACCTGCCACAAGCGACTGGCAGCATAAGGCTACTTGCCACAGCCATAATGAGGGCCAAAAGCAAAATTATGGTATCAGAGACCAAAACGGCCTTCATCGATCCACACTCTTTTGACCTGAGGCCTTGCCCACACCGACTTGTCCAATCAACTCTTGAACCGCCAGCCCTATGGCCGACTTAAGATGAGCCCTGACCTCAATTTCAACAATCAGTGAATATTTATCTACAGGCTCAAAAAACTCCAGGCGATATCGCACCCGCATAATTCTCCCCCGCATGGGAGCAATCATAATATCCCGGGTAAGCACCGTCCCAAAAAGAACCAGATCAGGGTTTTCCCCTAAGCCTCCAACGGGAGGCAGTTCATTGGCGGGCATGGAGCGAATCTCCGCTATCGCTGCCCCGGCATCCTCCCCTCCATTACCTGGCCACAAAGTCGCCGTGGCGTATCCGGAACCGGACAACGCTCTCTGAAATGCGGCGGCATCACTGTCACCATAAACCGGGTATTTCCCCCCAGCTGAAAATGGAACCACCAAAATCGTTACACCCTTTTTAAAAACCAAGGGATCCCCATCCACAATTTTGATCTCCCGCACTCCCTCGGTTAGCTTCATCAATTGACCGACGAGGGGACCACAGCCGGTGATCCCGGATAAAAGCAGGAGGCTAACCAAAATTCGCATGAAAAGATTGAAATAACAAACCATCATTCGGCCAGGCATAAAAGAGTACGATTTTTTTGGTAACAAAACCATGCTTCTGTTATATTCAGTAGAAAAATAAACCTTTCCCAAATCGTAATATCAGTAAATAATCATAATCAGCAAAGCAAGACAACCATTCAATCGACCTGTTAAATTATTTCGACCGACCTTCTTCCCCTAACCCCTCCGGAGATCAACCATGAAAACCCCTACGATACTTCTATCCTGCCTTCTCCTGATCCAGGTGTTCTCATTCAGTTCAGCCTCAACCGCCGGAGCTGAAGAAAGTGCCAGTATGACCATCAACCGGTTTGCCATTTGCCAATCGGTGGTCAACCGTGAGCCAATGGGGACAAGCACCACCTTCGACGATTCAACCAGAGAAGTATTCGCCTTCTTAGAGGCCCGAAATATCAGTACAGATCTGTCAGTCAGCTTTGTCTGGTTTTATCAGGATATGGAAATCTCCCGCTATCCCTTGCCAATTCACCAGGGCAACCGCTGGCGAACCTATGCCTCTAAGTCTATTGCGGGCAAAACAGGTTCCTGGCGGGTAGAGATTCAAGATGGGACCAATACAGTCCTGGCAGCTCAGGATTTCATGGTTATCGGCAACTGATGCCAGTGCAATAAAACGTTCTTATTCAAATTGACGCTTGAACTCAACAAACTCCTCTTGAAATGCCTCAAGTATGGTAGTCAATCGAGACACCTCATCCTCAAGAGCGGCTATTCTCTCGTTCTCGGCCCGCACCCTCAAGGTCGCAACCTCCGGAACAGGAACAAAAGCATCCCCCGGGACCGGCTCCCCAGAAAACAGATGCATATAACGATGTTCTTTCCGGCCGGGTTGCCGTTCCATCTTGACCACCACGCCCAGATCAATCAACCCAACCAGGGTCTCGTCGACTTCAACCAATGAGTTAAACTCATGGAGCCGGGTCGAACGACTGCGCAACTCTCCAGTGGTCTGAGGTCCCCGCAACAACAGCAGACAGATGACAGCTGCCTCCCGTTGGATAAAATTACCGCTCTTAATAAAACATTCTTCATACTTAGGGACCCGACTCACATCACTTTGTCGGGCCAACCGTTTCTCCTTGAGACCATCAATCGCCCGCACCACCTCCTCATCGGAGAAACTTACCACCGGATCCCGATTAGATTTCTGGTTACAGGCATTGGTCAAAGCATTCAGCGACAAAGGATAATACTCCGGGGTGGCCATCTCCTTTTCCAACAAGGCCCCCAACACCCTGGTCTCCGTTTCGTTCAGCACGTAATCGATCATGTTTCATTTTCTCCATTCAAGTAGCAATCAGTAGAGGTAAACTACTCCCTTTCTCAGGGCTGCCGATGGGCTTGTTCATGGATAACTCCCTTCCTGCAACGATCCCCTCTTGATACGACTCACCATAAAGACGCAGAGAGGCGGCCCGTCTCCGGGAAAGCTTCGGATAGTGAAAATGGATAAAATCCCGTAATCCAGGTTCATCTCGACCCAACAGGGCGGGCAACCGCTCCCCAGATGCGGGGGCAATCTTTTTGTCGTTCCGGCGCTGATGGCCCCGAAGTGCTTCCTGAAAGCCCTGTAATACTCCTAAAAAAAATGAAAGTTTATGGGCAGAGGTGGCCAAGGACTGCTCTCGATGATTCTGCCAGAGGACCGGCAGGCGTTCCAGTAGAAAGTGGAAAACATGCTCGGCTATTATCACATTTCCATGCCTTCCCAAGATATCCACGGCCCTAAGGACCCGGCATGAGGCTGGATCAAAGGTCGAGGTCAAAATCACTTCGACAAAAAAAGAATCCATCAAGATGGAGCAGATAACGCGATGATACCTTTCAACTCGCTGGCGCCCCAAACATATTAACCGATTATCATAGGAATCTGGGCCGGAGTCATCTGAATCCACAAAGGCCAGATTATACTTCTCCAGCAGTTCATGGGCCTTTTCCACGGCCCGGGAGGCTTCATGAACATTAGACGAGGCAGAAAGCGATAACAGTTTGGAGATCCTATTCATCAAGCGGATAACATCAGAAGATTCTCCAGCCGGTTCTGCTGCAATTTCTTCGGAAAGATCACTTGAAGCCTTCCGAAAACGGGGCGGGACCCCCAGGATTTCACAGGCCCGAACAAATGTGGCCCCATGGCCGGTCTCTTCTGACAGAATCTCGGAAACCACCTGATGGGCCATCTCATGTTTCAAGACGCCCAGAACCACCTCCCAGGAATACTTTTGAATCAGAACCTCGGAAATCCGAATGGTTCTGCCCAGTTGGGACCAACACCCAAGATTTTTTTCGGAAACGGAAATTTCGATTAAGGGCTTACCTAAGACAACACCGTATTGACGGCAGATATCCTGATGCTCCGCCAAAAGTTGTCTCTGCCACAAACCATGGAGGATATTTACGTTGTAACCATTCATAACCAGATCCCTTATGTCCATTATCACCATTTTTTAGGTACCAATGAGAGATACACCTGCCACAGAATGGTGACAAGAAAAAGTCTCATGAATCCTCGATCCATTTCTTCTTCAGAGCATCCTCAGGCAGCAACGCACTGACTATGATAATAGTTGCATTCACTCCACTATTTACGTGGATGTACCCAATTTCATTAACGACCATTACCAAAACCATAGTACCAAAAAACAGCGTGCTTCTACATCCCCCGTGGCATTTAGAAAATGGCCATTATATTTTTTAAAAAATAATTATTTAAAAAAAGATGGGAAATCAGCAACTTTTTAGATTACTTTAAAGAGAAGTTGTTTCGAGGCTTCATTTCTTATCCTATCGTTTGGTTGACTTGGAAGAGGTCCACTACCCGGTACGAAAGAAATTGGAACAAAAGAGATCGGGGAAAAAAGGGGAACAAAGCCATGAGTAATCCGAATATTGTAACCTTTGAAAAAAAGGTGGACGGGAATCCTATGTACGACGAGGAGCTTACCAGAGCTCCATGGGACATTGGCATTCAGGATTTTTCCTCAACGGATCAAACGGACCTGATCGATCAAACCCTCCAATTAATCAAAAAAAAGCATATCATGCTCGTGCTGGCCTCGCCGGAAGGAGAGCGCTATTGCAATACGATTCTGATCAATTACGACACCGAAACCCTCAACATCGATAAGCCAATGGACTGGGATGATCGGGACATTTCAACGTTTCGGATCTTCTTCCAGGATGCAACTGACATTTGGAGTTTTTTCGAGGTATCGGTCATAACTGACTGCCCTTACAGTCTTTGCGCCACCTATCCAGAAGCCCTTCATCGCCTGGTACGCCGGAAACACTACCGGATCGGCACCCCCCAGGGTACGCGGGCTGTCTTCTGGCATGGCAACAACATCTATGACGGTGGTTTTGTCAAGGATATCAGCGCCGCCGGGATGCTGATCTGTACCGGCAAGGATGAAGAACAGTTTAACGGTGACCACGAACTATTGGATATCGCCATTGCCCTTCCCCAGAAACTAGCCGAAGCCGGCCTTGACGAGGAGCGCACACTTCTCCCGGTGATCCATCGAGGTAGAATTGTTCGTTCCTTTCGGGACCAGGAAACAAACTGGGTTTGTCACGGTATTTCATTTGATGATTCAAACCCGGAGGTTGCGGATCGGCTTGACGAGTTTGTCAAAAGTCGCACAGCCGATTCCAACGAATCTTGACATCCTTCTAATTATGTTGCATTAATTGCATAAAAGTCCGGGGGGATTTATGCTCTTTTTCTCAGAGACGGCAAGAACAGAACAATCGCAGCGCCCAATCCGTTCCGACACCACCCCGCCTTGGCAGATCAGTCGGAACGAATTCACGCCCATTGACCATCCCACTTCCATCGACCACACCCTGACCACGATGAGAGATAGCCACCTATTTCTCAACCTGACCGGAGATTATTATCTGTCCGGGCAAACCATTCTGACGGATTTTGATCAAAAAAATCTCATGTTTGATAAGCCTTTGGACTGGCCGGAAGCCCTTACCTCCAGTCAAGTTTACTTTAAAGATCGATTGATGATCTGGAGTTTTTTTGAGGTTAACATCGTCTGCACAACCCCTGACACCCTCTATACCACAGTACCGACCCGTCTTTACCGGCTACAAAGGCGTCAGTATTTCCGGATCAGCCCCCCCCTGGGAAGCAAGGCGTCTTTCCAACTCGAAGACCAATCTTTCAACAGCCTCGCCGTCAATGATCTCAGCGCCGGCGGCATGCTGGTCTCAACCAACAGTCCCGAGACACCTCTTGCCGACAGTGTTGTGCTCGATGAAATTAAAATTACCATTCCCCAGCCGGTTCGAGGAAAAACTTCGGAGACCGTTCTGCCGATTATTACCCAGGGAAAAGTTGTCCGAAGTTTTCAGGACCCGAAAACGAACCGTAGATATTTTGGGATCTGCTTCCAAAATTCACCTGAAATTCGCGATGAAATATCGCGGTATGTCATCCAGCGCGAACAGGAACTTCTTCGAAGATAAAGAATTCTCCGGCCCTAACCAAAACCAACTAATAGTGCCGGACCAGTCCAAGCATGAAAACCACGTCCGGGGCGGAATCCACAATAATATCCTCAAGAACCGCCAGATCAAGATTGAGTCCTTCCGACAACACAAGGGTCCCTCCCATATCAAGTTGCAGGGTTGATAGACCCATTCCGTTCAAGTCACTCCGATAGAAAGGCGTATGGCCATCGATCTGGAGTTTAAAAATGACCCGCGGGTGATACGCCCATGAGATCCCCAAGGCCCCGAACCCAATCAGATCACGGCGAATCTCATTAAGTATCTCGGAATGACCGGTGAGAAGCACTCCGGAATGACCATAGACCTGCCATTGGGACGACGGCCCCCCTGCGATCAGGGCCGATCCGGAAACAAACATGTCCACACCGCCACTTCCAAGCATTTCACTGGACGAGCCAGTGGGTAGCTTGAGCCCTATTCGTATAGCAACAGGCACTCCATCAACCGCCAACCCATATCCGGCAAAGAGCAACAAGTCACTGACCCCGTCACTGGCAGAATTGAGCTGGAGCAAAACCCTCCCATCCCGTTCATAGCGATAGTCAAGCAAACCATTCTGCCGTTGCCCCCTCTCTCCGTTGGGAAGATGAAAGAAACCGTGCCAATCCTCAATAAAACCGTCAAGAAAACCGCCGGAGTGGCTGAGATAGGGGAGATCACCTCCCAGCTCCCACCCATGCCCCAGACCATAACGGAATCCGAGATCAACCCTGGTACTTTCCCCGTCTACCAAAAGATATTCATGGGACCCGTATTGACTACTCAAGCTATTAGATTGGGCCAGATCAAGATGAAAAACACTCTTGCCCACCGAAGGAACAAAAGGTGATTCAGGGGCGGGCATCCCGTAAATCTGGACCAAGGGATGTTGATTCCGGGTATGAAAAAAGAGATCGCCTTCCGCCTGGGTCGTTCCTGGGCAAAAGAAAACCAAGGAAAGATGCAATAAGATGACCAGAGGTAAAGACCCGGCAAGACTTATTCTCAGTTGATTCAGATCAGTTGATTTTACCGAAGACATAGTGCGACCACAAGAATCAGGATGCATGAGATTACAGGATAGGTTCTTAAAAACCAAAAAGTATGGTGCCCACCCCAACCTGATTTAATAAAGCCGAAATCAACACCGGCGCGGTGGAATTTACTTTATACGGTATACCCTATCGCCTCAGCCACATTAAAACAGATCACCCACACTTTTATCCCATACCGGATGGAAAGCAGGAAAAATCATTTCACACATCACTTGACCATGTTCTAGAACAGCTTTATCATCTAAACTAATGATTGATCTGCCCCTCACCTTTGCCGAGGAACCCCGTCATGCCCGATCAAACGAACAAAATCAACTGTTGGGAATTTAAAAAATGCGGAAGAGAGCCGGGGGGGGCGAGAGTGGAAGAGTATGGGGTTTGTCCTGCAGCAATAGAGGACAAGGCGAACGGCATTAACAATGGGGAGATGGGGGGCAGGATCTGCTGGGCGGTTTCCGGAACGTTTTGCCGAGGCAAGGTCCAAGGAATATTCGCTGCACAAATAACCAGTTGCGCGACGTGTGCCTTTTTCAATCTGGTGGATCAGCAGGAAACGAATATCTTAGAAGAAACTGAAAAATATCTCGCCCGATTGAACCCCAAAAAAGGCCCACCTAAACTTTAATCACCGCCCCCTCTTTATACGAATTCAAGGGGAGTACCTTTACGAAGTACTCCCCAAAAATATGCTCAGAAGAGTTATAACATTACCACAACCCGTCCACATCCCCAATGAGACCTGCCGGGATAATAAACCCGGCATATGTCGCCAAAACTAGAAAACCACAAGCATCTGCAGTAACGGGAACACCTCGCCAAACTCGTTCAATCCTTAGAAATCTTCAAAATCATTATCGTCAAAAGGAATCACCTCTTCCGGACGCTTTGCGGTCTTTTTTTCCAGGTGGGGCAACGCTGGGCGACTGACAAAACGAGTCCTTCCGGAAGAGGTTTCTTTCATCTGCTTAGGAGAAGATTTTGGCGCTTGTCTTCTCCAGGTTTCACGCTCGCGACCGTGATCGATGGACTGGGCAGCCTGACCTCTTACCATCGTCTGAAGCTCTCTGACCGAGGCCATCATCTGCTCCGCCTGGGCGTTTAACTCTTCAGCAGCAGCAGCCGACTCTTCGGCAGTGGCTGAATTCCGCTGGGTAACCTCATCCATCTGACTGGTGGCCTTATTGATCTGGGAGAACCCCTGTGATTGTTCCTGCGAAGCCGTGGCTATCTCCCCGATGAGTCCGGTAACCTTATGGCTGCTCTCGGCAATCTGATCAAAGGCATCATTGGTCTTGGTGACGATCTCAGAACCGGAATTGACCTTGGTTATGGTACCCTCAATCAGGGCGGCGGTATTCTTGGCCGCCTCGGTTGCCCGCATGGCGAGATTTCTCACTTCGTCGGCAACCACTGCAAATCCGGCCCCGGCTTCTCCGGCCCGGGCAGCCTCAACGGCGGCATTCAAGGCCAGGAGATTGGTCTGAAAGGCAATTTCATCAATGGTCTTGATGATCTTTGAGGTATCTTCACTGGCCTTGGAGATCTCATTCATGGAACGGGTCATATCATCCATGGCAGTATTGGCGTTCTTGATAATGGCGTTTGCTTCCACCATCAGGATATTGGCCTGTTTGGCGTTTTCCGCATTCTGGACGGTCATCGACGACATCTCTTCCATGGAAGAAGAGGTCTCCTCCAGGGCGGCGGCCTGCTCAGAGGCCCCTTCAGCCAGGGTCTGACTGGCCGAGGATACTTCTCCCGAAGCGGCAGCGACCTGCTCAGCTCCGGAAATCAGGCTGGTCACGGTCGCAATAATCGGCCTGGTGATGTTCCGGCTCAACAGGATCGAAAGCAGGACACCGACACATGAGAATACGATTGCCAGGATCAAGGCAATCCGGCTCATCCGCTCCGATGATTCAATAACCTGACGGGTCATCTCCTCAACCTCTTGCTTGGTCCCTTCGTGGATCGCTCCCACCGCCGGTTCAATCTGATGGACCTGCTGCCGCATCATCTCTCCAGCCTGTTGCATCTCCTGTTCTGCTACCACCACAGCCGCGAAGCCCTGCCGATAGGCCACCAACTTTGAGGTAAGGCTGGAGACCTTTTCAGCCGAAAGCCCTGCCCCCTCTACCTGACTGATAAGTTTATCAACGGTCTCATTGACCTGCTTGATATACTTATCGTTCTTTATCATCATATAATCTTTTTCATGCCGACGGATCTGCAACATCAAGACCAGCAAGGAATCCTTGCCCACCGTATCCAGTTCCGCCTCAACCTCATGAACCTGGGTCCGAAACTTTCCTTGAACTCCGGATTTTTCATCAAGACCGGCCTTTTCCTGGGCCGCGACCATCAACTGAAAACTTTTCAGGTATTCCGCCGCGTACCCCTTAATCGCCTTGGCCTTGGCTAGGGCCTCGGCCATCTGCTCATGCTCGGCGATGGTAATGATTTCATCAACCTGGGTATGCAACGCTGCGATAGCCTCCTTGACCATTTCCAGGTATTTCAGATCGAGCCGGAGCATAAAGTCCTTTTCAGATCTTCGGGCCTGAAGCATTCGAGTCTCAACTTCAGAGGCAAGGTTGAGCATCCGGACATCCGCCTCCAGAAGATGCTCGAATCGGTTTAAACACATGGAGTTGGAATAATGATAGATTCCAACCACCCCAAGCATCAACACCAGGATCCCGCAAAAACCGCCGATGACCTTGATACTTAATTTCACCTGCTTCATATCACCTTCCCCGCTGCTGGAATTATGATGAAAGACTTTTTTTCTTATTTGAACAACCTCAAGTATTCACTCAAAGTATCGCCTAAAAAAAAGTCTACCACTATCAAACCCTGTCGGGTCAAGAGATTTTTTTATTGCTGAAGGGCGTCGTTCGATGCCTCCGACATATTTCATAAATAATAACAAAAAATGCCGCCCATGGACCAACCTGTAACTTTCAAATCAACCAGCACTGAAAAATCTGTGTGAAATCATAATGAAAACTGTGTACAATAAAGGGCATACATCAGTTATGGACTCTGTTTTGGGCCCAGCAGAATGCTTACACTTGAGGATATAATGACGACAGATAAAAGCTGGGATGATATTCCTTCCCTGAATCTCGAGATTGATTCCACCTACTCCAAAAGGTTGGAAGATGCAGAAGGGCGCCGACACACCCGAACCGACGGAGATGCGTTAAGGCGGATGCTGGATGGACGCGACACCCTGCCCATTCGAATCGCCACGGCCCAGAAGGGTGTCTTTGATGGAATGGTTCTCGATTTGAGTAAGAGCGGGGTCAGGCTGACGGCCCCCAAAAAACTGGATAAGGGAGAACTGGTCAAAGTCGGCTTCATGCTGAATGACCGGACCATTATCTCAAAGGCCATTACTCGCTGGGTTTCACCGAAGCCAAATGGTTGCAGTGCGGGATTGGAATTTCATGATCTTCCCAAGGATTTAGCCGAATATATTGCCAGCTTGAGTTCGGCAAACCTCTTGAACAAGGTAGGTAAGGTCAAGGAGGGCTCACGTAACGACAGAAGCTGACTCCATCCTCCCGTCTAAGCGACGTCATGATCCACCGTTTGATACCCACTTTTGCTAAAACTTTCGTAGAATTTAACCGAACAAACATTGCAGGAACAGCTACGATCACTCCCCGGCACCTCTTAAGCCCACTCTCCTATTTTTTCACGGTCATCACCAACCGCAAACCCAAACTGGTATCACGATGGGAGGGCGAAACCCGATCCCGATTGGCCACCCGACAGTTCCAGTCATAGCTGTTCCAACCACCACCACGGACGACCTTAAAGGGACCAGTGGTGGCCCCGGCCTCATTGGGGTTTCCGTTTGAGGCATAGGCCGGCTGATAGGTATCGGCCACCCATTCCCAGACATTACCGCTCAGATCGAAGATCCCGAGACTCCCTGCTTTTTTAATGGCAACAAGGCTGGTGCGTCGCGGTGAATTCATCACCGACCAGCCGACTTCGGCCAGAGTGTCTCCGCCACCGAAAACCTGATCTCCACCTCGATCCCTGGCGGCATATTCCCATTCCGCCTCAGCCGCCAACCGAAATACCCGATCGGAGTTACGCCCGGAGAGCCAATTGACCATGGCCATCGCGTCATTCCACGATACACAGACCACCGGTTCTTCATCTTTCTGACTAAAACCCGGCTGCCGCCAGTTCAAGCGGGCCTTGTCCTGCCAGCGATACCGGGGGATCTCATACTCCTGGCATCCCCCGAATTCCTCCGCCTCGGTTTTATAACTGCTGGCCTCGATAAACGACTTGAACTGCCCGACCGTTATTTCGGTCCGAGACAGATAAAACTCCTCGACACACACCTCATGAAGCGGGAGTTCATCACCAAAAAAAACCTTCGCTCCGGAGGAGCCTTTTTCTCGGATCAACCCTTCCGATTCGGAAGCCCTCTGTCCCATTTGAAAGCAACCGCCTTCAACCCTGACAAAATCTATCCCAGTGGCCGGTTCAGCCCAATCAGCCGCCAAGGATGAGCCCACCGCACCCAATACCATCGCCAGAAACACTCCTCCAGCCAACAACAAACAACCAATATTCTTCATAGACACCCCTTGATCATTACGTCCATCGACACCATAATCGGCAGATCAATGCTACCACAATGTGGCATCAAAAACCATGCAAATTTAATCGATGCCCCCCCTTTACAAAGACGGACCCAATGGGTACTTTAGTAAAACATTAAATAGAAACAACAAACCAATATCGCAAATCACTTTTTTCAGATAGACTAAAGTTGAACATTCCATCAGGAGAAAAAGCATGCCGATCTATGAATTTAAATGCCAGGACTGCAAGACCATTTTTGAAGTTCTAACGACGTCCAGTACCGACCCTTTGAGCCCGGTATGCACCAAATGCGGCGGGGCCAAGGTCAATAAAACCATCTCTGCCGCCAGTCTCAGGGTGTCGTCAGGTTCAACTTCCATCCCAGCAGGAGCCTTATCGGGTTGCTCATCCCGTTCAGGATTTTCCTGAGCATGACGGGCACCGGCTGGAGGCCGGTCTAATAATGAAACGATTCTTCCTGATTTTCGCTCTGGCACTTCTCTGCGGCCCGTCCTTCGGTGCCACTCAGAGCATAACCCTGGCGCCCGGGGAGTCTTTTAGCCAAGATGGGCTTACAGTCGAGTGCATTGATTCTCCCCGACTCCTCACCCCTTTGGTTACCTCTCAATGCAGTTTATGGGACGAATTCGGCAAAACCTGTCTCTATCGAGCCCAGACTTACTCAGTAGGCCCGCTCAAATGTGTTGAGGAATGCCAGCACTGGGATGATTTTGGCAAGACCTGTCGATATGTGACCACCTGCCGTTATAATTCCGAACATGGAATATTCATTCAGGCCTCGTGCGAAAAGTATGATTCATTCGCCGGAATCTGTCTGTCCACCCGTGAATTCCGCATCCCACCAAACTAATTATGCTGCCCCCGGCTATCCCAGAAAAGCTAAGAAAACCATTGACCAAACCAGGAAATCCCCTGGGTGGGTCAATCCGGGTGGTTCTCACCATAATAATCGTCGCAATTCTGACCAGTTGCACTTCTCCACCCCAACGGTTAACGCCATCAGGGCTGAACAGCCATTACAATATCACTTCGACCCTTCCCTTTCCCGACTATATCGACGCATGCCGCCAAATGCTTATCAAGGCCCGGTATGAAGAAAACAGCGAAGAGAAAGGCCAAGCTATAGAGGCCAACCTGCCCTTTGAACTCCGCCCCGATCAAAATTCCGAGAGGAATTCTTCAACCGGTAAATATGAAAATGGCATCCTGTTGATCCATGGGCTGAGTGATTCACCATACGAAATGAAACCTTTGGCCCAATATTTCCAGGCCCGAGGGTTCCTGGTCCGAACCATCCTCCTGCCCGGCCACGGTTCCCGGCCAGGCGACCTGTTAAAAGTCACCGCTGAAGATTGGCAAAGATCCTGTACGTATGGAATCACCGGGATTGCATCCCAAGTCGACCATGTGTATCTCGGTGGTTTTTCAACGGGTGGTGCCCTTGCCGTGGATTATGCCTTACGCCACCCTGAAGAGATCACCGGACTCTATCTCTTTGCCCCCGCCTTAAAAATCAAAACCGTTTATGCCCCCTTGAGTCTCCCAGTGAAAACCTTCAAAGACTGGCTATCCATCCACGATGACCGGGATTACGCCAGGTACGAATCATTTTCAGTCAATGGAGCGGCTCAAGTGTATCGGCTTACCCAAAAGATCAACCACCTGGTCCGCCGGGAAGGTAAAGTTCTCGAGATGCCGGTCCGAATAGTGCTCAGTCTTGAGGATATCGTTATTGACTCGCGCCATACCGTGGAAACCTTTCAACAATGGATGGTCAACCCGGAAAATCAAATCCTGCTCTATACCCGCGCCCCACTTCCTCCGGAGTTCACCGATTCACGAATCATGGTAACCCCTCCGCCGCCCCAGTCCGGTATTCTGGACTATTCCCATCTCTCCCTGCTCCTGCCACCCACGGACCCCCATTACGGGATCAATGGCAACTATCGCAACTGTCTGCATTATAGGCCAGAATCGCCCCAGGCGACCTCTTGTCTCGCTGGCAAGGCGGATTGGCTGGGAGAAGTTTCCCAGACAAACCTGACCCGGGGAATTGTCCAACGGATGACCTTTAATCCAAGCTTTACAGATATGCTTAGCTTTCTCAATCATTAGGCTCCGGTCGAACTTAAAACAAAACGGACCTGGACCACCTTTTTCAAAGGAAAAAAATCCCTTCAACCGGTCTCACCGGGTAGATTCCATATTTCCCCTTTCCATCCGGCCCGTTTCCTTTTAGATTGTCCACAGTCAACCAATCTTCATAGAACTTCCGCCCCAATGACCATAATCGCCTACGAGTAAGCCATGCCGATAAACCATAAAAAACTTGGAAGCTACATTATCGCCGCCTTTTTTCTCAACATCTTCGCGATCATGAGTGTTGGCGCGGTCTGTATAACCCTGGTCGCCGACATGGCCGGCAACATCCGTGAACTCCGCATTGAATCAGATGATGTCTTCAAGGCCGATGCCTTGAATAACAAGGTGTTTCAGATCATCTATGCCATTGACCAGGCCATCATTAAAAAAGATCCCTACCCCTTAAACTACGGCCGAGCCATCATTGACGATGTCGTCAACGAAACCGCTACTTTTATCCGAGAAAGGGAGGGTATCGATCATGACGACAAAGAAATGATCAAGGTCAAGGAAGTATTGCCGATGCTCCGCCAGATTGCCGTTCTGGTCGACCGCCTCATTGAGGAAGGACCGGCCATCGACGGATTCTCCCAAGATACGCTGGATACCCTGGATACCTTGAGCAGCAAAGCCCAGAGCCTGCTTGATGAACTGCGCAATTACCATGCCCCAATCATCACCACCCTGGTGGCCGACTCCTACGAGAAAATGCGTTCAATCCTGATTCTATACCTGCTTTCATCGGGCATCGGCATCCTGGCTTCGATTGTGGGCTATGTCATCCTCACCCGCAATACGGTCACCCCCATCATCCATCTGGCCCATGCAACGAAGCAGGTCGCCAAAGGAGATCTCTCGGTACGGGTGTCGACCCACTCGGAAACAGAAATCGGCGCCCTCTACCAGTCGTTTAACACCATGGCCGAGCGCCTTGAGGATCACGCAAAATGGCGGGATGATTTTGAACGGGAGCTGGCCCGGGAAGTGGATGCCAGAACCCATGAGTTGAAGGAATCCAACGAGATCCTCCGCAACACTCAGTCTGACCTGGTCCGGATGGAAAAAATCGCCACCATGGGACAGATTGCAGCCTCGGTGAATCATGAGATCAAAACACCGCTTAACTCCTTATACTTGAACCTTCAACTGCTGACTCGGAAGATCAACAAATATGACTGGGGCGAAAATAAAACCCGAGATGGTCTTCTGACCCTGACCGGGATTATCGATAACGAGATCTCAAGAATCAGTGAAATTCTGGAAGAATTTGTCCTGTATGCCCGTTTCGCCCCCCCTGACCTGAAACAAGACGAGGTAAACAGCCTGCTCCGGAACCTCGGTGAAATGATCGGAGAAAATGCCAGGAAAGGCGGGGTAGATCTCAGACTTGAATTAGACGAAGGCCTTCCTCCAGTGATGATTGACCGGAAAAAATTGATCCAGGCCCTGCTTAACTTATCGGTCAACTCCATCCATGCCATGCCGGAAGGAGGCACCCTGACCCTGAAATCCTCCGGAGACAAAACGACTCAAACCATCAAGATTATTGATACCGGCAGCGGGATCCTTGAAGAAGATCTAACCCATATATTCGAACCATTTTTCACTAAGAAAGAGAAAGGAACAGGTTTCGGCCTGGCCATTGTGAAACGAATCGTCGAGGATCACAAAGGCATGATCACCTGTGAGAGTTTCCCCAGGGAATACACCTGTTTCACGATCACTCTGCCTCAATTGTCTTGATTGATCACGGAGAGAAACTCCGGTATGGTGAAACGATAGCATAGCCGGTACAAAGGAAATAATTGGAAGGAAGCCCATGAATGACGTTCGGATCTTGATTGTTGATGATGACAGTATTACCAGGCAAACCCTGTCCATGGCCCTGGATGACGATTATCAAACGATAACCGCCGGAGACGGAGCTTCCGCTCTCAAGATGCTGGACGATGAGGAAATCGACCTGATTTTATCTGATCTGGATATGCCCGGTATGACCGGCATCGAACTCCTGGAGAGGGTAAACCAAATCCAGAACCCGCCTCCGGTCATCTTCATCACCGGACAGGGCACCATTGAGACGGCGGTCCAGGCCATGAAACTCGGGGCTTATGACTACGTGAGCAAACCGGTCAACCTGGACCGATTGTCGCTCCTGATCGAAAAGACCCTTGAAAACAAACGGCTCAAGGAAGAAAACATCAGCCTGAAGGAACGTCTACGGGAAAACATCACCGATCTCAACCTGATCGGCTCCTCACCGTTAATGCAGAAAGTGACCGACTTGGCCACCCAGGTTGCCGCCACCAAGGCCACGGTTCTCATCGAGGGTGAATCCGGCACCGGCAAGGAACTGGTCACCAATATGATTCATTACCACAGCCCGGTCGCCCACGGTCCATTCATCAAAGTCAACTGCTCCGCCTTTTCCGAGGGAGTCCTGGAGTCGGAACTTTTCGGCCATGACAAAGGCGCTTTTACCGGGGCCCACGCCACCAAAAAAGGCCGATTCGAACTGGCCAACGGAGGCACCCTCTTTCTGGACGAGATCGGCGAAATGCCCTTGTCTACCCAGGTGAAGCTGTTGCGTTTTCTTCAGGAAAAAACCTTTGAACGGGTCGGCGGCACCAAAACCATCAAGGTGGAGGTCAGAATTATCTCGGCCACCAACCGGAACCTTGTCGAAATGGTCAAGGAAGGAGACTTTCGCGAAGACCTCTTTTACCGACTCAGGGTCGTCAAGATTGAGGTCCCCCCCTTACGCAAACGCAAGGAGGACATCCCGGTCCTGGTCGAACATTTCGTCAAGAAGTTTTCCCACCTTCACGGCCGTCCCATTGCCGGTATTTCCAAGGAATTCATGGAGGCCGTCACCAACTACAACTGGCCCGGAAACGTCCGGGAACTCATTAATTGTGTGGAAAGTGCGGTGGTCATGTGCCGGGGGGATATCATCGACATCGAGGCCATTCCGGACTACCTCAATCTCCTCCCCGCCGATGGTGGAGGTGACCTGGAAGGTGGGCTCCTTCAGGAAATGGAGAAAAAAATCATCGGGGAAGTTCTGGGTGAGACAGGTGGAGACAAAACCCAGTCGGCAAAGCGCCTGGGTATCGGTCTTCGGACGCTTTACCGTAAAATTGAAAAGTACAACCTTCCCGGTTGACCCCTCAAATGAGGCAGGTCATCGACCGACCCTTCGGTAACATTTTCGACCCTGGGTGAACAAGAATGACACAAAACAGAAGACAATATTGGGAGCCAAAAGCTCTCGCTGCCACGGGTAAATCCCCCCAGCCGGTTCGTTCAACAAACCCAGAATTGATAGGCAAAACGAGGAAGCCCCAGTTCATCGGAACGGGACTGCTGTTGATCCTGGTCCTTCTCTCCTCCTGGGGGTGTGCGGGGCGCCTGATCCAACCACTCCTTGTTTCGATGAACAGCCAGACCGACCTTGATCTGATCTGCGAGGGGGGGCCGGCCTATCTTTTGATCATCGACAGCTTGATCGACAAATCCCCCGACAACCCAGAACTATTGATCAGTGCCATTAAGGCATATAGCGCCTATACCGCGGTGCTCCCGGAGTGCGGGCGCCCCGAGCGAACCATCCAAATCAGTGACAAAACCTACCGCTATGCCCGTCGTCTCTTAACCGATCAACTCAACCTGCATACGGATCAGGATTTTCAGGAATTCAGCACCAGGGTCGCCAAAATCGGCCCGAATAAACTTGAGCAACTTTTTTGGGCGGGGTACGGCTGGGCAACGTGGATTCGCTTCCACAGCGGAACGGTCGAGGCCATTACCGAATTACCTCGGGTCGAACGGATCATGCAACGGATACTGGAACTAGACGAAACCTATTATCATGGAAGCGCCCACCTTTTTCTGGGGATAATCGAGGGGGGCAAACCGGCCTTGCTCGGAGGCAAGCCGGAAGACAGTCGGGCCCATTTCGAGCGCGCTCTGGCCATCAATGGACGGCGATACCTGCCCGCCCTGGTGTCCTACGCCGAATTCTACGCAAAAACGACTCTCAACCGAGAACTCTTTGAAACACTCCTTACCGAGATTACCGAATTCCCCATTGAGAGCGCCCCGGATATCGCTGCCGCCAACCTTATCGCCCAAAAAAAAGGCCAGCGTCTGTTGGACCAAATCGAAGATATTTTTTGATTTCTATTGCCTGAAAGGCATCTTCCCCGGTACTTTTCCATAATGGGTTATCAGTAAATAACCAATTATTTTAATTTTTCTTCATTGGATGGTTCGGGATCAGTATGAATAAAATTTTTAAAGCAATTTCTGTCTTCCTGGTGATAGTGCTTATGTCTATTGCCCCCTGGGGCTCCGAGGTCCAGGCTGCAAAATACCAATTCAAAATCGCTTCCCTTGTTCCCGACGGCAGTGTCTGGTCCCAGTATTTTAACGACTTTACCCGCGAGGTGACGGAGAAGACCAAGGGTGATATCTCCTTCAAAATATATCCTGGGGGAGTTATGGGGGATGACCGGGCGATGTCCCGCAAGATGCGGATCGGTCAAATCCAGGGGGGCGGCTTTACCATGACCGGGATCAGCGAACTTGTGCCCGACTTCAGGGTCCTTTCCATTCCCTTTCTCTTTAAGTCCTATGACGAAATCGACCATGTCATTCATGGCCTCTTCCCCAGGTTTCAGGAAGCCTTCGAACAAAAAGGGCTGATCCTCCTGGCCATGACTGAAGTGGGCTTTCTTTATACCATGAGCCAAGAGCCATTAGGTTCCCTTGATCAACTCCGTCAGAGCAAGGCCTGGGCCCCGGAAAGCGACCCAATCAGCCGGATGTTTCTGGAAGATATTGGAGTTACCCCGATCCCCCTGTCTATCCCTGATGTTCTGCCAGCCCTGCAGACGGGACTCGTCAATACGGTTTTCAATAGCTTTTATGGTTCCGTGGTCCTGCAATGGTTTACCAAAATCCATTACTACACTGACTCTCCCTTCGGGTATGCGTACGGTGCCCTCGTCCTCTCCAAAAAAGATTTTGATCAGTTGCCGGAAACCTATGCCGCCGTCATGAAAGAATCGGCCCAGACCCATTTTTCTGCCATGCTTAAGGACACTCGCCGGAGTAATACCCAGGCCTTGGCTTCCCTCTTAAAAAACAATATCAAACCCGTATCCCTACCCTCGGATACCTTGCAGAGTTTGGAAAACCAACGAACCCTTACGTTAAAGAAATTGATCGGCACAGCCTTTTCCTCCAAAATTTATGACCAGGCCATGCAACTTCTCAAAGAGACCCCTCCCGTAGCCATCGAGGCAAAACGTTAACGACTGGAATGAACTCACAACTCCTCAAAAAGGCACTCTCTTTCCTAAACCAGCTTGAAGATATCGGCTTAAGCTTTCTCCTGCTAACGTTGATTCTTCTAGCCTGCCTTCAGATTATGCTCCGGATTTTTTTTTCCACGGGGATTGCCTGGGCTGATCCATTCCTCCGCTACCTGGTCCTCTGGAGTGGTATGCTGGGCGCAGTCAAGGCCACAAGGCTTGGAAAACACGTTTCAATCGACCTGGTCTCCCATTTTATTCCCCAAGGACTGACCCGCTGGCTGATGGTGGTCGGACATATTTTTTCCATGATAGTTTGTATCGTACTAACCATCGCCGCCACTCGTTTTATCATGGATGAAGCTACCTACGGCAGCAACCGACTGATTCTTGGCCTTCGCTCCTGGCAGTTGAACAGCATTTTCCCGGTGGCCTTTGCCTTGATGGGGCTCCGCTATTTAACCAGCGCCCTCACGGGTTTCTGGCAGGCAATCCATCCCATCCCCCCGGAACCGGCATCTGCCCCCGAGGGTACGCTATGATTGTTCTCAAAATCCTCCCGGTGATTCTGGCCCTCCTCGGGACTCCGCTGTTTATTGTCATTGCTGCCCTGGCTCTGCTTTCATTTCATGGTGCCGAGGTGGACCTGTCGGTGGTTACCATCGCCATGGCCAGACTTTCCGATACCCCCCTGCTTCTATCCCTGCCCCTGTTCATCTTTGCCGGAACCCTCTTATCTGACAGCGGGACTCCGGGGAGGATTCTAGCCTTATCCAAAGCCTTATTGGGTTGGCTGCCCGGTGGGCTTGGAGTCATTACCCTGCTGATCTCCGCCGTCTTCACCGCTTTTACCGGCGCCTCTGGAGTAACCATCTTTGCCTTGGGCGGTTTACTCTTCCCGGCGATGATTAAAGATCGATATTCGGAAAAATTCTCCCTGGGCCTGATCACCACCGCCGGCAGCCTCGGGTTACTTTTCCCCCCGAGTCTACCGTTGATTCTATATGGGGTTGTCTCAGGGGCTCGGGTGGACCACCTATTCCTGGCTGGTCTCCTGCCGGGACTCCTCATGTTGGTTCTGCTGGCTGGATACACCATCAAAGTCGGGCAAACCATACCAGCCCAAAAGTTTGTCTTTTCGCAAATAGAAATAAAAAAAGCCTTAAGAGAGGCCATCTGGGAGCTGCCTCTCCCCTTCATTATTTTCGGAGGGATTTATGGCGGATTTTTTGTTGTCGGTGAGGCCGCAGCCATTACCGCCCTTTACGTCATTCTCATCGAAGTCTTTATCTATCGGGATATACCCATCCGCAGCCTTCCGGCCATCATGGCCAAGAGTACTGCCCTCTTCGGAGGAATTTTTATGGTCCTGGCTGCCTCCATGGCCTCCACCGATTTTTTAATCGATCAGCAGATCCCGAACAAGCTCTTCACCCTGATTCAAGCCCATATCACAAGCAAATACTCATTTCTCCTCCTGTTAAATATCTTCCTCCTGATTGTCGGCGCCCTCCTCGATATCTTTTCAGCGCTGATCCTGGTCGTGCCGCTGATCATCCCCATAGCTGAAGCTTATGGAATCAACATGGTCCATCTCGGCATCATATTCCTGACCAACCTGCAGATCGGATATTGCACTCCCCCCGTAGGCCTCAACCTCTTTCTGGCCAGTTATCGTTTTGACCAGCCGATCTTCCGCCTCTATCGGGCGACCATACCATTTCTAGGACTCCTGCTCTTAACCTTGATTATAATTACCTATGTCCCGCAGCTCAGCCTGTTTTTAATCGAACTCCTCAATTGATCAATCTCCGAAAGAAACGTTTATCTTATGCAAATCCTTCGTCATAAACTGATCAACGCCGGTGCTTTTCTCATCACCATGGTGATGGTCGGTACGTTTGGGTATTACATCCTTGGCACCCTGGAACACCAGAAGCCCTACTGGCGACTTTGGGATTGCTTTTATATGACAATAATTACCCTGACCACGGTTGGTTTTGGTGAAGTAATCGACCTGGCCAATGTTCCCGGCAGCCGTCTCTTTACCATCTTCATTCTGGTTTGTGGCCTGGGGATATCCGCCTATTTCCTCTCCTCACTCACGGCCTTTCTGGTTGAGGGGGAGTTGAAAAATGTTTTCTGGAGAAAAAACATGAAAAAAAAGATCGAGAAACTATCAGGCCATATTATTCTTTGCGGAGCCGGCCGGGTTGGCAAAAACGTTCTTGATGAACTGATCAAAACAGGACAGCACTTTGTTCTCGTTGAACAAAATGAATCAAGGGTATTTGACCAACAGGAAAACCACGGTGACTTCCCAGCAATCATCGGGGATGCCACCCATGACGAGTTCCTACTTCAGGCTGGTGTAGAACGGGCCTCCGGGGTCATCTCAACTCTGGGTGACGACAAAGATAATCTCTGTGTCGTCGTGACTTGCAAGGGAATCAACCCCTCATTGCGGATCGTCACTCGATGTAATTCCAAGGATTTTTCCCGAAAACTGAGCCGACTTGGCGCCGAAGTCGTTATTCCCAATCTGATTGGAGGGCTGAGAATGGCCTCCCAGATGGTCAGGCCACGGGTGGTAAAATACCTCGACACCATGCTTCGTGACACCGACAAAGTTGTCCGCATTGAAGAAGTAACGATCCCGCAGGAATCACCTCTCGTGGGAAAAACCATCGCCGATCTCGATTTGAGCCATAACAACCAGCTCCTGCTCCTGGCGGTCGTCGGAAAGATGACCAACAAACCAATCTATCACCCTTCAGCCGATTATCTGATAATCGAAGGCGATACCCTGGTATTCCAAACCGAACCAGATGTAGCAAGACAATTCAAAGAACGTCACCACTGTCAATAATTCTCCCTTGGCTTTAACTGTTTGGCCCGAATAGTATTTTCCAAACACACCAAGAACACATCCAGACCAACCCTCACTCCAGTCAATGGAATTACTCTCAGTAATTTATCGACTTGTTTAACCGGCTAACTTCTGATATAATATTGAAATATTAAGAAAAAATGAAAAATCAGACACAGGATTAATCGGACACTATAAATCCGATTAATTATAAAATTACTATTAATTTTGGCATCAGGTCCTGATCGAAATATGGGTTTATTAATCGATAAACAATCAAATCGATCAAGATTTGACTCTTTAACCAAATGATCCAGACTTCATTCTGCAACAAAGAGACAAGAGACGCTTCACTCAGATGAATTCCTCCACCAACCAAGAGCTCCCTGTCGGGGAAACAACAATCTCAACCGACAACGATACAATCAAATATATCTGTCCAGACTGTGGGGCATTTTCACATTCAACCCTATCAGCCCTTAGCTGCCGATTCAGAGTCCGAATTTCCTGCTCGTGTGGGGCATTTTTTCTGGTTGAGATAAATCTTCGCGATACTCAACGAAAGAAAGTCAACATCCCGGCAACCTTAATAAAATTCACATCCATAAATGTCGATCATCAGACCAAACAGAAGACAGCCGGGATGCATCAACCCGGGCGTCCTAACGGCAGGATAGTCGACCTTTCAAGCAAGGGAGCCGGGGTCATGAATTTTGATTCTTCACGCATCCACCTCGGAGACCACATCTGCGTTGCCTTCCAACTGGAAGAGGCCTCGGGCAGCGCCATAGAACAACACTACCAGGTCGTCAATATAACCAACAATCGGCTTGGATGTACAATGGTCGGCTCCAATCCCCTCCTGGAAACCTTTATTTCCAATTAATTCCTTTTTTAACATCCCCCCACCGATATTATCCCGAACAAACAAAATTAAACGCTATAGTCATACCACCAGAACACTCCTCGCAAATCACCGATGAAGTAGCGCACCTGGCCAAAAACCTTTAATACCAACGTATCGATAGGGTCTCAGCTCTTTATTCGATTCTATTCTAAAATTTTTACATTGATACTCGAGAAAAAAACCTCGCACTGTTTTGATAGGAGCAATAAAATAAAAACACGTACACTTGATAAAAATTGAGGCAAATTATTAATGAGTTTTACAACGGCAAAAAAATGACGGCCAAAGAAAAAAATTTTTCCCTCGATGAGTCGGCCCAACAACTCTATAAGGAATTCCAGGGTATCGATGATACTGTCAGGGCCGATGTCAGTCTGCTGCTCGAATCTGAGCTCATGGAGTTTTTGAAGCAGGAAGAAAAAAAACTCGACCATCTCCGATTACTCCTGGCTAAAGCGGTCTGCACCTTGATGGATTTTCTACAGGGTAGCCGATTAACCGTTTCCGATCCCAACCAAAATCAAAATGTGAGAGCATTTCTCTCCATCCTTAAAAAAATTGCTGAAACAACCAAGAGCGACAATAAATTATCATGCCGTTTTCGAGGGCAGCAGCATGTTGGCGAAAACGACACAACAGCTCAGAATGATTCAGAAATCTATGACTACGAACTTTCTTTAAATAACGTTATCCTTGATTTTAATATGGCCACCATCGTGGAAGAACGAGAAAAGGAAAATGCAAAGTCCCTTTCCTCAAACCTGATGAAGGCCTTTCATACCATGAGTGTTTTAAATATATTTAATTTTTCCATCGATCTAGGTCTCGGGGACGAAACAATCCTTGCCAACATAGCTCTCACCTTAAAACACCTGGCACGTTACTTTCATCCTGGTATCGATCAGACAAAGTATGTCGTTTCCGACGAATACGGTTATCCCAGCATCAACCTGACTCTCCTTGCCGGAACAAACCAGGTTCGGCCCGATTCTCTCCAGGCCCTGGTTGAGCAAATCAAACCAAAAATCGTCGGCCCTGAACCGGCCACAGAGTTAAGCCGATTCACCACCGTTTATGATGTTATTATCGCCACCGATCGCTTTAAGAAAAAGCTTCCACGAATGCCCATTGAGGTCAATAGCGTTCATCAGCTCATGCTGCACAACCGTCCGGACCCGAAAATGACCGCAGAGGCGGTTCAGGTCTCCCGGCTGGTCCTCTCTAAATACGGAAATAACCCCCGGATGGCGACTGAGATGATCTCTAGTATTCAGGAAGAGGGGTATCGAAAAATCCAGACCGATATCATGGGTAAACGTCTGACCCTGGCAACTGAATTTCTCCATCATGCCGATGGCAGGGAGAACAAAACAATCCTTCATAACGAGGCGCTCAGAAATATCGAAGACGGCCTCGACCAGATTCCGGACACGATTTATGATAATATTTCCGTCCATGGCAACGAAGTCAGCGCCCTGAACCATCAGGGACAAAAGACAATGTGGTCTTTACATGACAAGATCCTCAGCCTGCTCAGCTTCTTCAAACAGCGCTCCACAACCAACAAAAAGATCCAGGATATTGCCAACAAAGATGTGGTCTTCGAACAGGAAGACTACGAAGTCATCGCCAAGAACTTCAACATATCGCTCTACGATGCCTCACGGCTCGTTTCCCTCCTCAGAGATTGTTTTGAAGATGACGGCCGTTTCCGAAGAGCCTCTTTCGAAAAAAACGTTCCGGAGTTCGTTCAGTACGAAGGCAGGGTTTTTGCTTTTCTCTGGCACTATCTCAAGGAACTGGAAACAAGAAAAGACCGGGTTACTTTTCTGAATTCCATCCAAATCCTCATCGCCAAACTCAACCGCCCTCAAGACGTTTGTGCGATACTCCTCAAAGACATTTTCAATTCATCGGCCGAAGTCAGTTATTCCGACCGTAACGGTTTGATCCTGGGGACGATTCTTCTCCGAAAATACAATAAAGAAGGCGAGAGTAACATAGAACTGACCCCCGAAGAGGTTTTGCTGGTTCAGGATGGCCTCAATCAGGATATGGCGAAGATGGCGACTGATTATATTGAAAAAAACCGGGAATTGGTGATCCAAAAATTCAGGAGCATCACTGAGAAGCTTTTTGACTCATCGGCCCAGAAAACACTGGCAAAGGATCAAATGCCATCCCGTTTTCTGCTCTATTTACTCCGAGAAATGATTATCTACTTCTCATTGATCGGCGGCTCCATGGCTCAATCAATCATCAAAAGGGTCATTCAGGAATTCGGTAATCCGCAATCATCATACTACAAAAAAATGAAAAACAAGTCGGAACTCCGTTACGCCCTCCAACTCCTCCAGGCCGCCTGCCGGGGGATACGAAGATTTGATGATTCACGTTCATCGGCCCTTTTCGACGAAATCAAAAGCAACCAGAATAACTTCGTCAAATTAAACGGTATCCGCTCCCATCGCATCGCTGTTGAACGGCTCATCGAACGGATCTACCAGCCGCTGGGATAATTTTTTCTCGACACCTTACAAATCATCAATAAAAGAGGCTCCAGGAATACCCCATTTACCCTTTCTCCTGAGAATCGGGCGGGAGGAGCCCCAATCTTTTCATGAAACCATGGTGGATCTGCTGTTTCAAGCGGAATTCTTCTTAATCTCGAGCTTCATCATCTTATAGCGAAGAACCCGTTCACTTATCCCGAGTTCCGCAGCGGCCCTGGTCTGAACCCATTGGTTTTTTTCGAGTGCCCCATGAATCAAATGCCGCTCCATGGCTACAAGACTCTCATCAAGGGTTCCACCGCTCTTCCCCAGAAACTCCACCCTCCGAATCTCTTCCGGTAACTCTTCCGGCCCGATGACCGAACTGCGAGCCAAGGTTACAGTCCGCTGAACGATATGCTCCAACTCCCTGATATTCCCGGGGAATGGGTATTTGAGCAGGGCGGCCATGGCTTCAGAAGAAAACGAAACTGGCCGAAAACTATACTTTTCAAGAAAGTATTCTACCAGTTCCGGGATATCAGTTTTTCTCTGGCGCAGAGGGGGAACCTCGATTTCCAGAACATGGAGTCGATAATAAAGATCTTCACGGAAGGTGCCATAATCAACCATCTGCTTCAAATCCCGATTGGTCGCTGCAATTAATCGAATATCCACGGGGATATCCTGCTCACTCCCAACCCGGCTGATCCTTTTCTCCTGCAAGGCTCGCAGGAGTTTTGCCTGTAGATTCAGCGGCAGCTCACCTATCTCATCAAGAAACAACGAACCTCCATCAGCCAACTCAAAACGACCTTTTTTACGATGATTGGCCCCAGTAAATGCCCCCTTCTCGTGGCCGAACAGTTCCGACTCAAAAAGACTTTCAGGGATGGCGGCACAATTCACCTCTATAAACGGCCCTTTGCTCCGGCCGCTCAGAAGATGGATCAGTCTGCCAATCAGTTCTTTACCTGTTCCGGTCTCACCTTTGATCAAAACAGTCCATGGTGAAACCGCGACCCGTTGAACCATGGACAACAAATTAAGGATCTGGATACTGCTACCGACAATCCGAACCGGTAAATTTTCCCGATCAAGGACCGCGTTAACCTGATAGGCCTCCTCCTCAACCACAAGCTCCTGATCAATTTTACGAATTTTCTCCAACAAAATCCCCAGGTCCACCGGTTTTTCCATGAAATCGTCCGCCCCGAGTTTCATGACACTCACTGCTGTTTCAATAGCGCCAAAAGCGGTGATCATGATGGCCCGGAGCTGAGGGTTGATCTCCTTCATCCGAGCCAGAACATCAACCCCCGTCATATCCGGCATGTGATGATCGAGCAGGGCGAGCTGTAGAGGAAGGTCACTAAAAAGTTGCAAAGCCTCCGTACCGTTTGCAGCCGTGATGATCTGAAACCCTTGCTTTTCAAGGAATCCCTTGAGCATCTCCCGCTGGATCTCCTCGTCGTCGACAACAAGTATTTTTAGACTCATGGGTGCTGTTCCCCTTGGTCCTGCCGAACCGGCAATTCAAATTCAACCAGCAGAATCCCTGGTTCCGGGACATCTACCCTGATCCTCCCACCATGGGCCTCGATGATTCGGCGGCTGACAGCCAGACCCAATCCAGCCCCCTTGGTCTTGCTGGTGTAATAGGGCTCAAGGATTTTTTCAATAGCCGAGGGATCTCCGACAAAACCTGGATTTTCCATTCGGAACTGAAAATGTCCCAGGACTCCTTGGGTCCGGATGATTATTTCACCGCCCGTGGGTTGGGCCTCAACCGCATTCTTGAAAACATTTTCAATTACTTGCCCCAATATTGTTTCATCCGCTTCGATGATCCCGACGTACATGTCTACCCATTCAACCCTAATTCCCTGCTGTTCACATCTCGGCTGATATAAGATTTTAACGGCCTCAATCAAGGGTCGAGGATCAATCTGGGCAAAACGTGGAACAAGGGGCAACGCCTGTTGTTTAAGGTCACCGATGATATGACTGCTCCGGGTCACCGCCTGGCGCATGGAACCAATCAATTTCGTATATTCCTCAGGGATTTCCAGCTCCATTTCGAGCCGTTGCAACCCCATCCCAATAGCATTCAATGGGTTATTGATCTCATGACTGATTGTCGCTGCTGCTCGGCCAAGAGCCGCCTCCTCATGTTGACGAGCCATCTGCCTTTCAAAACCACGGACCCTTGACAAAAAGGCCATTTGATACCTTGATAAAATCCAGGTAAAGAAAAATCCCAAGAAGATCATCAGAACGCTGAACACGACAAACTCATGCTTCATCTGTCGAATCCGCCGGGTGTAACTACCAGCATCAACCCCAACAACGAGGCGCTGATCCGGACCAAAAGCCATGATGGTTTCAGCAACGCTCCCCCCTTTGCCGTTGATCAGTTGGACCACCGGCTGGCCTGAATGACCACTGCTTTCCTTGAGGTGCTCAAGTCGCAAATAGCTAATCAACGGCAGGCGGTTCATGTCTCTGATCAATCTATCCAAACCAATCCTGGCTGCCAGATCATCAGTCAGGGCTGAATCAAAACCGACTTGGATACAGGTGCTGTCACGGTCACGCCAGGTCAGCAGATATAATTTCAAATCCTTGAAATGCTGGAGATCATCCGCGTCCGACCCACAGGTAACTTCCGGAGCCCAACCAGACGGGGCTTCAACCCCGACACCACTCCCCCGATTTATCCTAATCCCGACAAGATTCGCTTCTTCGGCAAACGCGGCCAATTCGTCTGGAGAAAACGGCTCAATTCCATCAAGATAATCAATGAACCGGATTGTTCCTCCAAGAAAAATCTTAATGGTCTGTTCAATGGAACTTTGGGAGGATTGGGCATTGTTCAGAGAAAATGAAATCATTCCGGCGATCATCCGACTGTGTTCCGACGCCCGATTGATGAAATCATGCCGTACCTGTCGAGATTGCCAGAAAAAATACCCCAGAACAATTAGAACCAATGAACCAAGAATCACAAGGTTCCATTTCCAGGTCCGGGATGACTGAGGATCAATAAATGACCAGTTCCTTGATGATGTGGCCGATTCAGTCGTGATCAATTATGGTTTCCCCGTCCATTCCGTCCTCGATGCATACCGGCGCGAGCGTCCCCTCCCCGGGACAATCTTGACCTGACCCCAGATCGATCTCTCATCAGGCCACCAAAACCACGTATCGACTCTGCCGTGAGCACCTCACGTGTCGAGGTCGAGAAATCTCCCCACACCCGGATACGCTCTCCCAGTTGGACACAGTTGGGCAAAAACGGTTCGCCATCAGAAGAAAGAGAAGTAACGGTAACAGACTGGGACTCACCCTCTTCTTGCGGATCTACCATCAGGACAAACTCTCCCTGGTCACTATTTACCAGGGTCACAGTTCCGATAAGATATTCTGAAGCTGAAACGGATTGGGACGAAACCAAGAGCGCCCAAAAAAGAAACTGGCAGGCGATGGAAACCAACCAGCGGCCCCCACCCCACTTTTTCCCATTAAAAGGAAACAGACAAACCGCCATGTATTTCGGAGAACCTGTCCTGATCATCTCCGACCTCCTGTCCATATCCCAATTTAAGGAAAGTGGACGTGTCCTTGTTGAAAAAATATCGAAGGGAAACCGTTCCTTGATAGAGAAGAGAATGTTCATTTTTTGAGTATTCGAGAAGTCCCTCCACTGCTGTATCAAACTTTCGCCACCCGGATCGATAACTGGCGTTAAGATTGACCAGGGTCTCTTTCTCTCCCGTATAATAACCGGTTCCCAAAGAAAGATTGAACTGTTTCATGCTCGCTGGGATGAATAAAATTTCACCGTTAATATTTAATTGGTCAGGGGTGCCTGATTCATAATCTTCATAAAATAAACTTCCACCTATTTCCCACTCTGGCTTAAGGAGCCAGCCCAGAGAGACACCGCTTAAGTCCCAGGTCCGGATACTTAACTCAGCCCGATCGTTTACCGAGTCATAAAGAGGTTCCGTATCTCGGGACCGGATATAACTGAGCTTCATCCAATGATCATCCGAGGAAAGTCGCCCAGCAAGCATTCCAGTCAAGAACGCGTCATCGAAAACATCTTTTGTCAAACGTCCCCCTCGGCCATATTGATAATACGATGAATTTGAAATATCTTTATAATCCGTGAAGGCCAGTTCACCGACGATCTCAACCCGATCATTAAAGGAATAACCGAAACCTGCGGCGGGCCCTCTACTTTCCAGAGAAAAATCGGTATCTCCATAGACTTCATTCAACTGTTTGATCGTCCCCTGTTGCCAGGCGATTGACAGATACCAATCGTGGGCAAACCTAAACTTCGACCGAATCACCCACGTATCTTCCGACCAGGTATACAAGTCCTTGCGCTCAGTTGGCCAATATTGCCTTTCGGTGGTGGAAGAGAGTAAGACTTCGGTCTCGATCTTCTGATCGGCAAAAGCGTTGACGCCACTTAATTGACCAACCCAAATAAAACCAATCGACAACATACCATATTTCATCCAGATCGATAAAACCGTCAGGTTGATATATTTCAAGTAAATAGACAAATGAACGACCTCAGCCTGGGATTAAACTCAACATTAAATCGGTTGTCTATACTCACCACCAGACATGAACCATACCTGGAACTCTGCCGTAGGTAGTGTCCGTCCAGAAACGGTCTTTTCGGAGTCTCGCAAGCTCGCTTCCATGCCCGCCTTCTGCGTTGCTCCGTTGCCGAAAAAGGCCCACGGACGCAAGTACACTCCGCATTTTCGTCACCCTCGCGTCTTGCCCTCGACCAAAATCCTCGTTTCTGGATGGAAAAGAGGTAAGTTATATCGCTATTCATTTTACTGAATCTAGGTCAAGGCCCCGGGGCTAGGTCTACCCGACCCCGGAGCGAATTGAATCCAAGAATTAACGACGTCCACCGCGATGACCACGGCCACCGGTTGAGGCGGCACCGCTGCCATCTAGAAGTTGCTGTCCACCAGCGGCATAGGTATCACACACTCCATCACCTTCAGCATCGACGAAATTGACGGCATTGCCCCCCATTCCTGAACCTGGAGTCGGCCGGGTATCACCGACACCATCGCCATCGGTATCGATCAGGTAAAGCCCCGTACCACTACCAGCGCCCCGAAATCTTCCCGCATCAGCATTTAAAGGCGCTAACATCATCCCTGCAATCAACGCAACACTGGCTGCCATTACAACGTTCTTTGAGATTTTCATGGTTTTCTCCTTCTGTAAAGAGGTTTTATACCCTCGCCATTGATTCCGGGTTAATTCCCACAATCTCCTACGAGGAGTGGACTACGAATTATCCTGATTTATCACCGGTGCTTTAGAATTCGATTAGTGTTCCTTGTATCAGCTTGGTCAACCGAACTATCTGGATCTGTATACAATCCGATGCACCTCAAAATCCTCCCGCTCCCCACGAGACACTGTGCCGATCCTCGGCAGCCATTCTGATCTAAATGCCTCTCTTTCTTCCTGGGTTGCCTGGTTCTCTTCATCATGGTGCCTAATCCCTAATATTTGAATTCAAGTGCAATAAACGTCTCTTTGAACTATAGATATTACAAGAGTCATGCCAAGCATCAAATAATTAATAAACTTCGTAAAATCAGATAAATAACACATCAATCAACCACCCATGATTCGACAAAACCAGCTACAATCGACATTTTTGTCGAACGAAGCTGATAAATTCTAAATTTGAAGCACCAGTGGATTATTATCAGATGGAATATCCCACTCGGATATTTAGGGATGGAAAGCCTAAAAGCTGGAATAAGAAGAAGAAAAAGGGGGCAAAAAAAAATCCCTACTGGAAAAACCAGCAGGGATTTAAGAAAAGGAATTTGACAATGGCCTACTCTCCCCTACAGACATCCATGTAGGACCACCTCTCTAAAACAGACACCAAATCAGATCAGCTACCTGTACTATCATAGTTTGAGTTAGCCGTTTCATCTCAACCCAATATTGCCATTACTGGTCAACAGATAAGACTTTGTAGAGTGTACAAATCATACTTTCTTTTTTCCAACAATGATGATTTCTGATGCAAAGGCTGGGTTAAAGAGTTGATGTTTGATCATGAGGTGTATCCACCGGGCAGCATAAGAATATAAGGCAGTGTCCCAAGCAAAACTCGGGGTGAACTCTAATACGTGATGGTATCTATATCCAACTATCTCCTCTATATTAAAACCAGACTGTTCAAATTGGTCCTTCCAGCGCGGAATACGCCATTCTCTCATCTCATGCCAGACGTTTTGGTAGTGCTGACCATGTGTATGAGGAGTTAAGGAGAACAAAAACCTATTCTTCACACTGCTAAAATGATCCTCCAAACAAAAAAGAAGCTCATCAACTGAAAGACCTAACTCCTTTGCTATTTCCTCCACTACAAGACGGTTATAATTCGGGAAATAAATGTAATGAAAAATTCTGGCGTAAAACTTGCCCAACATTTTATTTCGACATGAGGATTTACATCTAACACTGGACTCGTTACTTCTAAGAAAACGAATACGAGCATCCAGACGTTGAAGTTTGAAGCAGATTCTATCAAATTTCTCTTCAGATTTTCCCAACATCTTCATAAAGGTTAAGGCAAGTTTCTTTAATATCGGGACTTCTCGAATGATCGCTACTATAAGGTGAATCGGTAGCTTCAGAATATAATCCTTAAACAATCTGAAACAACATAGAACAGGTGTCCCAGTGATACAAATACAGATTCCACCAGGACGAAGAACTCTGTAAACTTCGCGATTGAAGAGAATCGCATCAGGAACATGCTCGATTACGGAATTATGAAATACCAAATCAAACGAACAGTCTTCGTAAGGTAAGTGCCTACCATCGTGATTGCTGCATGTGACAAGAGAATTTGCAAGTTCTTGAAGTATTGAATATCTGATGTCGTTGACGTTTCCGCCAGACCCCACAAAACTACCAGGTGTGTCAAGATCTGTGGCCGATACTCTCCCGTAATGGCTTAAGAGGGCACTATGAAACCCCAACCCAGAACCTATCTCAAGTATAGAGTTATGTATATGCTTTTCAACAATAGGAGCGACGAAGTCAAATATAATAAGTTTTTGAATAACATGATGAAGTGAAATTATTTCTGGATTATTTTTGGCGAAATCCCTAAATTTTCTGCTGACTTCTTCACGTATATGAGCAAATTCGAACATATTTAAATCCCGGTTAAAGTGGGATGCATGAACCTGATAACCCCGTCAATTCTATCATCACCTGGAATCCAAGATTGATTCTGGCCTTGGAGTATCTCAATTATTAGGTTGTTCATCACTAGCACTTTGGGAATGTTCACTTTTCCAATCTTTTAAGCTTCGTATCGGTCAGCCCGTAAAGCAGCCCGAAGAAACGCAGCTTCTCCAGGGCGGTCAGAGGCTGGCAGATCGCCAAATCTTGGGGAGCCAGCACCAGCATTGACTTGCCCCGCCGTTTTTCCCGCCAGACATCGAGGCCGAAGATCTTTACCTCGCAAAAAGAGGTAAGGTGCTGATAATAAAAAATCGCTTTTTCGCATTTACCAAAATTTGGGATCACCTCCCCTACGCCCCTCAAAATCACACAATCCTGACTGACGCATTCACATTAACGACCAGACACGTTCACTGTCAACCACAAAACTTCCCTACGCATCTCCGCTAGCCTCCCCCCCATGACCGCCGTGAACAGCCCTTATATGTGAGCGCGGACTCAGAAAATGATGGGAATTTCGGTGATTTTGGACGAGATATGTGAAGGAAGAGAAACGGAGCCCCCTCATGTTTCTTGGCGGAAGCGTTTAGGGGGCTCCTACCCCTAAAAGGTAGAAGAAATAAT
>JAHJAA010000049.1 GCA_018814305.1 Pseudomonadota bacterium
AAGCGAGGAATCGAGACTCCGAAATCCTCGCCGTAACAGCGACAGCGGTGTCTGCTGCTACGCCTGTGGTTTCGGAGTCTGCGCTACCTACTCAATCGGCGCAACCCAACCTGACCCAAATTCGGGCGCGATCCAGGTACAGCAGTATTTTCCGAGCCCCTTAAAGCGTCAAAAGAAGTTGCCTTCCGGAAGTCTATTTTCCCGGGGGAGGGAGGCTTTGTGGTCTAAAAGTCGGTCCGTCTGTAAGAGCATCGGCAAAGAGCGGCTGGTCTGGACGACGGAAGCTGTTCAAGATCCGGGTTATTTGATGAAAGTCCCGTTCTCGTACTCTTTAAAGGCCAGTTGCAGTTCTTCCTGGGTATTCATTACAATGGGACCGGACCAGGCAATCGGTTCACCGATGGGCCTTCCAGATACCAGCAAAAATCGTACCGGATCCTTGCTGGTGGTCACCGTGACCTGATCTCCGTCGGCAAACAGCAGGAGGGAGCGGTTGTTGACCATTTCCCCTGTTTGAATGCCATCTTTTCCCTGATCAGCTCCGAAAGAGCCCTGACCCCCTATCACATAAGCCAGAACCGTATGGCCGCCAGGGGTTGGATGGTTATGGGTGGTATTTGGGGGGACAGTGATGTCTAAGTACTCAGGGTCAATAACGATATCTTTAACCGGCCCTTCCACGGTCCCGATTCGGCCGCAGATAATCCGGATCCGGACGTTGTTTTCGAGGACCACCTCGGGGATGGTTGCTGCTTTGACATCCCGGTATCGCGGTGCCATCATCTTTTCAGACGCCGGCAGGTTGGCCCAGAGCTGGAAGCCCTCCATCCTTCCCAAGGCATCGCCCTGGGGCATTTCCTGGTGAACGATGCCGCTGCCGGCGGTCATCCACTGGACATCGCCCGAAGAGATGATTCCCTTATTGCCCATGGAATCGCCGTGCTCAACATCACCAGCCAGCACATAGGTGATGGTTTCAATACCGCGATGGGGATGCCACGGGAAGCCTTTCAGGTAATGGGCCGGTTCTGAGGATCGGAAGTCATCCAGAAGGAGAAACGGATCAAAGAATCTTTCTTCGCTGAACCCGAAGGCCCTGTTGAGATGAACTCCGGCGCCTTCAATCACCGGCCTGCTGGTCATGATTTTTTTGATGGTCCGAGTCGTGGTCATGGCTTTCTCCTCAGTTACAACGGTTGGAGCGGTTTAAACAGATTATACGGTTCTTATCCCTTGATAACCGCCAGTGGTCTGAGTTCGGTGACAATTTCCACCAGATCTTCCTGGTTTTGCATTACCTGGTTGATATCCTTATAGGCTCCGGCCGCTTCATCAAGGTCATTTTTACTTCGTATCCCATGGATGATCCCCTGTCGGTCCAAGTGCTCCTTTTCCCGGTTCAGGTCGAGCCTTCGCTGGGCATCCTTGCGGCCCATGAGGCGGCCGGCACCATGGGCGCATGAGGCGAAGCTGTCCGGATGGCCCTTGCCCCGCACGATATAACTCACCGAACCCTGGGATCCGGGTACAATTCCGTATTCATTTTTGAAGGCACGGGTGGCGCCTTTGCGATGGACCATAACCTCTTTTTGAAAATGGGATTCCAGGGCGGCATAGTTGTGGGCGATGTTAAGCGGGGAATCAAAGGAAATTGCGCCGCAGACATCCCAGAATGCCTCCTTGATTCGTTCCATCATTAACAATCGGTTGGCCAGGGCAAAATCGACACAGTAGGTCATTTCCCGAAAATAACAGTGGCCCTCCTCAGAGTCGAGGGGAAGATGGGCAAGCTGCCAATTGCGGGGAACCGCATCCCTGGTTTTGTCATTGAGGGCCATGGCCAGCCGGTTGTAATGATTGGCCACCCGGAAGCCGATATTGCGGCTACCGGAATGGACCATCAGCCAGACATGGTGGTCGCTGCCAAGCTGAATTTCGATGAAGTGGTTACCGCCGCCCAAGGTGCCGATCTGTCTCAAGGCACTGGTGAATTCATGTTCGACGATGGGTAGCTCCCCCTTTATCCGGGGCATCAGGGTATGGTCCTGGGGGCTTTTGTGATGTTGAAATCCCACCGGGATGGTCAGGCGGATCACGGGCATGATTTTCTTGAGGCGTTCCCGGTCAATGGCGGTCAGAGAGGTCCGGACTGCACACATCCCACATCCGATATCGACTCCCACCGCGTTGGGAATGATGACTCCTTCGGTGGCCATGACGCCGCCGATGGGCATTCCGTAACCCTGGTGGGCATCGGGCATGATTGCGATATGATGGAAGGCGAAGGGCAGATTGGCCAGATGTCTGGCCTGATCCAGGGCCCCGGCCTCCAGGTCGGAGAGCCAGAGTCTGATCGGAAGGGGTTCGCTGGTAATGATGTTCTGGGTTTTCATGAACTTACAGTAGCATTCTTGGGGATTCTCTTGAACTTGTTTTCATCAGTGGCAGGTTTTGTCAGTCCGATTGGGCCATTTTTCCCAACTGATTCAAATTTGCCAAAAGCCGGGGCAACTGGTAAAGAATAACCACCCAAGTGAAAGACAACAATCCCTGTCCCACGATCCCTGGAGATGAAACTAATCATGACCTCCGCTGAACCGGTCTACCTTGTCGACGGCAGTGCCTATATTTATCGGGCGTATCACGCCATTGCTCCATTAAGCAACAGCAGCGGCCTGCCCACCCATGCCGTCTTCGGGTTTATAAATATTCTTCTTCGGGTTATTCGGGAGAAGAATGCCAGGTATCTGGCGGTGGCCTGGGATTTGCGGGGCCCCACCTTTCGACATGAGATCTATGATCAGTACAAGGCCAATCGGCCACCCATGCCCGATGATCTGGCCAGTCAGATCCCCCATATCCATGACCTGGTGGCGGCGTATAATATTTTCTCGCTGGAAAGCCAGGGTTATGAAGCGGACGACCTGATCGCCTCGGCGGCCCTGGCACTTGCCGACAAAGGTCATCAGGTGGTGGTGGTGTCCGGGGACAAGGATCTACTGCAGCTGGTTTCCAAAGACATCTCTTTTTGGGATCCCATGAACGATCGCCGGTTTGATTCCGCGGCGGTCAATGCGAAATACGGGGTTGAGGTGGATCATCTCTTGGATTATTTCGCCCTGGTCGGAGACAGCTCGGACAATGTTCCCGGGGTCCCCGGGGTGGGGCCAAAGACGGCGGCCGGACTCATTTCTTTGTTTGGGTCACTCGATTCGTTATATCAACGGATTGATGAGGTCGACAAGCCCAAACTTGCGGAAAAACTCAAAGTCAACCGGGAGCAGGCCTTTTTGTCCAGGGATTTAATCCGGCTGAAGTCCGACCTGCCGGTCTCGGCCATGATCAAGGACTACCAGCTGCCGGAGCCGAATAACGACAAGCTGCGTGAATTGTTGACCTTTCTCGGCTTCACCAAACTCTTGAAATCCCAGGTCGGGTCTCCAGCCCTTGATCGCAGTGGGTATCGGCTGATCCGGGATGAGGCGGAATTGGCGGAGGTAGTGACACTGCTCCTCCGGGGGCCGTTCGTGGTCATTGATACCGAAACCACCTCGCTGGATCCCTTCATCGCTGAGTTGGTGGGTCTCTCCCTCTGTGTGAGCAGTGATCGCGCCTGGTACCTGCCTCTGGCCCATCGTGATAGTGAGGGGCAACGGGTGGATGGTCAGCTTGATCCGCATCGGGCCCTGGAAATGCTCCGGCCGCTCCTGGAAGATCCAGCTATCCCCAAATTGGGCCATAACCTCAAGTATGATTATCAGGTTTTAGTGACCCAGGGTATCAGGTTGGCGGGGAAGTTGTGGGATACGATGATTGCCTCCTATCTCCTTGATCCCGCCCGGCGAAGTCATGGTCTTGATGATCTGTGTCATGAGATTCTCCAAGTGCGTTTGACGTCGTTTGCCGAAGTGACCGGGGGGGAAGGGAAAGGGAGTGGGGAGGCGAATTTTGCCCTGGTTGCTCCTCCTGCAGCCCGAGATTATTCCTGTGAGGATGTCCATGGCACCTTGCTTCTTTGGGAGGCATTTCGCCCCCGGTTGGAAGAATTCGAGCTGTGGAAGCTCTTTGACGAAGTGGAAACGGCCTTGGTCCCGGTCCTTGCTACCATGGAAAGAAACGGCATCCTGGTGGACAAACAGGTTCTCCAGGGTCTGACCAAGGAGTTTGGCCATGAGTTGTCCCTCTTGGAAGAGGAGACCTATCGGTTGGCCGGTGAATCATTTAATATCAACTCTCCCAAACAATTGGGTCAGATCCTCTTTGAAAAATTGAAGTTGCCCCAGGGACGCAAGACCAAGACCGGCTATTCCACTGACGTTCGGGTGCTGGAAAAGCTCTCCGTTTATCATGATTTGCCTGCAGTGGTGGTCAACTATCGGAATCTCACCAAACTTAAATCGACCTATGTGGATAAACTCCTGGAGCTGATTCATCCCAGTGATCAAAGGATTCACTCGTCATTCAATCAGACGGTTACCGCCACGGGGCGATTGTCGAGCACCAATCCGAATCTGCAGAACATCCCTATCCGGACGGAGGAGGGGAGGAGGATCCGCCAGTGTTTTGTGGCGGCACCGGGGCATCTCCTGCTGGCTGCCGATTACTCCCAGATCGATCTCAGGGTCCTGGCTCATTACTCAGGGGATCATGCCCTTCTTGAGGCGTTTCAAAGCGGACAGGATGTCCATCGGCAGACCGCCATCGAGGTTTTTCGGGTGAGTTCGGGCTTTGTTACTTCGCAGATGCGGCGGGTGGCAAAGACTATTAATTTTGGGATTGTTTACGGGATGAGCGCCTTCGGACTTTCCGAACAGCTTAATTTGAGTCGGAAAGAGGCTCAGACCTTTATCGATCGATATTTTGAACATTATGCCGGGGTGAAGCGGTTTATGGAGGAAATCGTCGAACAGGCCAGGGAGGATGGATTTGTGACCACCCTCCTTAATCGGCGGCGTTTTCTGCCGGATATTACGAGTTCCAATAAAACCAGACGTGAATTTGCCGAGCGTACCGCGATTAATACCCCCATTCAGGGGACAGCGGCTGATATTATTAAATTGGCCACTATCCGGGTTGATCAGCGGTTGCGGGAAGCGGGGCTTTCCGGTCGTCTGCTCTTGCAGATTCATGATGAACTCGTTTTTGAGGTAGCGTCAGGGGAGGTTGGCGAGACCGAAGTATTGGTTAAAGAGGCCATGGAATCGGTGATCAAACTCGAGGTGCCGTTGGTGGTGAATCTGGCTTCCGGGGGAAATCTGGCTGAAACTTGATGTTGCCCTGCGACAAAAAACATTGACGGTTTTCTTGAAAATACGTAGGATAACTCCCCTGAAATCATCAGATACGTGTAACTGGCCAGCTGCCCCCATCTCCGCTCCATCTGCCCGCCCAACGTACGGGGAGTATAGTCTGGTCGGTCAGGTGGCGCGAATCGGGGGCACATCTGAATAGTTACGGTTCAGTAGTTTCTTTTTTTTTTGCAAGACTTTGAGTAATCAGTTTAATTTTAATAGCTATAGAACCTATAGTTAAGGTACTTATCCAGGGCCTTAATTTTCTTTCCAGTCTATCTGGGTTAGATCCTTCCAAGGAGCACTCTTAAAATGCTTGACCTTCTTCGTCGTAAAGCGCAATCAACGGTTATTCAGGTGGCTATCCTGGCAATCGTCCTGGTCTTTATCTTCTGGGGTGTTGGGACCAATCAGGGTAACGGAATTAATGCCGTGGCCATGGTCAATGACGAGCCGATTACCTACGTGGAGTATCAACGGTCCTATGAACGTGAGGTCTCTCAGATTCGGGATCAGCTCGGAGGGGTTCTGCCGGATACTCTCCTGCAGAGTCTCGGAATGAAGCAGCAGGTTCTGGACCGGCTCATTCAAAGGACTCTTCTTTTGCAGAGCGCCCGGGAGATGGGGTTGATGGTCAGTGCGGATGAAGTTCGGCAGACCATTGAGGCGATGGAGGCGTTCAAGAGAAACGGCGGCTTCGACGTGGGCTGGTATCAGGAAATTCTCGCAGGAAACCGGATGAGCACCACCGAATTTGAGGCGAGTGTCACAACTGATCTGTTGAGTAAGAAAATTTATACCCATCTCCAGGGTTTTGGTCAGGTGTCGGAAAAGGAGCTTGCCGAAAGACTTCGTTTCGAATTTCGCCGGAAGCAGTTCTCCTATGTGGAGATTGCCGCTGCTGATTATGATAAGAAAGTCAACGTTTCCGATGATGAATTGGCCGCTTACTTTGGGGAAAATCAGGACCGGTATAAGACCAGACCCCGGATGAAATTGAAATATGTTCTGTTCCCCTTCGGTTCGGACCAGAGTGTCGAGGTTCCGGAGGCGGATATTACGGCCTATTATGAACAGCATAAGGATGAATACGTCGTCCCTGAACAACGGCAGGCCCATCATATTCTGATCAAGGTTGTGGAAAACGCCACTGAAGAGACAGCTGCCGCTGCTCTGACGACTGCCGAGGACCTCTTGAAGCAGGTCCGGGAGGGCAAGAAGTTTGAGGATCTGGCTCGGCAGTTTTCGGAGGATTCAGGCTCCAAGGGTGCTGGAGGTGATCTTGGTTTCTTCGGTCGGGGTCAGATGGTTAAACCCTTTGAAGATGCCGTGTTCGGATTGGAAGAAGGCGCTTTCTCTCTGGTGCGTTCCACCTTCGGCTATCATGTGATCAGGGTTGATAAAATTCGCCCCTTATCCCTCAAGAAGGTTGATGAGGTAAAAGATACAATTAACGCCGTCCTCCACAAGGGCGCTGCCAAAAAGGCCGCGTTTCGAGCTGCGAATGACGCCTATGAGAAGATTATTCTTTCAGGAAGTCTTGCCAAATTTGCCGAAGCAGGGGGAACTGTTATTCAGGAAACCGACTATTTCAGCCAGGTTGATCCTCCAGCGGTTTTCAAGGGCAGTCCAGAGATTACCCGGGCGGCTTTTAATCTCAAGCAGGGTGAGCTCAGCTCCCTGGTTGAAGGTGGCGATAGTTACGCGGTTCTTTTTGCCCAGGAGCTTAAGGAACCCGAGGTGCCGGAATTGGCCTCGGTTCGGGCCCGGGTGGAGAGTGATTTTGTCAAAGATCGCGCCCTGACCATGGCCGAGGAAGCAGCTCAAGGATTGTTGGTCGCCATCAAGGGCGGAGCGGATATTGCCTCAGAGGCTGGCAATCTTGGGGCCCAGGTTAAGGACTCCGTCTTTATATCCCGGGCGGAAAATACTGAATCAAAGCTTGCCCCGGCGATTATCGAGGCTGGCCTGGCCTTGACCGCTCGGATGCCGTTTCCTGAGAAAGTTGAAACCGTTGGCCGCTCGTTTTATGTTATGGCCTATAAAGGTGAGCAGGAGTTGCCGGAAAATCTCGTTGCGGAAAAGCAGGAAGATCTGAAGAAGAAAATGGCCGACGAAAACAGTGGGGAGCTTCTGGCCAATTGGATTAATTATCTGAAAAGTAAGGCTGAAATCACCATTAAGGATCAACTGTTGTAATCAGGTGTCAAGAGTTACATCCGGAAAGTCTTATCTTTTTGGATGAAAAAATTGTGCGATAGAAAAGGCGTTGAGATGAGGGAAATCCCGTATTCTTAGCGCCTTTTTTTTGTTGAGTCCATGCTGCTATCAGTCTGGGCTGGAGGGCCCCAGAGGGGATCGTTGCCGAATCGGTTCATCCACCATTCTTCATCGGATACGGGGGACTTTGGAACCAGGGGGATCTTGTAGGCGGCACAATAGTCCATCAGGAGCGCGTATGCCTCATTGAGAGACTGCATGGCTTCATGGTTTCGGGAAGGATCTTCGTCCGTGAGGGCAATATCCGGATGGCACTCCTTGGCTTGTTCGCGAAAGGCCTTTTTGATTTCGGCCAGGGTGGCGGACTGCCCGAGTTTGAGTAGCTTTCGGGCCTTGGCCAGCCCTTCCCTGCTGATGGAAGCCCGCTTCATCGATTCTTTTCTTTCCAACCGTCTTCCGTGCCATTGAGCAGCCGTTTGATGTTGGTATGGTGCTTGATCCAGATGACCAGACCGATGACCACCGCTGATCCAATCTGGATCCCAGATCGATCTGACCAGAGGAGGATGAGCGGCATGGCTGCCGAGGCCAACAGTGATCCCAGGGAGACATAGCCTCTGATCAGGACTGTGCTGATGAAGACCAGGATTGCCCACAAGGTTGAAACCGGGGATAGAAAGAGGTAAATGCCCAGGGCTGTGGCGACTCCTTTACCCCCCTTGAACCCGAGATACACAGGAAAACAATGACCGAGAAAAGCAGCTGTGCCGGCCAGGGTAATGAACAATTCCACATTGGGCTCCTGGGCAAAGAATTGGGAGGCGATAGCCATGGGGATAATGCCTTTGGCCATATCGGAGGCCAGGGTCAGGATGCCCAGTTTTCGTCCCAGGAGACGAGTGACGTTGGTTGCCCCGATATTGCCACTGCCTTTCCGTCGAACATCGACGCCTGCGAGTTTACCATACAGTAGCCCAAAAGGGATGGAGCCGAGAAGATATCCGAAAAGAATGACGGCAAGTATCATGATTTCCCAGTCTGTAAAAAGGTTCAGGATCTATCCCGGTTGGCCGCCCTGGTTGCTTGGGCGAGCTTGGTGAACGGTGCCATCTTACCGTCTTGACTTCACCCCATAAAGGATTTTTTTTGCAGGGGTCAGGTGTAAATGCGAATTGGTTGTCTTCTTTGAGGTTGGCGTTTTTATAGCTGTCCATTTTAAATGTATTGTACTATATAACGGAGGCCAAATATTAGGGAAGGGTGGTGTCCATGACTGCCCGATCAATGGGTCTGATAAAGGTATCACTCCATGGATTTTTATGTGATGCCGTTGTCTCTTGAGTGGAGTAAGAATGAACGAAGAATTCATGGTTGAGGCCATCCGCTTGTCAACCGATAAGATGAAGTCAGGGGAAGGCGGCCCCTTCGGGGCGGTCATTGTTCGCAACAACACCATTGTTGCCATGGGGTGGAATAGGGTAACCTCAACCAATGATCCCACGGCCCATGCTGAAATTGTCGCCATCAGAGAGGCCTGCCGGATTCTTGAAACTTTCTGGCTGGGTGATTGTGAGTTATATGTGAATTGTGAGCCATGTCCCATGTGCCTCGCCGCTCTTTATTGGGCTGGGATCAGGACGGTGTATTTCGGCGCCACCCGGCATGATGCCGCTGCCATTGGTTTTGCTGATAACTATATTTTTGACGAACTCATCAAGCCCGTCGACTCCCGCAATCTAAAGATGGAACAACTTTTACGTGAAAAAGCGCTTGTTGCCTTTGAAATTTGGGATAAGATGGAAGATAAGGTCGAGTATTGAGTTTCTCACGGGAAGATAAGTCAATCCTCTTCTTGCGGAATAGAGGTTTATCTGCTCGGAATAACTGATTAATTTTATTTTGGTGAAATCCATGAAGGTGAAGATTTTGGTCCCAGTCATCTTTCTGGTCGCTTTGCTGGGTCTTGCTTCGTTCCCTCTCTGTGCCGAGGAAGTAAGCCATTACGCGGGGATGGAAGTAGAAAAGGGCCGGGAGTTTTTTAAAAACGGTGACTTTGATGCTGCCCTGGGACGGTTCAATCAGGCGATCATTCTCGATCCCGGTTACGCTCCGGCCTATTATGGTTCGGCCCAGGTCTATGGAGCCCGGAACCAAATGAGTCAGGCCATTCACTATTTCAGGAAAACCATTGAACTTGCCGATCCGCCCATGGTGGATGCTTATGTTAACTTGGGAATTGCCCTGATGGTGACGGGTAAAGAAGACGAGAGTTTTCAGATGTTCCAGAAGGCCCTGGAAATCGATCCCGATAATCGGAATGTCCATGCCAATCTTGCCCAGTATTACTGTTCCCAACTGAACGGAGCCAAGGCGTGGGCTCATATCAAAATTGCTCAGCGTTTGGGGCTCAAGGTGAACGAGGAGCAGTTGACTGATATGGAGAGCATCTGCCCGGAAGGGCGATGAAAAACGTAATAAGTTATCCTTCGTGCATTAGGGTTTGAAGCTGCGTTATGTTGTTTTGAAGTGCGGTGCCGTCTGAACTTTTTTTTTAAAAAAAGTCTTTTTTGACCTAAGTCAACGCATTCACCTCCAGCCTCTGCTATCCTGAACTCATCAATTTGATTTCAGAAAGCGAGGCTTTTTTTATTCCTAAAAATGGAGGTGTGTGATGTTTTGTTTTCAATGTGAACAGGCGGCAAAGGGTACAGGATGTACAACCATGGGGGTCTGCGGGAAAGGACCGGAGGTTTCGTCCCTTCAGGACCTGTTGATTTATGCTCTGCAGGGATTGTCCACCGTGGCGGTGGCGGGGCGTAAAGTAGGAGTGGCCGATCCCGCTATTGGTCTCTTTACCTGTGAAGGGGTTTTTTCTACCCTGACCAATGTGAATTTTGACCAGGATCGTCTTGCCGGTCTGATCAAAAAAACCGTGTCCCTGCGTGACGGTTTGCTGGAAAGGGTCAGGGCGGCTGGTGGTACGGTTGACTCCACTGATCCGGTCGTCTCATTTACCCCGGCTGGTGATCTTGCCGCCATGTCCGTGCAGGGCGAGGCGGTCTGTTTGACCGGGAATCCGGATGAGAATGAAGATATTCGTTCCTTGAAGAGTATTTTGTTGTTCGGGCTCAAAGGGGTGGCGGCCTACGCCGATCATGCCCGGATCCTTGGCCAGGAAGATGACGCTATTTATGCCTTCGTCGATGAAGCCCTGGCCACCATGCGTCTCGAAGGCTTAAGTGCGGACGCCTGTGTGGGCATGGCCATGAAGTGCGGAGAGGTTAATCTCCGAGCCATGGAACTCCTCGACGCCGGTAACACCGGGACCTACGGTCATCCTGAGCCCACCTCGGTAAAGCTCGGAGCCCGGGCCGGTAAGGCCATTCTGGTTTCAGGGCATGATCTCAAGGATCTTGATCTCATCCTTCAGCAGACCGAGGGCAAGGGTATTAACGTCTATACCCATGGCGAGATGCTCCCAACCCATGGGTATCCAGGGTTGAAAAAATACGCCCATCTGGCTGGACATTACGGGACCGCCTGGCAGAATCAGGCCAAGGAATTTGCCGAATTCCCAGGCTCTATTGTTATGACCACCAACTGTATCCAGAAGCCAAAGGAAGATTATAAGGATAATATTTTTACCTCGGGCCTGGTTGCCTGGCCTGGTGTGAACCATATCGGCGACGACAAAGATTTTTCGCCAGCGATCAATCGCGCCCTTGCTCTGCCCGGTTTTGCCGCCGATACCGAAAAGGGTTCGGTTATGGTCGGTTTTGGTCGGAACGCGGTGCTCTCAGTGGCTGATCAGGTGATCGGGGCGGTTAAGGATAAGTCTATCCGGCACTTCTTTCTGGTCGGTGGTTGCGACGGTGCCAAACCGGGCCGGGATTATTACACCAGATTGGTGGAGCAAATCCCCAGTGACTGTATGGTCCTGACTCTGGCCTGTGGCAAGTTTCGTTTCTTTGACCAGGACCTTGGGACCATTGGCGGTATTCCCCGGTTGCTTGATGTGGGCCAATGTAATGACGCCTACTCGGCAATCCAGATTGCCGTGGCCCTGGCCGGGGCCTTTGAGTGCGGAGTCAATGATCTGCCCCTGTCGCTGATTTTGTCCTGGTATGAGCAGAAGGCGGTGGCCATTCTCTTGACTCTGTTTTCGCTCGGGATCAAGGATATCCGTCTTGGACCGACCCTGCCGGCCTTTATTACTCCCAATGTGTTGAATGTGCTGGTGGAAAATTTTGCCGTCAAGCCGATTTCTACGCCTGAAGAGGATCTCAAGACGATTTTGGGATAACAAATAAATCCATCGGGGCGACGTCCATTGACCTCGACCCCGATGGGATCTACTTTAAATGCATGAGGTTTAAAAGATTCCGTTGAATTGGTTGGTAGAGATTGGGATCCGGAGGGAGGCGAGTAAATGTGTTTTCGATTCGTACTTTCCATAAACTTTAGGCACTTATAACTTTAAACTTTAGGCACTTTTTTGGGGGGAGTCCATCATGCAATGCCCTGGACAGGATAGCAGATACTGGGACGGCGCTGCGGTATTCGATACGAAGTGTCCCGAATGCGGTGGGGGTGTGGAGTTCTTTAAGGACGACAACACTCGTAAATGCGGGAGTTGCGGGTATCGGCTGCTGAACCCCCGGATGGATTTTGGTTGTGCCTCATACTGTCCTTATGCCGAACAATGTCTGGGCGAGTTGCCCCCGGAACTCCTGTCCAAGAAGCAGGACCTCTTGAAGGATCGCAGTGCCATTGAAATGAAGAAGTATTTCGGGACTGATTTCCGGAGGATTGGTCATGCCACTCGAGTCGCCCGGTATGTGGAAGAGATCGGAGGACTGGTGATGGTTGATGCTCAAACTGGGAGCGATTTCAATCCGGCGGTTGCCGGCATTGCCGCCTATCTTCATGATATCGGGATCAAGGAAGCAGAGCGAAAACACCAGAGTTCCTCTCCTCAATACCAGCATCAAGAGGGACCGGTGGTTGCCCGTGACATCCTTAGTAGCTTGCAGGCCAATGAAGGTTTGATCGATGAGGTTTGTGACATCATCGGCCATCACCATCTCCCGCGGGCGACTGAGACCATGAATTTCAAGGTGTTGTATGATGCCGATCTGATTACCAATCTTGAGGAGAAGCAGAAAGATGCTCCTTCTCCTCGAATACATCTCGAGAAAATTGTCGATCGCTCTTTTCTGACCCGTGAGGGCGCTTTGGTAGCGGCTCGGGTTTTGTTAGATGAAAATAAATGATTCAAGAAGCAGGAGACCTGGAATGAAGGTACATCGTAAGATAATTGAAATTGATCAGGAACTGTGCGACGGTTGCGGACAATGTGTGCCCTCGTGTGCTGAAGGGGCTCTTGAGATCATCGATGGCAAGGCCCGGATGATTGCCGAGAAGTATTGTGATGGGCTGGGCGCCTGTCTTGGTGAGTGCCCCCAGGGGGCTTTGCAGGTAATTGAGCGGGTGGCTGATGACTTTGACGAAGAGGCGGTTGAAGAGCTGCTCAAAGAAAAAAAAGAGGTCGATGCTCCCCATCCAAAGCCAATCACCGGAGGATGCCCTTCCGCGCAACTGAAGATATTTCAAACGGCCACTCCTTGTCAGGCTGCCAATATGCCGAGCCAGGTCGGCAGTGGCGGTGATTCGGCCCTGTCGCACTGGCCGGTCCAGATCCGCCTGGTTCCGCCATCGGCGCCCTTTCTAAAAGAGAGTGACCTGTTGGTGGCGGCTGATTGCACCTCGGTGGCCTATCCCAATTTTCATAAGGATTTCCTCCAGGGGCGGGCCGTGATGATCGGCTGCCCCAAATTTGATGACCCGGAGGGGTATGTCCGTAAATTTCAGGAGATCTTTGAAACTGCAGATCTTAAATCAATTACCCTCGTTATCATGGAAGTTCCTTGTTGTGGAGGGATGCGAGGTATTATTCGTCAGGCCATGGTCCAGTCCGGTAAGTCTATTCCTATTCGTGAAGTGGTGATCGGGGTCAGGGGGGAGATCACTGCTGATACCAGCAGATAAAAACAAGATCCGAGAAGATTATTCTTCGGAGATATCACTGGAAATCACTTTTCCCCTCCCTTAAAAGGTTGTACTGTTATGGGCGGTTGTTGGTCAGACGTGTCTACGATTATTGAATGATTATTGTTGCGGTTGTTGATCCGGAAATGATGGAATGAAGGTTTTTCCAATTTCTTTTTAGGGCGGTTAACGAATGATATCTGTTGGGGAGTTATATGGGAATGCGTTGGGGATATAAAAAGTACACCCTTGGGACCATGATGTTGGTTGTGGGTTTGACACTCTTGGTGGTCGGTGAGGCCGGTGCTGCGAAGAAGATGCCTTCTTTTTCTGAAAAAGCCATCGGCAGCGGGGAGACGATCAACAGCAACGACTTGATCGGCAAGGTACTGCTGATTAATTTTTGGGCAACCTGGTGTCCCCCTTGTCGGGAAGAAATCCCGGTTTTTAAAAAATTTCAGACGGAATACGGCCCCAAGGGATTTTCAGTGATCGGCGTTTCCATTGATCAGGGGGGAAGTCGGGTCGTTGAAAAATTTGTCAAAAAGATGAAGATGAATTACCCAGTTTTTATAGGAGGGTCGAAACTGACCCGGGAGTTCGGTGGGGTGATCGGGATTCCCGCCTCCTTTCTGGTGGATCGTGACGGCAATCTGGTGAATCGCTATGATGGTTTCGTCAGTGAAGAAATCCTTCGGCGGGATTTGGAAAAGCAGTTGAACTAAGGCTTTTTTAAGAGGCCATGGTGCCGATTTGGTGAGCTAATAAAGGCTTTTTTTGAATAGGGAACATCCTCCTTCATGGCCTGCAAGGTGGCTTCTTGGCCCAAAGAAGACTTGGTTTCTCCTTGACAGTTTTTTTCTTTCCCTTATACTTTTTTATCAACGGAAGTGGTGGCATTGAAGTAATGCTATAAAAAAATTGTAAAGGAGAGAGCAATGAGCAAGAAATTGATTACCCTGTTACTGGCCATGGCCTTCACTGTCAGCCTCGCTGGTGTAGGTATGGCAGCCAAAAGTGCGGATTGCACGGTCTCTTCAGTCGATGGTTCAACTGTTACCCTTGACTGCGGAAAAGATGCAGACGATCTGAAAGTCGGTTCCAAGGTAAAAGTCAAAGATGCTAAGAAGAAAGCTGTCGAGGGTTGCTGATCATCGCACCAGTTGATCCAAGAAAAAATCAAGGCTGCCCGGGCACATTGCTCAGGCAGCCTTTTTTTTGCGGGATGGTGGGTGTTGGTTAGCTCTAGGCCCCGTAGAGCCGGTGAAAGATCAATCCGGCCATAATCAGACCGATCAAAAACTCAAAAAACAATGAGGCCAGCGAGCCGAGCAGAGCTCCAACCCCAGCCTTGGCAGCCAGTCGCAGATCCTTGAGGCCGAAGATCAGTTCGCAGGCGACCGCCCCGAGGAAGGTACCCATGAAGATTCCTCCCGGAATTGGGAAAATAAGACCGATTACCATGCCGACGCCGGCGCCGATCATTCCGTAGCGGGTTGAGCCCATTGATTTACTGCCGAATCCGGCGATGAGATATTGTCCTCCTGCACCGATCCCGGTGAGCAGGGCCAGGATCAACAGAAACCTGCCGTCAATGGGGGAAAATTCGGTTGCTGCTCCATGGATCACAGCGGCTGCTAAAATAATGGCGGTGCCCGGCAGGGCTGGAGCGATTGTTCCGACCAGCCCGAAAATGACCAGGATAATTATAAAAATGTCCAAGGCCGTCATGGTCGTTTGAGACTGTCCTTTCCCGAGACCAATGTATCCCTCAAATGCATGTTGGTAAGCGCCCTGATTTGCCGACTCTTTTTGTTTACTTTTGACCGACCCATTCGTATAGTGGCGACCATGAATCTTCTATATGCGTTACTTCTCGGGATATTGCAAGGGGCCACGGAGTTTCTTCCGGTCTCGAGTTCCGGTCATCTGGCTTTGGCTGAGCATTTCCTTGGGGTTACCGGTGCCGGACTCACCTTTGATGTGGCCCTCCACCTGGGGACCCTCATTGCCGTCCTGATTTATTTCCGTTTGGATTTCTTCCTGATGGTCAGAGCCTTGTTCTTTCCACAAGCAGCAGGGCCGGATGGGCCGGTGCATCGCCGGTTATTCTGGATGATTTGTCTCGCGACCATTCCTGGGGTGATTGCCGGGGTTTTATTGGAGAAGCAGGCTGAAACCGTTTTTCGCCATCCCCTGCTCATTGCCGCAACCCTTGCTGGGGTGGGTGGCTTTCTGCTTTTGGCGGAAAGGATCGGGGGTCGGCAACGGAAATTTGGGGAACTTAAGTTTGCCGATGCCATCATTATCGGGCTCTCCCAGTCCTTGGCGATTATTCCCGGGGTGTCACGGAGCGGTATTACTATGGTGAGCGGATTGTTTCGTGGGCTTGATCGTGAGGCTGCCGCCCGTTTTTCCTTCCTGCTGTCCACCCCGATAATTTTGGGGGCTGGGGTCTATCATCTGCCGGCCATTGTTCAACAAGGCGAAGGTGCTGGGCAATTGCCCTTTTTCCTTGGTGGCTTTCTGGCTTCGGCAATCTCTGGGTATGTCGTTATTGCCTGGCTTCTGCGGTATCTTAAAACTAGAACCCTTAATATTTTTGCCTATTATCGGCTTGGCCTTGCCGGGCTGGTCTGTGTGGTTTTTTATATCTGATTGAATAAAGGAAGAAGCAAATGAGTGATGTCGTATTGTCAGAGAAAGCGACTGCCGTTCTCAGAAAACTGCGGAAGAGATATAAAACCGAGTTCGGTTCCTTAAAGGTCAGGAATCTTGACCTGAAAATCCTCCAGGTTGCCGATCTTGAACACCTCCTGGCCGGGAAGGATCCTTTTGCGGATGTCTCTTCGTTTCCGTTCTGGGTCCGGTTGTGGGAAGCGGCCATGGTGTTGGCCGATATCGTGGTCAGCCAGGCCCCGGCTTCGCCGGGTCGTCTGCTGGAGCTTGGGGCTGGTCTCGGCGCCCCGGGATTAGCGGCGGCCAAGGCCGGCTATCAGGTAACCTTAAGTGATTATGAACCCCATATCTTGGATTTTCAACGGGTGAGTGCCTCAGCCAACGGTCTCGATCAGACGGAATTTCGGATCATCGATTGGAATAAGCCTCCCAAAATGGCGCCGTTCGATACGATTATCGGGGCAGAGATTTTGTTCCGCAAGGATTTTTTTCAACCGTTGTTGAAAATTTTCCGTACTTATCTGGCTCCAGGCGGGGTGATCTATCTTGCCCACGATGCCAACCGGCAAAGCCTGAAACCTTTTCTTGAGATGGCCTCCGCCGACTTCAATATTGCAGCTATTTCCAGGAAGTTGACTTCTGAAGACAAGGAGTTGACCATAGTTTTGAATCGCCTCCAGCATCGGGCGACGAACTGAAGGTCCGGCATGGGAAGTTGGCCGAGGGAAATCGATTGGAACCGAATCTGGCTCGAAGCCCGTAAGCAGCGAACCTGCAAGGGTAAGGGGCAGGACGACTGGGATCGGAAGGCTGCCTCCTTTGCCCGCCGTAATCGGGGGAGTTCCTATATTGCTCGGTTACTCAGTTTCATCCGAGCGGAGCCAACCGACCGTATTCTGGATGTGGGATGCGGTCCCGGGACTCTGGCTATTCCCCTTGCCGCCCAGGTGGCCCAAGTAACGGCCATGGACTATTCGAGCGGGATGTTGGCAGCTCTGGTCGAACAGGCCCAGGCGGAATCCATTGACAATATAACGGTATGTCGAGCTGCCTGGGAGGATGACTGGGAAGCCCTGGCGTTGCCATCCCATGACATTGCGGTGGCCTCGCGCTCCCTTTCCGTCGATGATCTGGCTGCGGCCCTTAAGAAGCTTGACCGGTGGGCGATAAAAAGGGTGGTGGTCACTGACCGGGTTGGATCCGGCCCCTTTGATCCCGAGGTGTTTGCCGCTGTTGGGCGGCAACTGGATGCAGGCCCTGACTATATGATTACGGTCAATCTTCTCCATCAACTGGGGATCTATGCCAAGGTTGATTTTATCGATGCCGAGTATTCTGAGAGTTATGGGAGTCGAGAGGATGCCTTTGATTCGGTGGTCTGGATGCTTGACGACCTCCACCCGGCAGAACGTCTTCGATTGGAGCACTTTCTGGATGAACGGCTCACCCTACAGGGGGATGGACGCTGGCACTTGAGTCGTCGCCATACCCCGCGTTGGGCGGTGATTTGGTGGGATAAATAAATGGGCTGGTCGTGGGATGTTATTGGGTAGACGGTACAGGTGGGTTGGATAATGAGTGTTGCGAGATCAAGCAATAACTATGATGTGGTGGTGATCGGCGCCGGTCATGCCGGGTGTGAAGCGGCCTTAGCGGCGGCTCGCCTCGGATGCCGCACTGCGATCCTGGTGATCAATGTTGATGGGATTGGGGCCATGTCATGTAATCCGGCCATCGGGGGACTGGCTAAAGGTCATCTGGTTAAAGAGATTGATGCCCTGGGTGGCGAAATGGCCCGGAACATCGATGCCACCGGTATTCAGTTTCGGCGCCTCAATACCAGCAAGGGACCGGCGGTATGGTCATCTCGGGCCCAGGCCGACCGATTGCTTTATCGCCTGCGGATGAAAGAGGTTCTGGAAGGTCAGGCCAATCTTGAGATCCGCCAGACCGTGGCCGACCGATTTTTGATTGAAGACGGTCGGGTGGCCGGGGTGGTAACCTCCCTGGATGAGGAGATTCGGGCCGGGGCTGTGGTGGTTGCAACGGGAACCTTTCTGAACGGCCTGATTCATATTGGGCTCAAATCCTTTCCCGCCGGTCGGATGGGTGATGCGCCATCACGGTCCTTGCCCGCCGATCTTAAACGGCTCGGTTTCGCCATGGGCCGGATGAAGACCGGAACGACACCACGGTTGGCAGGTAGTTCTATCGACTTTTCAAAGCTTGAGGCTCAATACAGCGATGATCCTCCCGCGCTTTTTTCCTTTAGCAGTACTCAGGCCAGACTTCCCCAGCGTCCCTGTTATATTACGTATACCAATCCAAGGACCCACGAGATCATCCGCGGGGGCTGCGACCGTTCACCGCTCTATACCGGGATAATCTCCGGGGTCGGTGCCCGTTATTGTCCTTCCATCGAGGATAAGGTTGTCCGTTTTCCGGAAAAGGATCGACATCAGATCTTTCTGGAACCGGAAGGTCTTGATACCGACGAGATCTATCCTAACGGCGTACCGACCAGCCTGCCGGTGGACGTACAGGAGGCGATGTTGAAATCCATCGACGGCCTGGAAAATGTCCGGATTATTCGACCTGGGTATGCCATCGAATACGATTATGTGGATCCCTTGGAACTTAAATCATCACTGGAAACCAAGCTGGTTCCAGGACTCTTCCTGGCCGGACAGATCAACGGGACTTCGGGTTATGAGGAGGCCGCCGCCCAGGGTCTGATTGCCGGGATCAATGCAGTTCGCAGGACCAGGGAACAGGAGCCGTTGATTCTTGACCGGTCCCAGGCCTATATCGGGGTCTTGATTGATGATCTGGTCACCCGAGGGACCAAGGAGCCGTATCGGCTCTTCACCTCAAGGGCGGAATACCGGCTGTTGCTCCGTGAGGATAACGCCGATCTTCGGTTGAGTGAAATCGGGCGGGAAATAGGTCTTTTGGATGATGGTGCCCATGGCAGATTTCAAATAAAGAAGAAGTCCATTGATGAAGGGGTCGATTGGTTAAACAAAACCTTGATCCGGCCTGTTGCCGTGGTCAATGATCGTTTGGCTGCCCAGGGAAGTTCTCATCTTAAGCAACAGGTGACCCTTGCCGATCTGCTCCGCCGACCCGAGATGGATATTGAACGGATCTGTCAGGTGGCGGACCTTCCCTCCGGGGTGGACGCCTTCTGCCTGAGGGAAGTGGAGATGCAGATCAAATATGAAGGATACATCAGGCGGCAGCAGGAGCAGGTGGACCGGTTCAGGAAGTTTGAGGCTATTGCCCTCCCGGAAACCCTTGAATATAAGAGTTTACCGGGATTATCCAATGAAGTGGTCGAAAAGCTCTCCCGGATCCGCCCTGGTAATTTGGGGCAGGCCTCACGGATATCGGGAATTACCCCGGCCGCTATCTCCATTCTTCAGGTTCACCTGAAAAAACTTGGTATTCTCTGATCAGGAGGGTCACATGAAGACAACGACAAAAATTTCACTGCCCCGACTAAAATTAGGGGAATTTGAAATCAACTGGCTCCCGGGTGGGGTTTTTGATCTGGATGGTGGGTGCATGTTCGGAGTGGTGCCGCGAGCGCTGTGGGCGAAGAAGTTCCCGGCTGATCCGGAAGGCTTCATCTCCTTGACCAACACCCCAATTCTGGTTCGGACCCCTGACGCTCTTCTGGTCATCGATACGGGCCTGGGTAATAAGCTCAGTGAGAAACAGAAAAAGATCTTTCGGGTGACCCAGGGGTGGAGGGTGGAGGAAGGGCTCGGGATGCTGGGCCTTTCTCGCCATGATATTGATCATGTGATCCTGACCCATTGTGATTTTGATCATGCCGGTGGGGTCGTCATGTATGGTGAAAAAGGGATGCCCTCATTGACCTTTCCCAATGCTGTCCATCATGTCCAGCGGACCGAATGGGACGATGTCTTGCAACCCAATCGGCGGAGTGCCTGTTCTTATTGGAATGAGAATCTTGATCTTTTGAAGAGCAGTGATCGGTTGAATCTGGTGGATGAAAGTCTGGAGCCGGTTGCCGGGATTGCCTTGCAGAGAACCGGTGGCCATACCATGGGGCATCAGGTGGTCTGGCTTAAGTCCGGGGAGGAAATCGCCGTGCATCCCGGCGACCTTTTACCCAACCATGCCTACTTCAATCCCCTATGGGTAACCCCCTATGATAATTTTCCATTGGAATCGGTTGCGGTGAAGGAAAAACTCATTCCGGAAGGGATTGATCAAAATGCCTGGTTTCTCATGTACCATGATCCGACCATGGCAGCCTGTCGCTTTGATCGAGAAGGGAATGTGGTCGAGAGGGTGTAAGAAAAGGTCCAGCACATCAATAATTGTAACTATCCAGCCGGATTACACTGAGGGGACAAGAACCACCGAATCGTAACCGTTCAGATGTGCCCCAGATGGTGCGGAGATGGGGGCAGCTGGACAGTTACCAATAATCATCTAGTTGGTTCCCGTCCAGAAACGGTCTTTTTGTCCGATAGCTGCGTTGCTCAGTTGCCGAAAAATGCTCACGGACCCAAGTACGCTCCGCTTTTTCGTCGCCTTCGCGCCTTGCTCTTGAACAAAAATCCTCGTTTCTGGATGGACACTAGTGTTTAATTGCGAAAGTTCTTTATTGTATTACGCAACTGGCTGCCGCGCACTTCTCGTTTTTTCCACTTGAACGGGGTTGGGTTCTCGTTGTGCCGCTCGGTAAATGCTTTGATCGCTGCAATCAGGCTACCTTTG
>JAHJAA010000050.1 GCA_018814305.1 Pseudomonadota bacterium
ATCGGGTAGCCGGGGGTTTTTAGCCCCCAGCCCCCACACCACCCTGCGTGCGGCCCCGCACAGGGCGGTTCACTTGGAATGATGAAGCTTGATCCATCCATCGCGTAACGCGTATAGCCCCTGAGTTTTGAGATAGGCATTGGATAACGCCTGCTGTATTCCCGGAGTTTTAGAGCTACGCCATGGGCCTTTGCTGGTAAAACCACATGCAACTGATATGCCCCAAAGATTAACCTTAAGCAACCTCAAGGCTGTATCTTGCGAAGTGTATCACTGGGTGCTATAGTATTTATATGAATAATTTAATGACAAAACATTTTGCAAAGTGGGCGGCAAAGCAAAATATTCCGGTCAATGAACTATATCAGGCATTGGAGGAAGTCCACTCCGGGAAATATGAAGCAAATCTCGGAGGCCATATTTATAAAAAGAGAATTCGTTTTGAAGGCAAAGGGAAAAGCGGCAGTGGCAGAACTATTGTCTGCTACCAAAAAGGAGATAAGGCAATTTTTGTCCATGGATGCAAAAAACGAAAAATCAAATTTATCAAACAAAGAGCTTATAGCTTTTAAAGAGTTTGCAAAAATCCTACTCGGGCTGTCTGAAGAGCAAATTAAAACAGCCTTGCGGGTAGGAGATTTCACAGAGGTGCAACCATGAGAGAATCAATGGTAAAATCAATAACAAGCACTATTAAAGATTTAAACAAAAGTGGAGTGGTTGACGAAATCACAATGAGGAACATTGAAAATCTTTGTATTCCAGATGTTCACGAATATACCCCCGAACAAATTATTTCTATTAGAAAAAAGTTTCGGCTTAGTCAGGCCGCTTTGGCTTCAATATTTAACATAAGCCCCTCAACTGTCCAGAAATGGGAGCAAGGGAACAAAAGACCCACTGGTGCTTCTCAAAAGTTGTTAGACATAATCGAGCGGAAGGGTCTGCAAGCACTCGTATAAATTATAAAATCCTGGCATATCAATGTAATTCAGCGGATGGCGTGATCGTCAGCGGCGCTGACGCGGCAAGTTCATTGGCGCCACCGCTGACTAAAGACATTGAGCCTACAGAAAAACCCTAACTACTGGAATTATTGACTAAAATACTGTAAAACCCGAGTGTTTATTGCATTAACACCGCTTAACCTCTGCACCGAATATTACAATAGCAAAATTCAAACCAAATGGTAGTCCCCCAGGGGATATTCTCCCCTTTTTTTCTCTCCCCAGATTCAGAAAGGCACCTTTGATTAAACTCTGAACTATCTGGCTGATCACCCTTTGAATTTATCTGCTTTCATTTCCCGTTACAAAAACGATGAAACCCGGCCCCGCAATGCCCCGATGATTCTGTAAAAATCGTTCTTTTTGCTTACTCCAAGGGCATTATCCACAGCCGCAAGATTGCCAAGGCCTGTATCGAGAACAAGGTGTCAAGAGCACTGTCAACTGATACCCAACCCCACTTCACCACAAGCTCCAACTTTATCAGCAATATGGATGCCGCAACTATCCGCCTCTTCCGCGATGTTCTTCTGTACTGTGATCAAATGGATTTAGTCGGGAAGGAGATGTTTGCCATGGATGGATGCAAACTGTCCAGCAATGCCTCCAAGGAAAGGAGTGGCACCGCTGATCATGGTTATGCCCCAAGAAATAATACTTTGAAGCACGTCATTAAGTACGGTATAATGTACTAAATTCCAACTTGAGGTGCATTATGCAAAGAATGAGAATCGATCAAGACATCCATTCAATGTCCGAGTTCCGGACGGGAATTGCCACCTTTTTGAAACAAGTTCATGATACAAAAAGACCACTCGTAATAACACAGCATGGCAAAGGAGTTGCCGTTTTACTTGACGTTTCAGAATATGAGGCGATGCAAGAAAAAATTGAACTATTAGGAGATATACAAATTTCCATAGCTCAACTTGGTGCCGGGAAAGGAATTGAGCATAATTTGGCTAAAGATACTCTCCTTGATCGAATAACAAAATGAAAATAATCTGGTCACCCCTTTCACTCGAGAGAGCAGGAGAAATTGCCGACTATATCGCCCTTGACAAAACCACCGCAGCAATAGAATGGATTGAAACATTATTTGATAAAGTCGAAATACTAAAATCTTCTCCCAAAATTGGCAGGATAGTTCCTGAATCATGCAGAGAGGATATTCGAGAGTTATTATTCGGCAATTATCGAATCATTTATTTGGCAGACGAAAAGAAAATCTCGATACTGACAATTCGTCATGGTAAACAAATAATGCCCATTGATGAGCTGCAGGCATAATCGGGTAGCCGGGGTTTTTCCACCCCGGCCCACCCACCACCCTGTATGCGGCTCCGCACAGGGCAGTTCACTTGACCAGTAGTGCGTCAACAAAACAGAGGCCGTACTCAAGGGGCTATTAAGGATTTCCAGGAGCCCTCGGCGCGAAAGAGATTGGAACAGATGTTTTCATAAAATCGATCAAATTAGATTGAAATACGTGCAGACCAAAAGGAATAGCCCATGCCGATTTTTGAATTTGAGTGTAGAGAGTGTAGTAACAAATTTGAAGAATTATCAAAGGTGCAAGAAAAAATCTGCTGTCCTCAATGCAAATCATGCAATCTCAAAAAACTAATCTCAGCCTTTGGTACAAACTCAAATACTAACAAATGCAACTGGGGTGACCCCAGCCTACCTAACAAGAAAGAGTTCGAGCGAATAAGATCCAAGGATTCTGAGTAAACAAACCTTGCCAAAAGTTTAAGTAACCAAGGTGGCAACTAAAACTAATAATATCAAAACATTCTACGCACATGACCGGAGCAAAATTGCCGGCTTTCAGTTTACAGGTGGATTAATCCAGAAGACAGCAACCATCAACCAGCCAGAAATCTTTTCATATCCCCTCGTCACTCAATATGATTTCACCAATGTTATTCAAGGCGGAAACCTCTGCGCAGGTCAGTGAACTCGTCTGGAGGCGTTTCCCGTGGATCTGTAACCAAACAAGATGAGCTCTTATCCGGTGAATTCAGGTGTGCGGGATAATACCGAAAAGCAGCACTTCCAATTGTTGAACGGCTTGACGGGCAAAGGCCAGGACATCTTCCAGAAGGATTGGTTGGAAATTATCGGGATCATTAACGTTGGCGATCACTGATAACCCGAGAACCCGCATCCCTGCATGGCGGGCAACGATCACCTCGGGAACCGTCGACATGCCCACACTATCCGCCCCACAAGCTCGAAGATAACGGGTTTCAGCCGGGGTCTCGAGGCTAGGACCTGGAACGGCACAATAAACCCCTTCATGCAGGTTGGTTACACCTAAATCCCGAGCCACATTCTGAGTCCGAGCGATCAAGTCCGGATCATAGGCAGCAGACAAATCCAAGAAACGAGGCCCCCACTCCTCGATGTTTGGCCCACGCAAAGGATTATCCGGGATAAAGTTGAGATGATCACGGATTATCATCAGCGAACCCGGAGCAAAAGCGGGGTTCAGACCCCCGGCTGCATTGGTTACAATCAAAGAGGAAGCTCCAAGCAAGGCGAGAACCCGCAAAGGCAGGGTTAATTCCTGGGTGGAATATCCCTCGTAATAATGGAGACGCCCCTGAAGGACCGCCAGGTGACGGCCGGCCAGGGTGCCGGTGACCAGATTACCGTCATGACCTGGACCAGTGGGCCAGGGAAATCCGGGAATGGCGGCGTAGGGCGTGATCACCGGATCAGTGATCTTCCCAGCCATAGCGCCGAGACCGGAGCCTAGAATAACTACGATTTCGGGGGCACAATCAAGGGCGTCATTGAGATAATGAACTGCCTCTTCAACCCGCTGCCGATACCTCTCCGAATCAATCATATCCTCACTCCCGCGACTGATCACCCAGCCAGTACCGGAAATAGCTGACGCAGTCCGTTGGCGATAAACTCAACCCCCACCGCCGCCATCACTAGTCCCATCAACCGAGTCACCACATTGATCCCGGTCCGGCCGAGCAGGTCAGAAATAACCGGTGCCAATCGAAACAGGAACCAGGTCACCAATCCCAACACCGCAATTCCGCTCGCCAGAATCAAATAATGCGAAAGTGAGGACTGCCGCTGGGCGTATAGGATCACGGTACTGATCGCTCCAGGGCCAGCCAGGAGCGGGGTGGCCAGAGGTACCACCGCCACGGATTCCCGTTCTTCGGAGTCCGCTGCCTCCTCCGCATTTTGCTTAACAGAACTCATCCGGGCATGGAGCATTGAAATGGACATGAGCAAAATCAGAATGCCGCCACCAACCCGAAACGAAGCGATGGAAATGCCGAAAAAAGCAAGAATCATCTCACCGGTAACCAAAACCACCAACAGAATAACGGTGGTCGCCATGGCGGAAACCATACTGGTCCTCTTTCGCGCAACAGCAGGTTGGCCACTGGTCAGATTTATAAAGACTGGCACGGCCCCAAGGGGATTGACAATCGCCATCATTGCAACAAAAAACTTGATATACTCAGCCCAGCTTTCCATGACCCTTTCCATCATCATCCAGGGTAAGATGCTGAATTGAATTTTTGCCGCTTTTTTTCACTTCATACATTAGACGATCAGCCATATAGACGATTTGACTAATATCAATCGCTGCCCGAGTGGACGTTATCATACCGATACTGAAGGTCACCGGATATCCATGCTCACCCATGGCAGACAATAGGGCCTGGCGAATTTTTTCCATGGCGCCAATGGCGGCAACCGCATCCGCTTCGGGAAAGAACAAGGTGAACTCATCACCACCGATTCGAGCCAGCAGATCAAGTTTCCGACAATTCCGGCGGATCACCTCAACAATCAGCTGTAAGAGTTGATCCCCTTTGGCATGCCCAAAGGTGTCATTAACCGTTTTGAAGTTATCCAAATCAATGTAGGCGAGGGTAACCGGATGATGAAAACGCCGGGCCCGTTCAAATTCATCGGCAATCCGTTCGAAAAAGGCTCGCCGGTTCATGGCTCCGGTCAAGACATCGGTATCGGCCGCCGCCTCCTCATCTTTAAGTTTCTGACGAAATCCTCCAACAAAATGAGCAATCAGCAAAAAGATCAACAAGCGGACCCCGGAATTCCAAAAGAGAATCCAGGCGTGGGAATATTGACTTCCGGAGGTGACATCGGCATACCCCCAGGCCACGGCGGAAAGAAAGGAGATTACATAGGCCATCCTTCTCCCGCCATACCACGCTTCAAGGTAGATGGGGATAATATAAAAGATCGAGGTCGAAATTTCCGGCCCGACGGCAATATCCCCCAGACACAACCCGGCAACCAGAATGGAGCAGATCAAGGAAATCTTGATTTTCGAAAGGTTCTCAAAGAAGGACATCAACAGCCTCAATCAAATACACTTAAATCATTCTCAATTTCCAGGGAGACCAACACTTCACTTGGTCACCCCACAAGATCCACAATTACCTAGTTTTCATCCAGAAACGGTCTTTTTCGAGAATCTCTGCGTCAAACCGCACAGTTGCTTGTGCGGCGTACCCATGTACGCCTCCGCGCAACTGTTTGTTTTCCTGGACCTTCTCGAAAAATCCTCGTTTATGAATTGAAAACAACACGTTTCATCATCCGTAAAGTCTGCGACTTTACGGATGGGAACTACCTAGTTTCCATCCAGAAACGAGGATTTTTGTTCGAGAGCAAGGCGCGAAGGCGACGAAAAAGCGGAGCGTACTTGGGTACGTGAGCATTTTTCGGCAACTGAGCAACGCAGCTATCGGACCAAAAGACCGTTTCGGGACGAGAACTACCTAGCGGAATGGCCGGTGGTGGCCCCTGATTTTCTGTCCTCGATAATCCCGGCGCTCATCACAAAACGCATGGCTTGATCAAGGGGAAGGCTCAAGGGAACGACAGAGGTCAAGGGAACAATCACCGTAAATCCACCCATCTGGTAACTCATGGGGATATAAACCGCCACTTGCTCAGAGTTAACTTCAGGGGTCTGAAGAAAATCCAGATTTTTTCGAGTGAGAATTCCAACATGTCGAACCCCCTCGGTCAGGGTAACCAATACCACCTGCCGAGGCCCCTTACTCTCCCCCTGCACCAGAAAACCTAAAAAATCACGGGTAGCGCCGTAGATACTCTTGATCAAGGGAATTCGATATATCACCTTCTCCAGATAAGCGGCGATTCGCTTTATAATCAGGACTTCAGTAAAAAAACCAACCAGAAAAACAAGGAGGATTCCCACCAGAACTCCGAGCCCGGGACGATAAAAGTCGTTGGGTAAAAAATGCTGCATCAACCCGCCCAGAAGGCTTTCCGCACCACCGATCAACCAGATCAGCAAATAAAGCGTCAGGGCTAACGGCAGCAGGGCCGCCAACCCGGTCAAAAATCTTTTTCTGAGAAGCTTCACCGAATCCCTCCCCCCGACACCATTACCCCACACCTATAGTAATTCATCGCAGAATCATCCCGTTGACAAGTCGTTCAACGCCGTAGGCCGTGAGTTCTTCAACGGTTAACCATTTGAGTCCCTTTTTGAAAAATATGGGGGCGTCGACAATATTTTCCGAGAGCGCGGTCTGGGTTTTATCAAACCGTCCCGTCCAAAGGACATTACCGTCAGCAACCCGGATCAACAAGGCACTGAATGCCACCGAAGCAGGTTGATCAACAGACATAGAGCTACCAACCCGATCCTCATAGCGCCAGACTGTACCCACCAGCACATGGCTTACCCCGGCCATCTGGCCGAAACCCATGGCAGCATCACGCAAGGTTGCATGCTCCGTCGGGACAAACTCTTTAAACAGGGAATCGACCCTCTCTTGGGCGATAACTTTACCGCCCAATTTACCCGCAAGGTCCAGATAAAAATATTTGGTTACCTTCTCAGGGCCGGTATTTATATTCTCCCAGACACAGATTCCAATCAGCTCACAGGCAGCAATATCGTTACCGGTCAACTTCGGATGAATCGGCTGGAGAGCGTTGCCAAAGGGCATGATTGCCAGAGTATCAACCCCGATACCAGCGGGGTCGGCACCGGCCATGGCAAAAACCGGGAAAAGGCTAAAAAGAACCACTAGAATCCGAATCACGTAAGACACCTCGTTTTGTTTCACCCAAAGCCGATCACGCCTGGGCTGTAATCCATGGAAGAGCCATGAAGACATATCGATCGCCGACCATCATCACCCAGTGACTCCAAGCGGTCTTGAAATAGAAGAGACCTATTGAAAACAAGTGTAGCGCGGGGCGGTCGAACTATAAAGAAAATATTTCATAACCTGTTAAGAGGAAACGGAGAGAAATGTATACTACTAACGAGAGATCCCCGAGGAGGGCCAAAGGAGGTAAGCCCTCATCTTCGACAAACGGAAAAGGATGAAAGAAGCAGAATCAGACGTGCAAGGGAAGACTAAAGGAAAAAACCGTCCCACCACCATCCCTTGAGGCATAGCTTAGAAGCCCACCATGGAGGCGTTCAACCACATATTTACATGAGGCGAGGCCAAGACCGTTTCCATTTTCCTTAGTGGTGAAATGGGTCTCAAAAATCCGGTCATGATACTCCTCGGGGATACCTGCCCCACGATCCATAATCCGGACATTGGCGTACTGATCGTCATAATCCAGGGCCACATCGATCGATTGGTTGGCCGGACTGGCTTGGGCGGCATTAAGAATCAGATTGACCAGAACCCTATGAATCTCAAGAGAACAGAAATTAACCATCATCTCTTGATCGGATAGAGCAAAATCAACCTGACGATCTTTCAGGTCGGGATGGGCCATGACCTCAGACTCCATCACTTCATTAATCAATTCCCGCAGGGAGCCGCTGATGTAATGACGGGGATGACTCAACCGCTTCGCCAGGGCCAGGGCTTCGGCCATCATCTCGGCCAGATTGTCCCGCCCCCCCTTCATCACCCGAATAAGCCGGAGCACCGACTCATCCTCGATCTTTTTTTCCAGGAGATCGAGAAAAAAGAAAGAGGCCATTTGATTCTTCATGTCGTGGATCAAAATATTGGCCTTCTCAAACTCCTCGGCAATGATCTCGGTATTTCGACGAATTCGATGACTCAAACTCCGCATCAGGGAGACAAGAGACTCGGGTTGGGTGGAAAAATATTCCTGAAACTGCTCATTGGTAATGGTCAAAAGGGTCGAGGCGCTCACGGCATCAACGGTTGCCGAGCGAGGCTTCGACTCGATAATCGCCATCTCGCCAATGTAGTCCACCGGTTTGATATTGGTGATGAATTTTGTTTCCTTCTTAACATTTAATTCACCGGCAAGGAGAATGTACATTTCATTGCCGGGTTCTCCCTCATGGAACAGGATATGCCCGGCTGGGATCTCAAGTTCTGTAACGTTCCTGGCAAAACGCCAGATCTCATCATTGCTGAAATGCTCAAACAGATCAATGGTCCTGAGATATTTGACCCTGTCTTCAGGTTTCATTTTCCTTGACCTCGGTTACAAAAAATTCTTTCCAATCACCGCACCTTAATCAACTCGATTCATTCTCCTGAATTAAGGATAACTGACTAGTATTTCAGACATTTCTACTCTGCTTTCGACATCAATGCAACCAGCCTGTCACTTTTCTCCGATAAAATCTGAAACCCAGGCGTGAAAATCACACCCCGTTATTTTCAATATATTCCCTGATTACCCGGCTATCGGCGGGTAAAACGGAACAGCGACTGGGACGAGTTGCCAAGTCAACCAGGGCTTCCGGAAGTTCGGCCTGGGATCCGGTCGCCCTTTCCACAGCCGCACCAAACTTGGCCGGATGGGCCGTGGCAAGACAGACAATGGCGATCCCTTCTTCCTGGAAATCACGGGCAGCCCTCACTCCAACCGCAGTATGGGGGTCAAGAATATAGCGATCCTTGGCACAACGGGCAATCTCGGCCAGGGTCTCTTCCTCGGTCACACTTCGGGAACAAAAATCCTCACGGATCCTTTGGCGTTGCGACGCATCGAATGCCATGAGGCCGGAGGAGGCGAATTGAGCCATAGACTCCCGGGTCCGGTTGGCATCACCCCCATGAAGATAATAGAGATAGCGTTCAAAATTACTGGCTACCTGGATATCCATGGACGGGCTGCTGGTCTGCCGGACCTGCCCCACCGAATAATCACCGTGGTTGACAAAGCGGGTCAGGAGATCATTCTCATTGGTGGCGAGGATCAACCGACGGATCCGCCCAGGCATCATGAGCCTGGCCACATACCCCGCAAAGATATCACCGAAATTCCCGGTGGGTACTGAAAAATCAACCATACCCCCACCTTCTTGCCCCAACCGGAGGGTCGCCTGGATATAGTAAACCACCTGGGCCAGAATCCTCGCCCAGTTAATGGAATTCACCGCCCCCAGATGATATTTCTCCTTGAACGGAATATCGTTGAAAATCTCTTTAACGATGGCCTGACCATCATCGAAGGTCCCCTGAACCGCAATATTGAAGACATTATCATCCACCACCGTGGTCATCTGCAGTTCCTGCACCGGGCTGACCCTTTTATGGGGATGGAGAATAAATATCCGGATGTTCTCCTTGCCACGGACCCCATAAATTGCGGCACTACCGGTATCACCGGAGGTGGCCCCGAGGATGTTCATCTTTTCGCCCGACTTCTTCAGCAGATATTCAAAAACATTGCCGAGGAACTGCAGGGCCACATCCTTGAAGGCCAGGGTCGGCCCGTGAAACAGCTCCATGATCCTCATCCCATCCACCGCGACCAACGGAGTGATCTCGGGATGACTGAAGGTTGCATAAGAGCGGTTAATCAGATCCCGAAGATCCGGAGCCGGAATATCGTCAATGAACCGTGACATAACCTCGAAGGCCAGTTCCTGGTAAGAAAGCCCCTGCCAGGCCACAATGGTCTTGTCAGCCACCGGTTCAATTTTTTCGGGCAACAGCAACCCACCATCGGTGGCCAGTCCCATCATCACGGCTTCGCTGAATGGAATGGGGGTTATCCCCCCCCGAGTACTCAGGTATTTCATAAGAGTGGTACCTAGCGTTGAAAGTTAAAAATGCCTGAATTGATGATGAAACCAACCCAGGCAAGAAAAAAATCTATCCTTATAACACTCTTCCCCTGCCACCATAACATCCCAGGATGGTCAACGACTTGATTGAGTATTGACATGGCCTGGAAGTGTTGGGCTAAAGAACCACGTCAGGGTGGGAAAGATTCCCGAATCGATCCACTTCCGGAACGAGAGTCACTTCAAACTTCAGGAACCTGTTCCAGCAAACTACCCCCCTCCATCTCCACGGGAACGTCGAGGCCAAGAAGATCAAGAATCGTCGGAGCGATGTCCTTCAAAGCACCGCCCTCGGCCAGTCGGCAGGAGCGGTGCTCCTCATCAACCAGAATCAACGGAACGGGATTAGCGGTGTGGGCGGTGAACGGTTCACCCGTCTCCGGGTTGACCATCTGTTCGGCATTGCCGTGATCCGCGGTAATGAGCAGCCCTCCCTGCTGGTCGAAAATCACCTCGGCCAGACGTCCAAGACAGGTATCAACCGCCTCAACGGCTCGAACCGCCGCTGGCAGGATCCCGCTGTGGCCAACCATATCACCATTGGCAAAATTCAAGACGATCAGATCGTACTTCTGGTCCCCAAGCCGTCGAATCAGCTCATCCGTGACCAGATACGCGCTCATCTCCGGTTTCAAATCATAGGTTGCAACTTCCTTAGGAGACGGGATCAACACCCGTTCTTCCCCTTCAAACGGCGCCTCCCTCCCCCCATTAAAGAAAAAAGTCACATGGGCGTACTTTTCCGTTTCGGCGATTCTGAGTTGGGTAAGACCATGTCGACCAATCTCTTCCCCCAGAATCCTGGTCAGTTTTACTGGAGGGAAGGCAACCGGAAGAGCAAAGTTTTTATCATAAGAGGTAAAGGTGACAAATCGGGCCAACTCCGGCCGCCCCTCCGGAACAAAGCCCTTAAAATCTTTTTCGGTGAAGGCCCGGGTCAATTGCCTGGCCCGATCGGCCCGGAAATTAAAAAAAAGCACCGTATCTCCTGAGGAAATCTGCCCCACCGGGGTGCCATCATCCTGGGTCATCACAAGCGGTTTGACGAATTCATCCGCCTCCCCACGGTCATAAGCAGCCTGCAGGGCATTAACCGGATCGACTCCTTTAATCCCCTCGCCCTGGACCAGAGCCTCCCAGGCCAACGCCACCCGATCCCATCGATTATCCCGGTCCATGGCATAGTAGCGCCCACTGACTGTTGCCACCCGACCAAGCCCGATCCGAGCCAAGGCCTCCTGCAACCCCTGCAGATACCCCTTGCCGCTGTGGGGTGGGGTATCACGGCCGTCCAGAAAGGCATGGATCATGGGATCGGGCAGTCCATGACAGGCGGCCATTTCGACCAACGCCACCAGATGGTTCTGATGACTATGAACCCCGCCATCCGAGACCAACCCCATCAGATGTAGCCGCCCGGAACCGGCCTTGACCTCTGCCATGGTCCGGACCAGAACTTCATTCCGATAAAAATCTCCCGTGGCCAGGTCCTTATTGATCCGAGTCAGATCCTGATAGACCACCCTCCCCGCCCCGATATTGAGATGCCCCACCTCGGAGTTGCCCATCTGCCCTTCGGGAAGGCCCACGGCCAGGCCATGGGCCTTCAGGGTGGTATGGGGATAATCACGAAACCAGGCATCCATATTGGGTGTGCGAGCCACGGTTATTGCGTTGGTTGCCGACGTCAAACCCATTCCCCATCCGTCAAGTATGGCCAAAAGCAATGGACCTTTTCTTGTCATGGTGTACCCTGTTTGGCAAAGAAAGAAATTGAAAAAGGCCTGGATCAAACCACGGGCAGATTCTCGGGATCAAGCCGCGGTGCATCATGCCAGAGACCTTCAAGATCGTAGAAGGTCCGAGTTTCATGATAAAAAAGATGGACCACCACCTCACTATAATCAAGGAGGATCCATTGGCCATCGGTGTAACCCTCTGTGGAGGAAGACTTCATCCGCTTACTACCGATCTCCTGATCAATGGCCTGAGCCATACCTTGAACATGACGGGTGGAGGTTCCACTGGCAATCACAAAATAGTCGGCAAAATCGGAGATGGTCCGAACATCGAGAACCACCAGATCCTCCGCCTTTTTTTCTAAAGCAACCCGGCAAATGACCGACAACTGCTCAAGCGAAGACATGTCTCTGTACTTCTGTTGAATTTTCTTCATTGACCCTCAAAATCCTTCATAAAAGTAATACCCAGCCCCGTCAATCTGACGGCTGTAGAACAAGAAAGCGAACCAACTGGGGATGAACACCTGATAGAACACCAAAAAAACAAGTGATGTACTATAAAAACCGTTTGCGGAGCAACACGGAAAGTAGAGATATCGGACTTTTAGAACGCCATCATATATAATCTTCTTCCCAAATCTTAACAACCAGCTTCGTAAAATAACATCAAAACATCTGCATTTTCATTGATTTCCGAATCAAGGCCATTTAAGAGTCGGTTCTCAAATCCGAGAGATCTCCACGTTCACTTTGCCTTTATGAAAAATTCACCAGGGACACCATCAGCCCAATAATAGTAAATAGTTTCCATCCAGAAACGGTCTTTTGGTCCGATAGCTGCGTTGCTCAGTTGCCGTAAAATGCTCACGTACCCAAGTACGCTCCGCTTTTCCGTCGCCTTCGCGTCTTGCTCTCGAACAAAAATCCTCGTTTCTGGATGGAAACTAAATAATTAAGACAACCTAAATCAATCGATTCATAGCAAAAAAAAACAACCGAGAGAGACTCTTATTGCAAGACTGGCAAACCTTCACGTTTTGCCCTTTGAAATAATCACGGCATTAGAGTATAATCCCGCACCATTGTTTAAAATCGGTCTATGGCCCGCTTCCACCGTGCGTCCGGTGTCCAACTTTTCGCCCGAGTATAAGGAGAACTTTGATGAACAAGTCCCTCAAATGGAAAACAATCCTGCTACTTTTCTTGATTGTCTTTTCCGGTTTCACAATCCTGCCCTCATTCACCAAGAGCCTTCCGCAGTGGTGGACCAAGTACCTCGCCCCCGAAGGGCTTCGGCTTGGCCTCGACCTTCAGGGCGGCATGCATCTGGTCTTAAAGGTCGATCTGGAAAAGGCCATCGAGAACACCCTCGACCTGGCCGCCCAGGATCTCAAAGAAGAGTTGGCCGGGAAAAGCATCTCCCTGGTCCGCACCCCGTCCACCGACCCGAACCGGGTGCTCTTCACTCTGCCCAATATCGGTTCGGTGGCCACTGTTCAAGAAATTGTTACCGGCGACTTTCCCAACCTTGAGATCGACGTAAAGGCAGAAGAGGGCTCCTTCCCCAGGATCGAAGTCCGTTTGGCCCCGGATCAAATTGAGTTCATCAATAAAAACGCGGTCAACCAATCCCTGGAAATCATCCGCAACCGGATAGACCAGTTCGGGGTTGCCGAACCGGTTATCGTCCGTCAAGGCAAAGATGAAATCGTCGTCCAACTCCCCGGCGTCAAAGATCCGCAACGGGCCTTGGACCTGATTGGCAAAACGGCCCAACTCGAATTCAAACTGGTTTATGAGGAAGGCGGAGTTGACCTGAACGGTCTCATCAATGAAGCCCGATCAGCCGGAGAGTTTCTGGACGGCAAATATCAGGGAGATGATCGTCGCCGACTGAACAGCTTCCTCCAGAACCGATTGCCGGTCGGAACTGAGATCTACTTTGAAAAAAGGACAAACAACGAAACCAAGACCGAATCGATAACCCCGCTCCTGATCAAGAGTCCGATCATGATGACCGGTGATATGGTCCAGGATGCGCAGCCCCAGATCGGCGGCACCTTTAACGAACCCTATGTCAGCCTCAACCTGACCGGCCGGGGTGGCAAGGTCTTTGGTGAAGTTACCGAAAAGCACGTTAACAAACGTTTCGCCATCATCCTGGACGACATCATCAAATCCGCCCCGGTCATCCGGGAGCGAATCCTGGGCGGCCGCGCCCAGATTTCCGGCAGCTTCACCTATGAGGAGGCCTCGGACCTGTCCATTGTCCTGCGGGTCGGCGCCCTGCCGGCCCCGGTGAATATTATTCAGAACCTGACGGTCGGCGCATCATTGGGCCAGGACTCCATCAATAAAGGCCTGATGTCCGGACTTCTGGGGACCCTGTTGGTCATGTCCTTCATGATCTTTTACTACCGCCTTTCCGGAGTCATCGCCAACGGCGCCCTGGTCCTGAACATTCTCTTCCTGTTTGCCGGACTGGCCACCATGAATGCCACCCTGACCCTGCCGGGTATCGCCGGTATCATCCTCTCCATCGGGATGGCGGTGGACTCCAACGTTTTGATCTTTGAACGAATGCGCGAGGAATTCGCCCTGGGCAAATCGATTAAATCAGGGATTGACGGCGGCTACGACAAGGCCTTTTGGACCATTGTCGACTCCCAGGTCACAACCCTGATCACCTCGCTGGCCCTGTTCCTGTTCGGCACCGGCCCCATCAAGGGCTTTGCAGTCACCCTCTCCCTGGGTGTTTCCTTCAACCTGCTCTCCACCCTCTTCGGCACCCGGTTGATCTACGACATTCTCCATCAGAGAAAGGCCCTGAAAAAACTGACCTTCTTTGAGATCTTCAAGAAACCTTCCCTCGATTTCATGAAGATCCGCAAGATCACCTTTGCCGTCTCCGGCATCCTGGTCTTGATCGGCCTGGTCGCCTTTGTCCAGATCCTTCGGGGCCATGCCAACCTTGGGGTAGACTTTGCCGGCGGCACCATGGTCCAGTACAAGGCTGAGACCCCCTTCCAACTGGATGAGGTCCGTAAACTCCTGCACCAAAGCGAGCTTGACGGCGCCGTGCCCCAGGAGGTTGAAAACGAAAACCGGTTGATCGTCAAATTGAAAAAGGACCAGAGTGTGGTGGGTGATATCAGTGAAACCATCACCCGGTTGTTGCAGGACAACATGCCCGATCAGCATTTTGAACTGGAAAGCCAGTCGGAAATCGGTTCATCGATCAGTTCCGTATTACGCGACAAGGCCATCGAGGCGATAATCATTTCCCTCCTGGGGGTCATCTGCTATCTGGCCCTCCGCTTTGACCTGACCTTCGGTCTGGCCGCCACCATCGCCACCTTCCACGACGTGGTAGTGGTTTTGGGCATCTGTTATCTGCTGGATATCGAAATTACCCTGCTGATCGTCACAGCGCTCCTGACTCTGGCCGGCTACTCCTTGAACGATACGGTGGTGGTTTTTGACCGGATCAGAGAAAACTTGAAGAAATCAGGGGAAACCCTGAACATGATGGAGATCATTAACCTGAGCGTCAACGAAGTCATGAGCCGCTCCGTTGTGACCTCCTTCACCACGGCCTTGTCGCTGGTGGCCCTGCTGACTATCGGTGGCGTGGTGATCCATGACTTTTCGCTGGCCCTGCTGATCGGGATCATCGTAGGAACCTATTCGTCGGTCTTCATAGCCAGCCCTCTGCTCTATCTCTGGCGGAAGGCCTGATCCAGATCGGGATACCTTGATGAATCCCCCTCGGTCGAACAATGTCCGCCGGCTGGACCGGAATGATCCGTTCCGGTTCAGATGCCATCCGGACGTGGCCTGCTTTACCGAATGCTGTCGCCGATTGGACTTAAGCCTTTCACCCTACGACGTCATCCAGCTCCGGCAGGCAACCAGATTGGGTTCCGCCGCATTTCTAGAGCGCTACGTCGAAATCGAAGGTCCCGACGCAGGTGCCTTCCCCCTGGTCTTTATGGCCATGGACGACACCGATGCTCACCGGTGTCCCTTGGTCACAGCAGAAGGGTGTTCCGTCTACTCGCACCGGCCCGGGGCCTGCCGGACCTACCCGGTCGGGCGGGCCGCCACCCTGGAGCCCAATGGCAAGGTGAGTGACTATCATGTCATTCTCCATGAGGACCACTGCCGAGGTTTTCGCGAAGAACGTGCTCTGACCGTTGGCCTCTGGATCGACGATCAGGGGATTGCTGATTACGACCATTGGAATGATCGATTATTGGTCCTGCTGCAGCATCAAAGATTTCGAGATGGACACCGACTCGACCCCGTCCAACAGGAACGGTATCTTAACGTGCTCTACAATCTCGATGAATTTCGCAGGGAGCTTAAGGGGCGTTCCCAACTCCTCACCTCAATAAAAGAGCCCCCCCCAGAAATAGAGAACGCCGACGACCTGCAGCTCCTTGAGCTTGGAATCAATCTTTTATGCCATGAATTTTTCGGAGATGCATAGTTCATCGACTAAGGGGATCGGTCACCCCGGGGATCCCCCCTCGCTCCTTCCCTTGGGTGAAAAGCGAACCGCCCAACTACTCCGGGCCGCCGCCACCTTCAGTGAAACGACCGGCGGTTGCCACGGCACGGACCATGCTGATCGAGTCCATCAAACCGCGCTCTACATGGGCCGGGCCATGGAGGCCAGACTTGACATACTCAGTGCCGCAGCCCTGTTACATGATATTGGCCGGGCCGATGAATCGGCAAGCCGTGGGACAATCTGCCATGCCGCCCGAGGGGCTGAACTATCCCGCCCCCTGCTGGTAAAGCTGGATTTTACCGAGGCAGATGTGGAGGCAATCTGTCACTGTATCGCCACCCACCGGTTCCGCGATCGAGACAACCCTCCCGAATCTATTGAGGCCAAAATACTCTTTGACGCGGACAAACTTGACTCCATCGGCGCCATCGGCATTGGCCGAGCCTTTCTCTTTGCCGGGCAGGTCGGAGCCCGACTGCATAATGCTGAAAACATTGACCTTGCAACAACCAACCCCTACACTGAAGAAGATACGGCCTGCCGGGAATTCAGGATAAAACTCAGTAAAATCCGCGATCTGCTGCTCACTGAGCTGGGCCGCGAAATGGCCCGGGACCGCCATCAATTCATGGAATTATTTTTTCACCGTCTTGAGACAGAAATAAAGGGAGGATCGCATCATGATCTCTAGCGTCAAAGCCATCGTCATCACCGGTAACGGGACCAACTGTGAAATGGAGATGGCCCAGGCCTGCCGTTTGGGGGGGGCTGATCAGGTCGATATAGTCCATATGAGCCAGTTGATCCATGGCGAGTACACTTTGGATGATTACCATTTTTTGAATCTGCCGGGAGGATTCCTCGACGGTGACGACCTGGGTGCCGGGCAGGCAGGAGCCCACCGCCTGAAACATGTAGAGATCAAATCTTCCAAAGAAAAACTCATGGACCGATTGATCCGCTTCATTGGTGACGGTAAGCTGGTTCTTGGAGTCTGTAACGGTTTTCAACTGATGGTCAAGACCGGTCTCCTGCCTGGTTTTGACCATCAATACGATCGCCGTCAGGTCAGCCTGACCCATAATGATTCTGGCCGCTTTGAGGACCGCTGGGTCACCCTGAAGGTCGATGAGAAATCCCCCTGCATCTTCACCCAAGGACTTGAGAGCCTCTACTTTCCAATTCGGCACGGAGAAGGTAAGTTTGTCGCCATGGATGAGGGGGTGATGGCCAGGGTCGAGCAGGAAAAACTGGTAGCATTACGCTATGCCGATCCCCTCACCGGTGAAGCGACCATGACCTATCCCTTAAACCCCAATGGCTCACCCAATGGGATCGCCGGGATCTGCGATCCCACCGGCCGCCTGTTCGGTCTAATGCCACACCCGGAAGCCTTTCTCCACCGGACCAACCACCCTCGCTGGACCCGGGAAGATCTCCCGGAAGAAGGCCAAGGGGTGAGTCTGTTCCGGAACGCCATCCGGTTCATCCGCGAAAATCTATGATGTTATCCATTTTTGATGTTCGTGAGATCCGTTGATCTCATCGGGCGACATGAGTCAGACTACTCCCCCCACAGCGAAGGTACCCTAACAGCCCCATGATCAAAGTATCGGAGTTACCAGTGACGGAAGAGACCCCGGTCGCCACCAGATTCATCCAATTCATCGACGGGCTCCGCCGTCACCTCCGCGCCCTGCTAGCGGCCTTGGTCCTGATCTCGACTCTGTACTATTTTCTCTCCCCCATCCTCCTGAGCTCTCTCCAGCACCATCTGGGGCAACGGCTCGCTTTTTTCTCAGTGGCGGAACCCTTTCTGGCCCATGCCAAACTGGCCCTGGCCAGCGCCATTTTCACCCTGATTCCGGCCATCTCATACTGTATCTGGCAAGGATTGGCCAAACCCTTCGGGATAACCAACCACAGCCTAGGCTGGTTCGTCCTCTTCACCTGCTGCCTGTTCTATGCCGGGGCGACCTTCTGCTACACGATCACCCTGCCCTTCGGGATCAATTTCCTGCTGAACTTTCAATCGCATGATCTTAAACCGGTCATCTCGGTGGGAAAATTCATCTCCTTTGTCACCATCTTCATCCTGGCCTTCGGAGTGATCTTTGAATTGCCGATATTCATGATCTTCGCCGGACAAGCCGGTCTCGTCCCCCGAACCACCTTTGAAAAAAACCGCCGTTACGCTGTTCTTGCCATGAGTATCGTGGCCGCTCTCCTCACCCCCACGCCCGATGTGATCAATATGCTTCTGATGGGGATTCCACTCTACCTTCTGTATGAACTCGGCATTCTGGTCATGAGACTCATGCGGCTCTGATGACCTCACCGAAAAACTCGTTTTACAAAAAGCACTCTCAAAATTCCTTAAGGATATATCCAGAGCTTTTCAGAAGCGCAGCAGTGACTCCAAGGACAACTCCACACCCGCATGAAGGGCTCCCGCCCTTCATGAAGATAGCCGCAATTTTTTGGGCTCCGGCAAGGTCCAGGGTCTGGTAGGCGCCCCGGACAAAGACCTTGGTCACATCGACCCCGGATCGGGTCATGACCTGAGCCTGACCGGCCAGAACCGCATCACCGTCGCCACCCACCAGGTCGGCGGGTGGCCGTGGCGTTGGGAGTCCCCCGAGTTGCTCGGGACAAAAAGGAATCCAAACTGCGCCGTGGAGAGCCTCCAGACAGGCGTCTGAAGGCTTCGTCCTCCCATCATACCGACAAAAAAGCCCCACCAGACAAGCGCTGACCAGAATAATCGGCTTCATTCCATAACCCGCCTAAGATTAAAAAATCGAACGACAGATCTCACCTGCATTGATTGCAGGAAATCCAGCGGTATGATACAAAGAAAGTCATTTCGTTTGGAGACTTTTATTTGTTTCATTTCGACCGCGGTGTCCCGTGCTGAACATATCAACCGCCCCCGGCAACACGCAAAAAGCCATTGGCATCATCGTCCTCTTATCTCTGCTGGGCTGGCTCCTCTTCTCCCCGTGGGGATACCTGAAATTTCGCCAGATTCGGCAAGAGCTCACAGCACAACACAGAACAAACCGAGAATTAATCGAAGAAAACCGAGCCTTACGAACCGCCATCGAACGGCTGCAAAACGATCCGGCCTATATCCGCGAGATCGCCCGAAAGGAACACGGACTGATCAAGAAAAACGAGATGATCTTTCCCTTTCCTGAAAAGAAGGGGAAAGCCCCCAAGGAATAGCCGCCTCAAGGAGTCGGCTGGACTTAGAAAATCGTTGAGATTTGCAGCAGATTCACGCTCAAGTCCACAAAGCTCGAGAATCACCCCTTAGACTGTTCTATAATCCACTGGACCGCTGCCTGCAGATCTTCGGCAATGTATCGGGGCTGGACCTGCTGCCCTTTACCGACATAGTCAAGATCCCCTCGCCCATACCCGGTTAAAACCAGGATTCCCGTCGCCTTGATGGCTGCCGCCGCCTTCAGGTCGCTCCAGCGATCACCCACCACGAAGGAGGCCTCCAGATCAATCCCAAGCTCTGCTGCCGCCTGCACGAAAAGACCGGGCTTTGGTTTACGACAATCACAGGCCAAACGATACTGATCCTCCCGGGCCTCAGGATGGTGGGGGCAAACATAGATTCGGTCCACTCTGGCCCCCTCCTCGGCTAGCAGGGACTCCATCTTTTCATGAACCCGGGTCAACAGATCCGGCGAAAAATACCCACGGGCCAACCCAGATTGATTGGTCACCACAATCACCGGAATCCGATGCTCGTTCAACAATCGGATCGCCGCCGCCGCCCCAGGCAACAACTGAAACCTACTGAGATGGTTGATATACCCCATCTGTTCATTGATGGTCCCATCACGATCCAGAAAGACCGCCGATCTTTTGGTTTGTTCGGTCATACTCCCTCCACCCGAGAAACTATACGCCTGAATCCTATCAGGCCCCGGTCAGAATGTCTTTTGCGGCAGAGCTCACTTCGGTCACCGTGATTTCATTCATACACCGGAACCCGGATTTGCAATGGGTTTTAAAACAGGGCTGGCAATCCATCGCTTTCCGGACAATCCGAACCCGCTCGGCAAAGGGGCCGGTGGCCACGGGATCGGTGGACCCAAAAATCGCGACGAGCGGGGTATCAAGAGCCGCTGCCACATGCATCAATCCGGAGTCATTAGTAATGAACAGCTGACAGGCTCCGATGAGGGCCATGGCCTCGGCCAGGGAGGTCCGCCCGGTCAAATCAAGCACATGACCAGGGGCATATCCTTTGATAATAGCAGCCGTCGCCCGATCAGCCTCGGTCCCGAAAACCGGCATCACCGCATTGTACTCCAAGGCAAGTACAGCGGCCAACTCACCATAGCGCTCCACCGGCCAGCATTTTGCCGGACCATAGGCTGCCCCGGGATTCAAGCCAATCAACGGCCGACCGCAATATCCGGCGACCAACTCGGCGGCCCGACTTTCCTGCTCGGGATCCAGCTGTAAAAAGAGCTGATCCGGTCCAGGCTCCAGCCCTAATGACCGGCATAACTCCTGATAATAATGAACCTGATGCCGACGCCTGACCTCTGGTTTAATGACAACTGGGTGGGTCAAGAGCAACCGGCGACCATCCCGGCTGTATCCAGCGCGAATGGGAATTCCGGAAATTCGGGCCAGAAAGGCCGCTTCAAAGGCGTTCTGCAAAAGAATCGCCGCGTCAAAATGTAAGGCTCTCAACTGCCGACCCAAACGGAACAACCCGGCAAGGCCCTGATGTTCCTTTTTTTTATCAAAGAGAATCACTTCATCCACATGGGGACTGGACCGAAAGACATCTGCCACCCAGGGATTGGCCAGTATGGCAATAAATGCCTTGGGAAAATTCCTGCGAATGGTCCGAACCACCGGGGTGGTCATCACCGCGTCGCCAATCCAGTTGGTGGAGCGAATCAGAATACGGCGGGGTTTCAATTGTACAAGATTCATGAGATTCTCTGACAATAATGGTTTTAGAGCGGGTCCACCCTATACCGGCGGCACCATTCAGCTGTCCGAAAGAATGCCATTCTAGTGGTTTACCCGGCCTCGTCAAGGTTTTTATCCAAGCAGACCGCTTCACCCTTGCTAAAAACAAAATACGATGGTAATAAGACGGGTTACAGCATAACCGACGGCCCCAAGGGGCCAAAACCCCAATTCACACATCCCACAAACCCCACTGGTGCCCGTAAGGGTTGGGAACGGGATGGAGGAACAACCAGAACAGGAGAAAAAAATGTCACACATTGCCATGAGAGAAATGCTGGAGGCCGGGCTCCATTTTGGCCATCAGACCCATCGCTGGAATCCCAAGATGCGCCCCTACATTTACGGGGCTCGCAGCAAGATCTACATCATCAACTTAGACAAGACCCTGCCGCTGTTCAACAAGGCCTATGATTACGCCTGCGATACCATCGCCAAGGGCGGCACCATCCTCTTTGTCGGCACCAAGCGCCAGGCCCGTGATATCGTCGCGGATGAAGCCAGCCGTTGCGGTATGTATTACGTCAATAATCGATGGTTGGGCGGGATGCTGACCAATTTCCAGACCATCCGCAAGTCCATTGACCGCCTGAAGGCAATCAGCGCCATGAAGGAAGACGGTACCATCAATCATTACAAGAAGAAAGAAATCCTCCGCATGGAAAAGGAATTAACCAAACTTGAATTAAACCTTGGCGGAATCAAGGATATGAAGGGCCTGCCCACCGCCATCTTTGTGGTTGATCCGAAGAAGGAATCCATCGCCGTTGAAGAGGCCAATCGTTTGGGAATCCCCGTTATCGCCATGGCCGACACCAACTGTGACCCCGATGGTCTCCAGTACCCAATTCCGGGCAACGATGACGCCATCAAGTCCATCAAGTTAATCACCTCCCGCATCGCCAGCGCGGTCTTGGCCGGCAAGGAGCGTTCCATTGAGGGAACCGAGGCGGCCATCGCGGCGGCCAAGGAAACCCCGCCGGAACTGGCCCCAGTTGCTGAACCGGAGGCGGAGCAGACTTCCTGATCCATCCGAGAATAACGAGTTCCGGGGGCAGGGGTGAGAGGAATCGCCTTCTGCCCCGTCTTACATAAAGAAGTCCGCTACATCATTTTTGAAACATTCTCTTTAAAATAATAGGAGTATACGCTGTGAATATTACAAGCCAGATGGTTAAAGAACTACGAGACAAAACCAACGCCGGCATGATGGATTGCAAAAAAGCCCTGACCGAGACCAACGGCGACATGGAGAAGGCCATTGATTTTCTACGCCAGAAAGGCCTGGCCGTTGCCCAGAAACGGGCCAATCGGGCCACCAGCGAAGGGATCATCGAGACCTATATCCATGCCGGTGGCAAGCTCGGCGTCATGATCGAAGTAGGCTGTGAAACCGATTTTGTCGCCAAAGCCGATGTTTTCAAAAATTTTGCTAAAGATGTGGCCATGCACATAGCGGCCAGCAGCCCGGTAGCCATCACCCGCGAAGAGATCCCGGCTGATCTGGTTGCCAGGGAAAAAGATATATACGTCAACCAAGCCAATGATTCGGGAAAACCCGCCAATATCATTGAAAAAATCGTTGATGGCAAATTAGACAAGTTTTTTGCCGATGTCAGCCTGATGGAACAGAAATTCGTCAAGAATCCCGACGTCACAATTCAGGATCTGCTTAATGAGTTGGTCGGTAAGCTTGGCGAAAATATCTCGGTCAAACGTTTCGCCCGTTTTCAGATCGGCGGTTGAGCCAAAACATCGAACGGACCAATTGTGGATTCAAAAAAATATCAGCGTGTCCTGTTAAAGCTCAGCGGTGAGGCCCTCATGGGCTCCGCCTCCTATGGAATTCATCCGGAGATGCTCGACTATGTCACCGATGAGGTCAAAGGACTGCTGGAGCTTGACGTCCAACTCGGTATAGTCATCGGGGCCGGCAACATCTTTCGCGGCGTAGCTGGTGCTTCTAAGGGGATGGACCGGAGTTCAGCCGACAATATGGGGATGCTGGCCACGTTGATCAACAGCCTTGCCCTCCGTGATGCCCTGGAGAAAAAAGACATGCCTTCCAGGGTACTCTCTGCCATCCCCATGCCGACGGTCTGTGAGTCCTATTCTTGCCGTGAAGCCTTACACCAGTTTAAAAAAGGGCGGGTGGTTATTTTTGGGGCCGGGACCGGCAACCCCTACTTCACCACCGATACAGCGGCAGTCCTGCGTGGGCTCGAAATTGGTGCCGAGGTGATCTGTAAAGCGACTCGAGTTGACGGCGTCTATGACAAGGACCCACTGCTCCACAAAGATGCCGTGAAATTCGATCAACTGACCTATTCCGAGGTCCTGGCCCGTCAACTCCGGGTCATGGACTCAGCCGCAATCTCTCTGGCCCGTGATAACAGCAAAACCATCCTGGTCTTTGATCTCAACAAACCGGGCAACATCCGAAAGGCGGTCTGTGGCGAGAACAGTGGAACCATCATCAAGGGTAACTGATCAGGGGAGGAAAATACTATGAATGATGTCTTTACAGGTATGACTGAAAAAATGGATGGGGCTATTGAAGCCTATAAACGTGAACTGTCCAAGATCAGAACCGGACGGGCATCCCTTTCACTGATGGATGGGATCAAAGTAACCGCCTATGGCTCGGTCATGCCCCTCAACCAGGTGGCAACCCTGACCCTTCCGGAAAGTCGGATGATTCAGATTCAGGCCTGGGACAATCAGCTCCTCGGGGTTATCGAAAGGGCCATCCATAAATCAGATCTCGGCCTCAATCCCGTCAATGACGGCAAACTCATCAGGATCATGGTTCCACAACTCACCGAAGAAAGGCGCAAGAATCTGGTCAAACAGGTGAAAAAGATTTCCGAGGAATACCGGGTGGCTATTCGCGGATCTCGCCGTGATGCCATTGACATCTTGAAAAAGCAGAAAACCGACAAGCTTATCACCGAGGATGATCTCTTTCGCCTCCAGGACGAGGCCCAGCAGACCACCGATGGATACATCAAACAGATCGATGGGATGATGGCAGAAAAAGATAAAGAGGTCATGGAGGTATAATCCGGCCCTCATTTTTTCCCCAACGGAAATCATTGATGAACAATACCGCTGCACCCGACCCGGACAATATTCCCACCCATATTGCCATAATCATGGACGGTAACGGTCGTTGGGCGAAGAAACGGGGACTGCCCAGGGTTATGGGGCATCGTCGGGGAGTCGAATCGGTCCAGGCAATTGTTCGTTCCGCTCGTGAACTGGGGGTTAAAGTCCTCACCCTGTACGCCTTTTCCACTGAAAACTGGAACCGCCCTCCCATTGAAGTTCAGGCCTTAATGGGTTTGTTGAAAAATTTCCTCAAAAGTGAACTGGCCGACCTGGTGGAAAACGATGTGTCACTAAGGGCCATCGGCCAACGGGAGCGACTCCCCCAGGAGGTCCGCGAAAGTCTGGAGGAGGTGGAACACCGAACCCGGAACAATGGCGGCCTCATTTTAAATCTTGCCTTGAGCTATGGGGGAAGAGCCGAACTGGTCCGCGCCGTCCGAACAATTATTTCGGAATGCCAGGCAGGGTCCCTTTCCCCAGAGCAGGTCTCCGAGGAGACCATTGCCAACCATCTCTACACTGCCGGTCAACCCGATCCCGATCTGATGATCAGAACCGGTGGGGAGTCGCGCCTCAGCAACTTCCTCCTCTGGCAGCTTTCTTACGCGGAAATCCATATCACCGAGACCCTGTGGCCGGATTTTCGTCATAATGAATTTCTCGCCGCCCTGATGGATTACCAAAAGAGGCAGCGCCGGTTCGGCAGGGTCGTGGAATCAGGCTCGGCATAGTTCCCTTGGCAGCATTATCCCACGGCCTCATTCCGGCCAAACGTGGGGGATCATCTGAGGAAGACTGTGGCCGAAATTTCGTCGAATAATCGGCAACGACAGGAAACAACCTCACCACCATGATCAAACACCAACGACTCGTTACCGGCCTCCTGGTTGCCGGCGGCTGGCTACTCCTGCTGGTCAAAGGCCCCTTCTGGCTGTTCTGGCTCGTCTTTGTCGGCCTTGGCACTCTGGCTTTGAATGAATACTTTGCCATGACCTTGGCCCGGCACAGCAAATACGACCGGGCCACCGGCACCCTACTGGGGCTCTTCCCCCTGCTTTCCGCCTACGAAGGAGATCCGGAAACCGTTTCCGCCGCCCTGTTTATCGCGCTCTTTTTCCTTATCGTTTACCTCTTGACCCGTTACCCGTCGCTGGCCAGGGCAGATAAGGGAATGAACGGATTTGAGATACTGATGCGACTCGGCTTCGGCATTTTCTATGTCGGATTCAGTTTTGCCCATTTCTCTCTGTTGTGGACCATGAACGGCGGTAAATACTGGCTTATCCTATTAACGGTGATTACTGTATTCTCCGATTCCGCCGCATACTACACCGGCCGTTATCTGGGACGCCACAAACTGGCCCCGGCAATCAGCCCGGGAAAAACAATTGAGGGAATGCTCGGCGGACTGATCGGCAGTATCATCGCGGCTATCATCGTCCGTCTGATGTTTTTCCCCGGATTCAACATGATGACCATGGTAATTTTGACAGTTTTCCTGAGTATGGTCGGGGTCATGGGTGACTTGACCGAATCAGTGATCAAACGGAGTATGAATGTCAAGGATTCAGGCAATATCCTCCCCGGTCACGGCGGCGTTCTGGACCGTCTGGATTCGCTGATGATCGCAACCCCCGTGCTCTTTTATATGATTCACTTCGGCATCCTCGGCTATTGAGTGACCCCGGCAGATAATGGCAAAAACTCTTTCTCTTCTCGGTTCCACCGGTTCCATCGGACGGAATGTCCTGGAAATTGTCCGACAGTTTCCAGGCCGATTCAGGGTCTTGGGGCTTGCGGCGGGCCGCAATATCGAACTCCTCAAGGAGCAGATCGATTCCTTTGACCCCCAACTGGTCTCGGTGGCCGATGAAGCGCTCTGCGGCGACCTGATCCAGAGTCTCCCCGCCAAATGGCGCGACCGGATCCGTCCCGGCCAGGAAGGCGCCGAAGCCGTTGCCACCATCCCCCAGGTTGATACGGTTGTATCCGCCATTGTCGGGGCTGCAGGTCTAACCCCGACCCTGGCCGCAATCCGGGCTGGAAAAAACATTGCCCTGGCCAACAAGGAAACGCTGGTGATGGCCGGTGAGCTGGTCATGACCGAGGTCCGAAGAAAACGGATTTCACTTCGTCCGGTGGACAGTGAGCACAGCGCCATTGATCAGGCCATGGATGCCGGAAGACGGGAAGATATTGCCAAGCTGATCCTCACTGCTTCGGGTGGCCCCTTTTTAAAACTTGGCGCCCGGGAACTCTGGGAGGCAACTCCGGACCAAGCCCTGGCCCACCCCAACTGGAGCATGGGCGCCAAAATCTCCATCGACTCGGCAACCCTGATGAACAAGGGCCTTGAGGTCCTTGAGGCCCACCATCTCTTCCGAGTACCACTTGAAAGCATTGAGGTTCTGATCCATCCCCAATCCATTGTCCATTCAATGGTTGAGTTTTTAGACGGAGCCCAGATCGCCCATCTGGGAATCCCGGATATGAAAATCCCTATTGCCTATGCCCTTTCCTACCCGGAACGGCTTAAGCTACCGTTACCACGACTCAATTTAGCAAAGACGCCACCCTTGGAATTTTTCGTCCCTGACCTCCAGCGCTTCCCCTCCTTGAAACTTGCCTACCAGGTGGGGAAACGAGGGGGAACCCTTCCGGCGGTCCTTAATGCAGCCAATGAAGTTGCCGTCGAGGCCTTCCTGAACAAGCGGATTCGTTTTCCAGAAATCGCCCTGGCCGTCGCCGAAACCGTCAACCGAATCCCCCGCGAGGAAGCCTCCGACCTGAAAAACATCCTGGCGGCGGACCTCTCCGCCCGCATGCAGGCGGAATCCATTATCGAATCGTTGCACATAAAATTCGTCCAACGTTCACAAACTGAGCCACAGGTATCATGACCTCTCTTTTCTCATTTATAATTGTCCTTGGCCTACTGATCTTCGTCCATGAATTCGGCCATTTTCTCTTTGCCAAACTGTTCCGGGTCAAGGTCCAGAAATTTTCTCTGGGGTTCGGCCCCAAGCTCATCGGACGGCAACAGGGCGAAACCGAATATCTGATCAGCGCCTTTCCCCTGGGCGGTTATGTCAAGATGCTTGGCGAACAAGGAGATGATGAAATTCCTCAGGCAGAGGCCCACCGTTCTTTTGCCGGTAAAAAGGTCTGGCAACGCTTTCTCATCGTGGCCGGCGGTCCAACCTTCAACCTGCTCTTTGCCGTCTTGCTGTTCTTTCTGGTTTTTCTCATCGCCGGTCTGCCCCAACCCGTCGACAATACCGTTATCGGTGGGGTCTCTCTGGATTCACCTGCCAACCAGGCAGGGCTAATCGCCGGAGACCGAATCCAAATGATAAATGGCCAGGCCGTAGACAAATGGGAGGAAGTTGCCAATCTCATCGGTGGGAGCAACGGTGAACCGGTCATTCTGATCATCGACCGCAACGGCGAGGAACTCAACATCACAGCCACCCCCAAACTCACCGAAGACCATAACCTCTTCGGTGAAACTGTGGGGCAACGGTACATGCTTGGCATCGCCAGAAGCGACGAAGTGGTCTATGAAAAGATTTCACCGGTCAGGGCCTTGCTGGCTGGGTTCAGTCAGACCTGGTCACTAATCACTTTGACCCTGATGGGGGTCTGGAAGATGATCCAGAGTGTGATCCCGGCCTCGGAACTGGGTGGGCCAATCCTCATCGCCCAACTTGCCGGCAAGCAAATGGAGGCGGGGTGGATCAACCTGATCTATTTTATGGGCCTGATCAGTGTCAACCTGGGCATCCTGAACCTCTTCCCCATTCCGGTGCTGGACGGCGGCCATCTGATGTTCTTTACCTATGAGGCCATTTTCCGGAAGCCCGTACCCAAGAAAGCCCAGGAGATCTCGCTCCAGGCCGGGTTGGTGATTCTGATCTCACTGATGGTCTTTGTTTTCTATAACGATATTTCCAGACTGATTGCCGGGGCTCGCTAAATGCCCGCCGCCGAAGTCAGTGGGCCGGTCATCCTGGCCATTGAAAGCGCCACCATGAGCGGTTCGGTGGCCGTGGTTACCCCCAACCGCTGCCTGGGCGAGTCAACTGTAACCGGTACAACCGGTCATTCTCGAAGGCTACCCATCCAGGTCCAACGATTACTGGATGATCTGGTCCTCCCTTGGGAGGCAATCGACGGCATCGCAGTCAGCCTGGGACCGGGCAGCTTTACCGGACTGAGGATCGGTTTGAGTCTTGCCAAGGGCTTTGCCCTGGCCACCGGCAAACCACTCTTGGGCATTCCAACCCTGGAAGGGCTTGCCGTCCAGGCCGCACAACACCCGGGTGATCGGATCTGCGCGGTGGTCGATGCGCGGAAAAATGAGATTTACTGCGGATTCTACCAGGTCATCGCCCCTGGAAAGTTAGAGAAGGCTGGCGACTTCCTGGCCATCCCCCCCAAAAATCTAGCTGACCACCTCGACCAACCAACCCTGATCGTGGGTGATTGCTCCCAGGTCTTTCTTGAACTGGCCGAAAAACTTTCCAAAGACCGGGCAACAGTCCTCCTCCGCCAGGACCTCTTCCCCCGGGCCGCCCCCATCGGCATGCTCGGGGTCAACAGGTATCTCCACCAAGAAATCAACGAAACGGATACACTGGTCCCCCTCTACGTCCGTCCATCAGAAGCCGAAATCAACGCCAGAAAATAATACAGCTAACTCAGCGGATAATTCGGTGGAACGCTGCCCCGGAGTCATCCTATCGACCATCTTTAAAAGTCACTCTCCGTCCGTAAGTCGCGAGGAGCTGCCCGAGTTCTCGCTCCAGGTCCTGATCAAAATCGTCTTCATTGGCTCGATAGCCCCAATTACCTTCCTCATGCCCTGGGACATTCATCCGCCCCTCCCCGCCAAGCCCCAAGAGATCTTGCAGGGGGAAGACGGCAAACCGGGCGACGGATGAGATGCCCATCCGCAGAAAATCCCCCGGGAGCTCCAAGGCTGGTTTCCCCAGATAGTCGTTGATTTGTGCGATCTGCTCTTTACTGAGCTCTGAGGCCCAGTGACAGGTGGTATCATTGTCATGGGTTCCTGAATAAACCACACAGTTGTGAATATAGTTATGGGGAAGATAGGGATTCGATGCACCCTGGTCGTCAAAGGCAAACTGAAGGATCTTCATACCCGGGAAATTGAAGTCATCCCGAAGTTTTCCAACTCCATCGCTCATCAGGCCTAAATCCTCGGCCCAAATAGGCAAGTGACCCAATTCTCGTTCAAGAACCTTAAAAAACGAATTACCAGGCGATTTTAGCCACGTCCCATTAATGGCGGTGGTCTCTCCTTCGCCTACGGCCCAATACTCATCAAACCCTCGAAAGTGATCGACCCGCACAATATCAACCACTTCATTTAACCGCCGGAAACGCTCCACCCACCAGCTATAATTATCCCTGGCGATATTTTCCCAGTCATAACAGGGATTGCCCCATAACTGACCCGTGGTACTAAAATAATCGGGTGGTACCCCGGCCATTAACCGGGGCCGATGGGTGGTCAAATCCAAGGCGAAATACTCCGGGTGGGTCCAGACATCGGCACTATCAAAGGCCACGTAGAAAGGTACATCTCCCACAATGCGGATCTGCCGCGCATTCGCGTAGGCTTTTAAAGCCAGCCACTGCCTATAAAACAGGTACTGCCCAATTTTCTGGATTTTTACGACCTCTTGGTTTTCCTGAACCCATATTTTTAAAGCTTGGGCATCTCGTGTCCTATAGGGGGTCTCCCACTCAGACCAATGAGCCCCAGCGTGTTTCTCCTTGAGTGCCATAAAGAGGGCAAAATCGTTAAGCCAGCCAGCCTGGTCGCCCAAAAATGCAAGAAAATCCGGGTAGAGAGGGTGATCGACCACCAATGCATCAGCTGCCGCCGCGATGTACTTCCGGCTTTGGATGGTCGCTCCGGCAAAATCCACCCGGGAGGCGCTATTCCCTGACTTCACTAAGTGGGGGGCGATGAGTCCATCCTGGACGAGTTGTTCCCCATCAAGGAGTTGGGTGTTCCCCGCCGTGGAAGAGAAGGTTGCATACGGTGAATGGGTCTCTCCGGTGGGACCCAAGGGCAGGACCTGCCAGATACCAAACCCGCTCCGGGCAAGAAAATCCACAAACCGGAACGCCTCTTTACCCAGGGTTCCGATGGGGCCGCTTCCTGGTAAGGATGACGGGTGCAGTAGAACCCCAGCAAATCGGTCCATTCCCTCGCTATTCGGGTCGAGATTGCTCTCTGTATTCATCTTTTTCCCCTTGTTGATGATGGCTTCTAAAACAAAAGCCCTTGAATCAAGGATTACAAAACCGAGGACACGCTCCATTTAAATATACCGAACACTCGCCTCAGCCAACCGAAAAAAAACCTATAAAGACTATTTTTTATTCTTCTTGGCCCCAAACAAGGTCAATATTTTTAAGAATTTCACCGGCTGCCATGCTCTGTTCGGGAAAGTCCATGGCGTGCATTAACGCAGCGACAGAACCATCTTTATCCTCAAGTTTAATCAGACAATAGGCCAGCATGAGGTATGACTGACCATCACCAGGGTCAAGCTCGGCACTCTTCCTGAATGACTGACCGGCGTCATCATATACGCCCTTGTCGTAGAGAATTTTGCCCCGAAACAACCAAAGCTGGGCAGACGGGATCTCCGTCAAGGCCATTTCCAGAAACTCAAGGGCCTGGTCGGTCTCATGGGCGGTAAGATAGGTAACCGCAAGCCTCTCGGCATTGGTGGTGTTCAACTGATCTTTACCCAGGTTCATGGAAGAACGGTAATACTCTGCCGCAGCCGAGGGTGCATTGATTACATTGAACAGGTTGCCGACCAGCATGCTTTCCTCGGCATTCAGTTCCTTGCCGTAGGAGTAGATCAGCAGGGCCTGCAAGGCGGCGTCATAGTCTTTTATCTCAAGCAGAACCTGGGCGCTGAGCTTCCACAAATACGGCCGATTTTGACTGTTGTCTATCAAGTGCTCAATGGTCTCAAGGGCCTTTGGCAGCATATTGTTTCCCAGGTAGACAGTAATCAGGGTTTCGACCCAGCTCTGATCGGGATCAGGAAGAGCAGCCAACTCCTCCAGCAGTCCGATGGCAACTTGATCCTCTTCGGCAAGCATATAACATACTGCGGCCTGGTACCTGATCGTCTGGTTTTTCTGTTCACTGAACTCATACCCTTTCAACAGACATTCTGCCGCCCGGCCATATCGCCCTTCTTCATAGTACAGTTTTCCCAGATTCAACCACGCCCCTGAGAAACCGGGGTAAAGCGAGATCGAACGTTCGTACTGAACAATTGCCTCCTGATTGTCTCCCCTTTCGGCAACGATGTTTCCAAGCATGAAGCGAATCAGGTAGTGGTCGTTGACAAAATCCCTCAGGATCGCTTCCGCCTTTTCCGTCTCGCCCTTCGTATATTCATTCTGGGCCTCATTTATGGTGTACCGCCCATCGTGACCAAGCTCAGGTGCGATGGACGGTGCCTTACTGGACTGCTCCCCAGCCAGGCAAAGGCCAAAACTTACCAGAACAACGAGTATCACCATAACGACCCTGATCATGTCAGTCCAACTCGAATCGGATGGTGGTTGAAACCCAGGTCTTGACGTTTTTACCCTCCAGCTTGCCCGGCATGAACTTCCATTTTGTCAGAGCGGACCGGACACTATCCTCGAACACTCCTTCGGGCTCGGCATTGAGGATCCTGACCTCAAGCACGTTGCCGTGTTGATCGACCAGAAACATGACACTCACCTTACCGGCGACATTCGAACGTTTGGCAGAATTGGGATACTCTGGCTTGAGCTGAAACAACGGTGAAGGTGGCTGATCCACATCCGCAATGCTGAAGGCTTGTGGTTGGGATCCAATGGCCTCAATTTTCTGCGGGGCTTGATCCGGGACGGAGATTGGAACTCCTTTTGAGAGCACCGGGTTTATGTTGAACTGCATCCTGGGAAGACTGAGCTCCAGATCATGGCCCACCGGTTGAGGAACGATATCATCACTCATCAGAGGCTCAGGTTTTAGTTCCTGCTTGATTTCAGGCACGATGGGTTCGTCAGGTTTCTGGGCAAGATGAAACATTTTTATCGGGATAAGCCGGTCGAGATCCTGCCCGGAAGACGTAATCCTGGAGATCATCGGCTGAAAAGAAAAAAGCGTGATATTTACCAGCATGGAAAGGAGAATCGCCAGGGGCAGGACTCTGATATCCCTGTTACCGGTCTTCATCTGCCAGTTCCGTTGCTATGCTGATGTCCGTTGCTCCCGCAAGCCGGCACCCGTCCATGATCATGATGAGCACTCCGGCCTGGGCCCGCTTGTCCGCCACCAGCACCACAGAGGAGCCCGGAGCCTCGGCCAGGGCTTTTTCAACATGATGCCTGACACTGCGGATATCGATCTTCTTCTTGTCAAAAAACACGCCTCCGTTTTCGTCGACCCCCACCAGAATACTTCCCTGGTCCTGCAGCACCGCTGTGGATGCCACCGGTCGCTGCACCTCAATGCCCGTCTCCTTGACAAAGCTTGTGGTTACAACAAAGAAGATAAGGAGCAAAAAGACCATATCTATAAGGGGCGCCATATTAATGGCTACCGGGGTATCCCTGTTTCTCATTGTATCCCTGACACTGCGCATTAGCCCTCCATCCTCTTGATCAACCCTGCAAAATTATCAAGCCCGGCCTCAATCCTCTGGGCCATCCGACTGAGGAATGCACCCATGAACAGACCCGGGACCGCTACCAACAGTCCACTCTGGGTGGTTATGAGCGCAGTTGAAATCCCCCCGGCCATCGCCTTTGCATTGCCGGTTCCAAAAACAGATATCACATCGAAGGTGGCAACCATACCGACCACCGTCCCGAGCAATCCCAAAAGCGGGGCGATGGCGGCAAGGATATGGATGGTACTGAGATTTCTTCTCACCCTGTGTTTTTCCCTTTTCATGAGGATGTCGACCACCGATGGATCGGGCAAGCCGCCTTTGGAGGAATTCTGGGCGAGGTCATTGATGAACCTTTCCTCGATCGTTCTGACGGCTGAAATATTGTTCAAAATGGGCAGTCCATGACCGGTTCCATGGCCTACAGGTCTGTTCAGCCTCCAGAAAACCATTGACCGCTCAAATATCAAAATCCACATCCACAATGAGATCCCCACCAACGGAATCATGACCGGCCCTCCCCTTGCCAGGAAGTCATACAGTTCCATCGGCAAAAGGTTCATCCTGCGATCCTTTCAGGAGATTCAGCTCTATCCTTAAGGATCATGTTCACCAAGGTGACCGCTTTTTCCTCAATATCATCGATGATATTGAAACCCCTTCTGGAGAGAAAATTATGAAAGAACATGATCGGTATAGCCACGGTGAGGCCGAGCATGGTTGTGATTAAAGCCTCTGATATTCCGCCGGCCATCATCCTGGGATCGCCTGTCCCATAGATGGTAATCGACTGAAACGTACTGATCATTCCGGTGACGGTTCCCAGAAGTCCAAGCAAGGGCGCAATGGCCCCGAGCACGCTGAGGGTCGGGAGGTACCGCTCAAAATATCGCCCCTCCCGAATGATGGCTTCGTGGACCAGGGTTTCGAGGGACTCCTTGTCTTCGTTCCGGTTGAGAATGGCACCTAAGAGTACGCGATGAAGCTGCTTGTCAGCCTTGAGCATCTCTGCGGCGTGGTCCCAGCGGGCGTCGCCTGAAAGCTTCTCAATATTGACCATGGTCTTGTCAGAATCCGTATAGCCTTTCATAATCACCAGCAACCGTTCCAGTATCATCAAAAGGGCCACCAAGCCGATGGCAAGGATGGGCCAGACCAGGGGTCCGCCATCTCGGATTTTATCGGCCATCCCGCTCTTCTTCGCATATCTCGCAGTGGCAGCACCTCCCGAAAGATCGAGACTGACCACATCCGCAGCCCCGGAAGCCAATCCTTTCAAGGCGACTCCGGTGGCTCGATCAGGAAGGGAGGTGTAGGCAACCATCTGACCCGTGCTTTCAGATGGCCAGAGGAAACCAGCCTCATTGCCCGTAACGTAGGCGCTGAAAAATCTGCCAAGGGTAATAATGTTCCCCTGTGCCAAGGTTCCATCCCGCCCGACAAAGGCCCCGTCCTTCACCAGAGGTGTCGATTCGAGCTCAATCACCCTGAAGGCCAGGTCCGTCAAGGAGTTTATATCATTGATACCGGCAACCTCTACCGATTGCCCCATCTCGTCCAGTCTGCTGAATTCATTACGGTAGATGGGATAAAGGCTTGACGTTTTGATCGCCTCGGTCAGGTCCTTTTGCATAATCCGCACGATTACCGCCAAGTCGTTGGCGTCTTCTTTCACCCCTGTTTCAACCTTCTGAAGACTGCTCGCCTTCGCCATAAGCCCATCAAGCTCTGCTTGAAGTTTTGAGTTCTCGGCCTGAATGTGGATCAGGGTGGAGTCATGGTGCTTGAGTTGAGCCTTCAGCCTGTCGCGCTCAAGACCAATCCGGTAGAGGGTGTCCTGGTATTCTTCCAGGGCGGCCTTCCGATGCTGATCCGCATTCACCAAGGGAGTGTCCTGATCGGCAAGAACCATGACAGGCGAAATCATAAGGCAGGCAGCCAGAAAGACACATATGCTCAGTGCTTTATTCATTTATCTCACCACCCTTCCCACCGGCAGATCGATGATCTCCGCCGCCCTCTGGTGCCGAGCTACCTCCATCGCCCTACCGATGTCTGCAGCGAATTTTGCCGGAAGCGGTTCCCAGCCCCTGCCGGGTCCGGAATATCTTCCCACCTTCTGCCCGTCCGGGCTTTGATAAAAAAGGGCGGCGCTGCCAATGCGAAGAACGTTTGCCGTCAACCGATCTCCAGTAACCTCGATTGTTTGCTGATAGACCTCAACGGTCCTGGCGTATTCGACCTCAATCAACACCGCCTCCATGGTTCTTCTGTACTTCTCAGCGATTCCGATCTGGCTATCGTCCAATAATGCTCGCAGGAGCGCTATCCGCGCATTTCGTTCCTCCATAAGCATGGGTAGACCAGCGCTGCTGTGCGCCTCGATCCTATCAATCAGATTTCCCAAGAGCACTTCGATTTCATCCATGGGTTTATCTTGGGACTCGACCCTGGCTTTCTTTTCCAATTCTTCAATGGCCACCTTGGTCTTGGCAATCAAGGATTCAAGTTCAGCCTTGGTAGAAGTCATATCCTCCATATCGTTCAAAAGAATGTTTTTTTGTTTTACAAGTTCTGTCTTCTGCCGCGCCCATTGTTCCTTCTCAGTCTGGGTGCGCTTGTAGATTTCGATGGTGGTGGAGGTTGTATCAATCAGGGCGCCGGCGATTGATTCTGCGAAGCTATTTTCTACCGAATATAATGAGGCTAAAGCCCATACTGCCAGAATGAGTAATCTCATGGTCCTATCCTTTCTCAAAACTCTGCCCTGACCCCAATAAACGGTATGATGGGCAGCCCGTACACGGGTTTTTTCTCGGAGTAGTCTTCATTATATTCATAACTTTCTATATTTTTTCTAAAGTATGCGTTCATGATTTCAAAATAGAGATTCATTTTCCATTTTTTATAAAAATAGAGTCTCTCCGCCCTCAAGTCGAGGCTATGATAATCCGGAATCCGCTCGGAATTAAGCTTCCCTTCCACCGGTCTGACCGAGCCGTCCTCATAGGTGCCGTCGATACCGACCACCGGGGTATACGGGCTGCCGGAGTGATAGGTCCATTTGGCGCCGAAAGTCCACCTCGAGGTGAGTTTGTAATTTGCCACCAGTTTTATATCCACCGGCCGATCATAATCGAAATCAAAGTACTCTCCCTGGCCCTGATCTTTTCTCTCTGCCTTTGAAAGCGTAAACCCCAACCAGCCGGAAAGCCGTTCGGTATGAGCCTTTCTCACCATGAAGTCTGCACCGTATGCCCGTCCGACTCCGTTATTTGCAAACGTGTTCACCGGATCCGAGGTGACAAGTTTATCAAAGCTCTTGTAAAATCCTTCGGTTTTTACCGACCAGCCCTGCCCGATTTTTTTCTCCGCACCGAGGACGTAATGGTCGGACTCCACCTTATCCAGGTGAGCGTTGCCGAGCTTTTCGCTAATATATTTGAATTCAGGCATCTGGTGGTATCTCCCAACACCAGCGGAGAGGGTCACATCATCTGCCAATCCCAATTCAGCACCGAGCCTTGGATCGGCGATCAGGATGTCGGTGAGATCGTCATGGGTCACTCGCATCCCCCCGATAAGGGTCAGATTGTCAGTTATGGTCCACCGATCCTTGGCAAACACGCTTGAAAAATTGACCTTCAGGTGATCATCGAACTGAATTCTGTCAGCGTCTTTATAAGAGCAGTCGGTGTCGAATTCCGTGCAGTTCGGAAATTTTGCGTCGAAGGTCAGGCCTATTGATGAGGTTACATACCCTGCGCCAACCGTTATTTCGTGGTCATCCCAGGGCCTCAAGGTCGCCTGTTCTTTCAGAAAATAATTTTCCTGTCCAACCTCAAAATCAAAGATCCGGGCGAGTTTAAAGGACATCGTGAGATCAAGCCGCCCCAATCCCAGTTTGTTCACTGTGCCGTTTTTTGATCGATAGGTCCAGACCACCCCTTGATTATGGTCTGCGATGTCATAAGCGCTGTCGCCCACCATTTCCGGATCCTTTTCCGCAATCTCGGAGTTCTCACCGATGGTGAACTCCACGGCATCCGAGGACCCGCTGAGCTGGAAGCTCAAGGTATTGGACCCATTGACAGTCCACAGGTATTTGCCTTGATAGTCATCGTACACCGGGACCGTCATGGTAAAATCATCCTCTTCCGACACTATTTCCGAGAGGAACAGGTCGAAATAGCTCCTCCGAGCCCCGAAATAAAACGATTGGGTTTCGGTCACCGGCCCTTCCACCAAAAAGTCTGACTCCAGAAAGCTGATATGGACTTTAAGGCCAAGTCGATCCTTTCTCGGCTCACGGAGTCGGACGTCGATGGCCGATCCGATCACATCATCGGCAACATACAGTTCCGGCCCGAATGCGGACTTATAGAGATTGAAGTCTTCAACCAGGTCGCCGTTGATCGTACTGATGAGCCCTCCCATGTGGAACAGATGCCCGACGGGCAGAAAATCTACAATATAGATATTATCACCAGGCCTTGAGCCCCTGATTGCCGGCTCTCCAGAGTCGGAGGATACCCCGGGCAGTGACGTCAGGGCCAAGAGAGGATCGCCCCGGCTTCCAGCCACCAGCCGCAGTTCCTCCCCTTCAATGATGGTCTTGCTCAGGTTATCCGGATTCCGTTCAGCCTTGACTACAAAATCAGGGATGATCACTCCTGGCTCCAGATAAAGAATAATCGTACTGGCGTCAGTGGTCTCGACCTCAATGGGATTGGACTTCTTAAACCCCAAGGCTGCGGCTCTTAAAGTATATCTCCCTGGACTTAGAACTGTTAGGGAAAATGACCCGTTTTCATCCGTAACGGCAAAAACGCCTGACTGCTGTTTTGCAGTTACAGTTATCCCTTCAAGGGGCTTTCGCGATCCCTTGACAAACACATTGCCCCTGAGTTCAAAGGCCCCTTCCTGGGCATGGACCGGGATCAAGGTCAGAAGGAATATTGACAAACACAAGGCCGTAATTGACTTTTGCATACCGTTCCGGGGATTTATCTCTCTTGGATGGAACTCATGACATGAATTGAAGATATAAGAAACCTGCCCTGTTTGATACACATCTTACTGAAGAAGATCGATATGTCATCAGCCATTTAAGCATTACTGGATTTTATTTCCTAGAAATTGGTCGTCTGGTCAGTTCATTATGGAGGGCTCGGGTTTCCTCGCAAGGCCCTCGAAACCACGGCACAGCAGCACTATTTCAAGGTTGGGGCCTCGCCGCGAGGACCGCGAGGGCTGGGAATGAAGAGACAGGACGAACCAAACGGCACACACCTTGTCGCCCACCCCAATATGAGAAAAATTGATTTTCCTTCCGTTTAACTCCAGTCTCTTGCTACACTAAAGGATCCTCAAGCACAAATTGGGGGGGCAAATGGGCCTTTTAATGTAATGATGATGTGACAATAATGAATGATAAGGGATTATATCTGCAGCTTTTTAGTATTCATGGGCTGATTCGCGGCACCTCCCCCGAGTTGGGTCGTGATGCCGATACCGGTGGCCAGATCAAATACGTCCTGGAGCTGGCCAGGGCCCTGGCCGAAAGAGACGACGTGGCCCAGGTCGACCTGGTCACCCGCCTGATTGACGACAAGACGGTGGCCAAGGAATACAGTCAGGTTATCGAACCACTTGCCGACAAGGCTCGCCTGGTGCGCATTGCCTGCGGTGGTCGCCGCTACATTCGCAAAGAACTGCTCTGGCCCCATCTCCAGGAGTTTGTCGACAACACCATCCGTTTTATCAGGAGCGAGAACAGAGTCCCCGATCTCTTTCACGGCCATTATGCCGACGGTGGTCTGGTGGCCATGGAGTTGGCTGCCGCCTTTGATGCGCCCTTTATCTTCACCGGTCATTCCATGGGCCGTAATAAGTTGGCCAAACTGTTGGCTGACGGGATGAACCAGATCGACATCGACAAACAGTACCATATGGATACCAGGATCCAGGTGGAAGAGGAGATCATCAGCCATTCCGATCAGATCATTACCTCCACCCAGCAGGAGATCGATAAACAGTACGGGCTTTACGATAATTTCAAGGAGGGTCACTTTGAGGTGATCCCTCCCGGCATTGATATGAGAAATTTCTATCCCTATTACGATTCCCAGCTCGATACCGGCCTGATGAGCCAGGAGGTCAAACAGACCAGGTTGATGCTACTGGCCGAGCTCCATAAGTTCTGGCTCCAGCCGGAAAAGCCATTCATTCTGGTACTCTGTCGGCCTGACCACCGTAAAAACATTACCGGTCTCATCGAGGCGTACGGGAACAATAAGGAGTTGCAGGCCCTGGCCAATCTTGCTGTCTTTGCCGGGATCCGCCAGAACATCACCACCATGGAGGAAAATGAGCAGGCGGTGCTCACCGATATGCTCCTGCAGATGGACCGTTTTGATCTCTACGGCAAAATGGCCATTCCCAAGAAACATGATTTTGCCACCGAGGTTCCGGAACTCTACCGCCTCTGCGCCGAAGCCAAGGGGGTCTTTGTCAATCCCGCCCTGGTGGAACCCTTTGGCCTCACCCTGATTGAGGCCTCGGCCTGCGGCCTGCCCATTGTCGCCACCGACGACGGCGGACCGGTGGATATTATCAGGAACTGTCAAAACGGCATTCTGGTCAATGCCACAGACCCGATGGCAATCGGCCGGGCCATCCAGACCATCCTGGTTGATTCCAAGCTCTGGGACACTTATTCAAATAACGGGATCAATGGTGTACTCAGTTATTACTCCTGGCAAGCCCATTGCCAAAAGACCATGGATCAGCTCCAGAAGATCTTTCCCGAGGTTGTTGCTGCGGAAAGCAGGAAGGAGGACTCTCTGCCGATTGCGGCTCGCAGTCGACCCTCCTTTGGGAAGCGCCTGACCAGTCTTGATCACCTCTTTATCACCGATATCGACAACACCCTGATCGGCGACGATGAAAGCCTGCACCAGCTTCTGGCCATCCTTGAGGAGAATCATGACCGCATGGCCTGGGGGGTTGCCACCGGCCGCAGCATCGGCCTGACCATTGATGCCATGACCGAATACAATATTCCCATCCCGGATACCTTGATCTGTTCGGTGGGCACCGAGATCTATTATGGTCCTGATCTCCGTCAGGATAAAGGCTGGCAACAGCATATCTCGCACCGCTGGCAGCCGGAAAGGATCAAAGAGGTCCTGGGTAAGGTGACCTTCCTCACCTTTCAGGAAGCCGAGGGCCAGCGCAGCCATAAGATCAGCTATTATATGGCCGATGATTATGACTACCTGGCCTGGATCCATCATGTCCTGGACGAGGCCAAACTTCAGTGCGAGATCATCTACTCCCATGGGCGATTTCTTGATATCCTGCCCCTGCGGGCCTCCAAGGGCAAGGCCATTGACTATGTCATCCACAAGTTTGGCTTTCCGCCCCGCCAGGTCATGGTCTCAGGAGATTCAGGCAACGACGAGGATATGCTCCTTGGCCAGGCCCGCGGTCTGGTGGTGGGCAATTATTCCGAAGAACTGGAGAAGCTCAAAGGAAAACCCCGAGTCTACTTCAGTAAGGAGAACTATGCCGCCGGGATCATCGACGGTCTCCAGCATTTCGGGCTGGTCTGAAAAGACAGGAACCCGAATTCAGAATTCAGTAGCAGCAAGCAGAAGTCAGAGCGGAATGAGCGCCAACAGAATAAGGTAGCAACGAATATCCGACAAGGAAGGCCAACGCCCCTCTTTCTTAAAAACTCTCACCACTCTTCTCAATCTTTGCGGCCAGGGGCCTGAACTGAAGGTGATAGAGCATCTCCAGGTAGCGGCTGGTTTCCTGGCGATCGAGGTTGGTGGCAAATTTCCAGAACCCGTAGATACAGGTCAGCGACAGCAGCCGCTTGGCGTAGCGTTTCCAGGTGTAATGACTCTGGACCCGATTGATGGCACCCTCGGACAGGGCCTGCCAATGCTCCGGCTCCTGCTGACAACGGATAAAAAAATCAGCGATAATATCGGCAGCCTCGGCGCCGTGGTTGGGATTGATATGAAAACCGGAGATGCCGTTTTCAATGATCTCCAGGGGGCCACCGTAGCTGGTGGCAAAGGTGGGCAACCCCGAGGCCATGGCCTCAATCACCGTCAAACCGAAGGCCTCAAAATAGGCCGGTTGGATAAAGGCGGAACGTTTGTCAGCCAGGTAACGGTAGAGCTCGCCGGTGAGGTTCTTATCCAGGCGTATACCCAGCCAGCGGACCTGGCCGTCCAGACCATGCTCATCAAAGAGGGCATGCATGCGGAGGATCTGGGCCCGCTCTTCGTTATCGGACGAATTATCCGGATTGACCGTGCCGCAGATAAGCAAGAGGTTGGTCTGCTCCCGCAAACGAGGGTTGCCGGCATACCACTCCACCAGGCCGGTGAGATTTTTGATGTGGTCCAGGCGAGCCATGGAAAAGATGAGCGGCTTATCCTGGTCGATAAGAACGCCGCGACTCTGGGCTCGACCGCCCCCAAAGACCAGCTCGTCAAGCTCAGCGTGCAGACCGCTCAGCCGTCTCTCCTTGTCGGAATACGGGAAATAGACCTCGGCATCGGCGCCGGGCGAGACGATATTGAACTTCGGGTCAAAGACATTGATCCCGCTCACCACCCGTTGCAGGCCAGGCATGGTGAAGGAGGAGTAACTCTCATACTGACCCACCATATTATCGCTACCGGCAATCTCCTGGTAAGTACTGGTGATGATAAAATCAGCGGCGTTCATGGCGATGAGATCGGCGGTGAACTGGCAGGAGAAATGATACTGCTCCTCCATCTCCTGCCAATAGAGGGCGGAGTAAAGGTATTTGGTCTTTTCCAGGGCATGGGCAATGGTGCATTGGGTGACGCCCAGGCGCAGGGCCATGAGGGTGGCCACCAGGTTGCCGTCCGAGTAATTCCCGATGATCAAATCGGGCCGCCGGCCCAGACGGGCCATGACTTCACGCTCCGCCTCCAGGGAATAGCGTTCCAGATAGGGCCAGACCTCAAAACGTGAGAGCCACTGGGGGATGACCGCGCCATCCTTGGAGCGAAAGGGAATCCGGACAATCTTGACATTTTGGGTGCCGTTAACCTTTTCCTCCGCCTGGTTGCATGTGGTGTCGCCGGCCTCGGGCAGCAGACGGGTGAGGATAATGATCTGCGGCTCAATATCCAGTCCCTGCTCATATATGCGAGATCGCATCTCCTTTTCCAGGGCCCGCACCTGATCGAGAATATAGACCACCTGACCACCGGTATCAGGCAGACCCAGGACGTTTTCCTGACCGAAATAGCCGTGGGGTGAGAGGATGACTATGTTAAAGATCATGGGGATGCGGCTGAAAAATTGCTCCAGGGCGCCATGGTCCGGGGCCTCCAGGATGTCGGCCAGCAGGCTGAAGCTATCGACAATCCGATCAACCCGACGCCCCCACCCCGGCTCAAAGCCCATGGGTTGCAGGCGACTGCTGACCTCCTGCCAGGTGGCATCGTCTGCCTGGTCGGCCAGAAACTCCATGCCGGTACGCAGGGCCTGTTGCAGTCCAGCCATGTTCTTGATGGTATCATTGATCATAAAGGGCATGCCGCCATAACCATGGACCTTGAGAAAGGAGAGGATGAGCTCGTCACCCTTGGCAAGATCGTTGGCCAGACGGCTGGAAAAACGGCGATTGAGAAACTCGACCCCATGGCCAATGGAGCGGGTCTGGGTCATCTTGGGAAAGTGTCGCTCAAAGGGAGTAAGATCAATCTCCAGGATGCGAAAACCAGGGTCGCTGGTGACCAGTCCCTCTTTAAAGAAGAGAAACTGCGAGGCCGAAACTTCTTCCATGGTCATGGCCTCAAAGTGAAAGCGCAGATACTGCCAATGGGCCACCCGGGGCCGGACATCGAGATAGAGCCAGGGTGAGACAATAGCAGCCTCCTGGGTATGGGCAATGGCCTCGGCCAGAGGAGAATCAAAGAGGCCGGGGTTTTCGGTTTCGGTGCAGTAGAGGGTGAATGCATCCCAGAGCTCAGTGCGCAGCATCAAGTTCTTTCCGGTTTCCTGAAAGCGACGAAACAGGCTATAGACAGCATCGCGGTTATCCTGAATGTACTGTATCAGGTTATCAATCATAGGGTCTCCTTGACTTTTGGGGAGGGTGTCGAAAGGGCAAACAGGCCAGATTTTGCTATCTGGGGCCAGGTGATCTATACTGAGGGCATCTCTTTAACAGAGTATCAAAAAGTATCCAGCGAAGGTAGGTTTTATGGCAAAAGATTTAATCATATCCATTGGCGAGATCGTCTGGGACCAATTTCCAAACCGCAGTGTTTTGGGCGGTGCCCCCCTGAACGTGGGCTACCACCTTCAAGCCCGAGATCTATCGGTGCTGGTTGCAAGCCGGATCGGAGCTGATGCCCAGGGCCGGAAAACTCTGGCCCGGCTTCATGATATCGGTCTGGCAGTTGACGCTATCCAGATTGATGACCACCTGCCCACCGGCAGGGTGCTCGTCAGCATGGACGGCAACAACGAACCCCATTTTGAGATCGAAAAGCCGGCAGCCTGGGACCATATCCAGGCTGCTGGGGTGGAAAACGTTGTTGCCAACCAATCGTTTCACCTGGTCTGTGGGACCCTGGCCCAACGAGACAAGGAGAGCCGACAGACAATCCGACGCCTCTGGCAACAGGCCACTACCATCTTTTATGACGTAAACCTGAGGCCCCCAGATACCCCCTTGGATCATGTCCGGGCCTCTCTTATTGCAGCCCAGGTAGTGAAAGTGAACCGTGAGGAACTGGCCATCCTCAATCAGGCTCTGGTGGGCGCCGGGGGACGGGAAGAAGAGGTGGCAGCTGCATTGCTGGCGGCCTTTGACCTCAAGTTACTGGCTGTGACCCGTGGCAGCGAGGGCGCCTTGCTCATTAATTCTGATGGCTATCACACCCACCCTGGGTTCAAAATTATTGTTGCCGACACTGTGGGCAGTGGCGACGCCTTTTTTTCCGGTATCATTGCCGGCTATCTGACCGGGGCTGATTTAAAAAACTGCCTGGAAGAGGCCAACCGGCTCGGCGCCTATGTGGCCTCAAGATCGGGGGCGACACCCGACTATCCTTAAGACACCACCGGCTACAAAGGAGGTCTTTTTATACCTCGACCCGGCCCGGCACGTTTCTTCACCCGTTCGGCAAATACCGATCACATCATTACTGCTTCCGGCCCCTCTAACAACAGGCTCCTAATGGTGTTGCCGCGTATGAGAGCGGAGGTCCACTCCAATCTTGGCGACCATCAGCAGCAACAAAGCAGGTAGCGAGCTGCCCAGCCCCATGACCAAAAAACCACCAAGGATGATGGTGAGATGCATGATCATAATCCGGCTGTATGGCTCTGCCATCTGCTTCTGGACAGTAGTGGCGGTAAATTCCCGCCGCCCCAGGAAGTTAACCAGGAAGGAAAAGCCATGGCTCACCACCAGGGCCAGCAGGGCTGGCCAGAGAGCAATAAACCGTTCAACAACCTCGACCACTGTGACACTCCCTTTGGCCTCCAACCCCTGAACGAAGAAGGTGAAAACAAACAACAGATGACCGGCCATGAAGGCGCCATAATGCCCGATAAAAAAGGGGCCGTAGAAAAGGGTCGACCAGCGCCCCACCACCACCATTTTCAGCAAGGTGAAAAAACCGATAATCCCGCTCTCTGCCCAATAAAGCAACATGATCTCGCCGATATCCCATCCCAGCAACCAGACTCCGGCCAGGGGTACCAGATTGGCCAGAATCAGCGCCTTGGTGGAGGAAGAGCTCAGACTCGCCCCCAAGCCAGAATTGGCGGCAGTTTTTGCAGATCGATCCTTCGGAAGGAAGGGGTCCAGACCAGATTCAGTCCAGTCAGCCCGTTTATCCGATTCCGGGTTAATGGTAAGCGGTTGAGATGGAACCGAGAAGTCAGGCCCTCCATTGGAGAGGGCCAGCTTACTACGAACCAGATCCAGGATCTCCGAAGCCCGGGGCTCAACCACTGCGGAGCCAAACTCCACAGGAATAGAGTAATAGTCAAAAGCCAGGTGACTTCCGCGCCAGCTGCTCCCTTTTGCAGCATCGGGCAGGGCGGAACGTAAGTTACTTATACCCCAGGCCTCATACTCACCACCCACCCCGACTCCCAGAAGATCCAAACGGATCAACATTAAATCAGACCGAACCACCACCACTTCGCGGCCCACGAGTAAAACCAGAAAGAGCAAAACCAGCACCCCCACCCCCACCGACCACCCCAGCCCCCAGAATACATGGAACAGGGTGAAAACCAGCGAGAAGAGCGAGTCTCCCTTGGGACCGGGGCGCAGGGCCACACTCACCAGAGGCACTGAAAATATCACCAGTAAAATCCCGACAATCATGATCAGCAGCCAGTTGCGTCGGAAGGGCAAGACCAGCCGGAGACCACCAACCGGTGGCCATGGAGGGAGATAGCCAACCCGCAGCCTTGGTTTATGTGCTCCCAGGGCGCGAAGCCTGGAGATGTTTGATTGCAACCGGGTGGATGGTTCAGATGGTGGTGTATTCATCAGAGTCTATAAGCAAATGGTCAGCAGAGGTTACGACATCACAATCATAAGGAGCAAGGACTATCCGGGGTGAAAATCAGTATTCTGTTCCGTGCCTGAATAGAGTTCAGTGATCACAACATGCCAGATTGAGCATAAAACCCATGGACTGGAGGGCAGAACCGGTAATCCGGTCTCCCGGGCTGCATTTTTCCAAGGCGTCTTCCACCCGGTTGGCCTGCCAGCCTATGGAAGATAGTTTGATGGAATGGGGACCACTGCCTTTCACCGCTAGAGCGGTACTCATTTCCGGATAGAAGGAACCATTGGGACGCCAGGACAGGGAGTGATCGGCGGAATACCTCTGCAACTCGCCGTCAAGGGACACCGGGCCCCGGATAAGATCAATAATGGGGAAGATATTCAACAGGAAGGACACCACGAGAACGACGCCAATACCTTTGACCAGACCGAGGCGACCGAGCTCCGCCATTCGACCGCAGGAATAACCGGCCCAGACGCCGAGGAGAACGGCAAGGGCAACCCTGCCCCCCAGAATCACCCTCCAATTGCCCACAGTATAATTGATAAAGGTCGAGACCACCGGGGCGGTGAAGAGAAACAGGACATAGGCACTGAGCCCGGCAATATTCCAGCCACTTTTCATAATGGTCATCGTATACCGGGGAGATGCGAAAAAGCAACTCCCCGCAGCTTGAAGAGACAATCATCCTGGGTTACGGGACTATAGCTTCAGACGTTCATCCCGGCCCTGGAGGAGTTCCTCCCGTTGCCTGGCCACATCCGGATTTTCCAGATAGTCCTCAAAGGTACTCATCCGATCGATGATGCCGTTGGGATGCAATTCAATGATCCGGTTGGCAATGGTGGCAATGAACTGATGGTCATGGGAGGTGAACAGGACCACCTCGGGAAAGGCGATCAATCCATCGTTAAGCGCGGTTATTGATTCAAGATCCAGATGGTTGGTGGGATCGTCAAGAATCAGGGCGTTGGCGTTGGAGAGCATCATCCGGGACAACATGCACCGGACCCGCTCACCCCCGGAGAGCACCGTGGTCATTTTCAGGGCCTCCTCGCCGGAGAAGAGCATTTTCCCGAGAAAGCCCCGGGAAAAACTCTCTCCCTCCTTGGGAGGGGTGTACTGGCCCAACCATTGAACCAGGTTCAATTCCTTCTCAAAAAAGGCGCTGTTCTCCTTGGGAAAATAACTGGAGGTCATGGTTACCCCCCAGCGAAAGCTGCCACTGTCGGGAGGTACTTCCCCGGCCAGAATCTGAAACAGAATCGTCCGGGTCAGGCTGTCACCGAGAAAGACGATTTTCTCACCTTTATTGACCGTGAAGCTCAGATTATGCAACAGCTGCACACCATCGACCGACTTACTCAGGTCCTTGACCTCAAGGATAACATCCCCACAAGGCCGCTCCGCTTTGAAAACCACAAAGGGATACTTCCGAGAGGAGATCGGCATATCATCAAAGGTTAATTTTTCCAGGAGTTTTTTTCGGGAGGTGGCCTGTTTGGCCTTGGAGGCGTTGGAACTGAAGCGCCGGATAAACTCCTTGAGTTCGTCGGCCCGGGCGGTGGCCTTTTTGTTTTCCTGCTGTTTCTGGCGCAGAACAAGTTGGCTGGCCTGATACCAGAAATCGTAGTTACCCACGTAGACGGTGATCTTGCCGAAATCGATATCGGCCACATGGGTACAGACCTGATTGAGAAAGTGACGATCATGGGAAACGATGATCACGGTATTCTGAAAACGAGCCAGAAAGTCTTCCAACCAGTTGATGGAATTTAAATCGAGGTTATTGGTGGGCTCGTCCAAAAGTAGAATATCGGGGTTACCAAAGAGGGCCTGGGCCAAAAGAACCCGGACTTTGTCGCCGTCTTCCAACTCCCTCATCTTCTTCAAGCGCATATCTTCCGGGATGCCGAGACCGCTCAAAAGAGCCGATGCTTCAGCTTCCACCTCGTATCCGTTCATTTCGCCGAACTCCACCTCCAGTTCACCGCTCCGAATCCCGTCTTCCTCACTGAAATCGGCCTTGGCGTACAGAACTTCCCGTTCCTGCATTACCTCAAAAAGTCGTTGATGGCCCATGACCACTGTGTTGAATACCGATTCGTCATCAAAGGCAAACTGATCCTGGTTCAGGACGGCGATTCGTTCTCGAGCCCCCACCGCAACCTCACCCTTGTCAGGCTCCTTCAGTCCGGAAAGGATCTTCAGAAAAGTCGACTTGCCGGTACCGTTGGCACCGATCAGACCGTAGCAGTTACCTGCGGTAAACTTGATATTGACGTCCTTAAAGATAACCCGCTTGCCGTAAGCAAGACAGATATTGATGGCCTGGATCATAGGTGTTCCTCTCTTAAGTTCTTTCGGATGATTCTATAAAAAAAAGAACCAGCGGGCGAAAGCGCCCCGTGGTTCTCGCAAGGTGACGTTATAGACTATTCAGAGGCAACCGGCAACGCTAATTTATCGTAAAACCGTCAAAACGTTGGGCTAAGCTGGTCATTTATTTCGACGGGGGAGGAGAAAATCCATGGGCAAATACCGTTCACCGCCACCATTTCTGACCGGGCGGCGGAAATCAGCTCAAGGACGCCATAATCTCATGCCACTTCTTTTCCAAACGCTTCCCCGACACAGGAAATGGCGTCTTGATCTCCTGGGCAAAGATCGAGACCCGGAATTCATCAAGCATTTCACAATATTCTTCAATCAGCCGAAGATGCCCTTCCCCGACACCCAGAGGTGTCTGAAAGTTCTTAAGCCGTTCGGCAAAAGGCCGAACCTGTTGGGCGCGAAGGAGATCCTTGGCCGGATCAGCATAGGCCCGCTCCACTCGAATCCGCAAGGCCTGGAGATAACGACCGGTGGCCTGCAGCCGCCGACGATCGAAAGTGGACAAAAAATCCACCGGCAACACGATCAACAGATGCTCCTGGAAGTCAAGGAACTGAAGCCTCCCTCGGCCCTGATCCATGGCCTCAAACCGATTAATCAAATCAAGGGTGGCCCGCCTTTTCCGCAGCACCGTCACCACCATCTCAACCAGGGATCGGCCCAGGCGAAAAAGGCCTTCAGCTTTCACCTGATCGATGGTTGCTGAAAAACACTCCCGGTCAGGAATCCGACCGGATCGAGTGGCAAAGATCTCTTCGAGAACAAAACGGGCTAGTTGAACATTGAACTCAATTTTACTGCCCAGCCCCTCATAAAGGGCCCACAGGTCATTCCCCAAGGCAAAATCCTTGGCGACTCCCTTGAATTTGTTGAAAAAATTCCCGTAGAGCACCAAGAGCCCCTGCCGGGTCTGCTCATGACTCTCAGCTGCAGTTGAAAATAATCTAACCTTCAGCGCCCCCTCACCGGTATCCATAAGTCCCGGCCAAAGAAAACCGGTGAGCAAACCGGTCCGGTCTTGGACGGGAATCCGCTCCGGCAGGTCAGCAAAGTCCCAGGAGGTTACTTGGTCTCGTTCCCATTGATTACGCAGTTCCGCCACCCGCTCATTCCCACTGGACTTGGACCGTGGCCCTCCCAGTAATTCGCCGAAGTCCCGGGACGATTTCAGAATATTTCCATCCCGACCGATCAGGCAGTGGCGCATCCGCAGGTGATGCGGCAGCTCGTCTTTTATCCAGTCTCCCCGCTCCACTACCACCTGATAGCGCCTGAAAATCAATTCCTGAAGACGGGCCAAAAACCCGCCCTGACCGAAGTCCAACTCGGCAGCCAACGCCCGGGCTGTTTCCGGAACGGGGACCAACTTTTTTCTAAGGGATTTGGGTAATCCCTTGATGAGAAACGTGACCTTTTCCACCAGCAGCCCAGGCACCAACCAGTCAAAAGCTGCCGGTTCGATGGAACTGATGAGGTCCACCGGTACCCTGACCGTTACCCCATCATCCTCTGCTCCTGGCTCAAAACGATACGAAACCGAAAATTCCATCCCCCCCAGGGTCAAACGCTCCGGAAAAACCTCAAGCTGGTCCGCTGCCGGTTTCTGCTGCAGGATATCCCCACGACGCATCCTTAAGAAATCGTCGGACCCGGAACGGCGCACCGCTCTAATCAGACCGGGTTGGTCGCAAATTCCCGGGGAGAGCCGGTCATCGTAAAAGCGATACAGGGTGGCATCGTCCACCAGGATATCCCGCTGCCGGACCCGATCCTCCAGCCCCAACAGATTGGCCACTAAATCGAGATTATGCTGTAAAAAGGGATGACGTCCATTCAACTCGCCCTCCAACAACCCCTGCTGGATAAAAAGCATTCGGCACTCATCTGGATCAACCGGTCCGTAATTGACCTTCCGCTTTGCCACAATCAGGAGGCCGAACAAGGTAACATTTTGATAGGCAACCACCTGCCCCCTCTTCTTCTCCCAATGGGGTTCAGCATAGGAGGAGCGGCAGAGATGGGTGGCCAACGGCTCGAGCCATTCCGGATCAATAGTTGCCACGCAACGGGCAAAGAGCCGTGAGGTTTCAATAAGCTCAGCAGCCATAACCCACTTCCCGGCCTTATTGAACAGAGCGGAACCGGGAAAGACCATCACTTCCTTGTCCAGGGTACCCTGATAGATGTTTTTGGCCTTGCGCAGGGCAATATTCCGAAGACTACCGCTTAACAGGGCCTGATGGATAGCCACCGGGGAAGCCGGCTCGATGTTTAAAGGAAAGCCGCCTTCCCCCTTGAGTATCCGCATGATCTGTTCATGGATATCCTGCCACTCACGAACCCGTTGAAACGAAAGGAAATTGCGCTTGCAAAACTTACGCAGCTGGCTGGTTGAATCAACCTTGATCATTTCTTCCCAGATCTTCAAAAACGCCAGAAAGTCGGAACCCCCGATTTCAAAAAGGGCATGGGCCTGGTCAGCAGCCGCCTCCTGATCGGTGGGGCGAATCCGGGGATCAGCGATACTCAAAGCAGCGGCAATCACTACCACTTCTCGGAGCGCCAGCTTGTCCCGAGCTTCAATGATCATCCTGGAGATTCGCGGATCAAGAGGGAGCCGCGCCATGAGTCTCCCCTGATCGGTCAACCTGGCATGGGCCCAATCACCCGACCGGCATTGAATGGCCTTCAGTTCCCAGAGCAGTTGATACCCGTCCCTGATCGATCGAGGGGTGGGCGGGTCAATAAAGGGAAAGCGATGGGGGTCACCGAGCCCCAGAAAGAGCATCCGGAGAATGACTTCAGACAGATCGGCCCGCTGAATCTCCGGCCTGGTGAATTCATCACGCCCCAAAAATTCTTCTTCACTATACAAACGGATACAAATTCCCGGGCCGGTTCGCCCGCAACGACCCTTCCTTTGATCGGCACTGGCCCGTGAAATAGGCAGAATCGGTAATTTACTGGTCCGGGCCCTGGGATTATAGACTGAGATCCGGGCCAGCCCTGAATCAACCACGTAACGGATCCCGGGAACGGTAATCGAGGTTTCAGCAACATTGGTGGCAACCACGATCTTCCGCCCCGAAACCGACCGAAAGATCCGGTTCTGTTCCCGCTCCGACAAGCGACCGAAGAGGGGCATGACCACAACTGCCGATTTCACCTCAGTCGCTAGGACCAACGCCTTTTCCAGGGACTCAACGGTCTCCCGGATGTCTCGTTCAGTGGGCATGAAGACGAGCACATCCCCTGCTTCTCCATGACGGCAGAGGTCCAAGACGGAGGTGACTGCAAGCTCAACCGGGCTCGTTTCTTCGGTATCGGCTGTAACCGGGGGGAGATAACGGGTCTCAACCGGGTACATCCTGCCACCAACCGTGATGATCGGGGCTCCGGCAAAGGCCTCAGCAAATTTTACAGTATCAATGGTCGCCGAGGTGATGATGACCTTCAGGTCTTTCCGGCGGTTCAGCAGACGACGCAGGATTCCGATCAAAAAATCAATATTCAGGCTTCGTTCATGGGCCTCATCAACGATGATGGTGTCATAGGCGTTCAGAAAACGATCACGACGGGCCTCAGCCAAAAGAATCCCATCACTCATAAACTTCAGCCGGGTCGCCTTGGTGGTGCGATCATTAAATCGAATCTTGCAGCCAACCAGATGGTGTCCGTCCGGCCCTAACTCCTCGGCGACCCGGGCCGCCACCGAAGTGGCAGCCAAACGCCGGGGCTGGGTACACCCGATCATTCGCCTGCGACCTCGCCCGGCTTCGAAACACATCTTAGGGAGTTGAGTCGATTTTCCGGAGCCGGTATCACCGGCAATGATAACTACCTGATGATCACGGATAGCGGAGACAATTTCAAGACGAGCCTTGGAAACGGGAAGTTCTTCGGGATATCGGAGCTGATCGATCATTATTCCGGGTCTATTCTCACTTGAAGCCAAATAATAAGGTCGGGGTTAGCAAGACCGTCAAAAACCGAGCCACCATACCATAAAACTTGGCTCGGAGGGAATAATTGCGGCGTTTCATTTCCCGGGTGAACCTTTCATGGTGAAAAAAAGCGTCCATCTCAACTTTTTATACCGGTCAGGTCATGGCGATATGATAAATTTTCTCTATCCATTCAAGATCTGTCGTCCAGACATATTTTCACGTCACTTTTGGTGCTCAGAGTCACTCTGAGCTCTGATGGTAATTGGTATGCTTGTTCTGTTGTCAATATTTACAGATAACCCTTCCCCGTTACCTAAAAAAAAACAACTTCACGAATCAGATATCATAAAAAAAAATGCAGACAAACAGGACGTTATCTAGTATGAAGATCCGGATAACTTTTTCATTTTATCTTACAAAATTGTAATAGGCGTTTTGCTAATTTACCAAGGAGGAAATAAAATGTGTACTGATTGCACAGGCGGCTATGGTGGTGAGATGATGAACCTGACCGAACTTTTCGGTTGCAACGTCTTTAATGACAAGGTCATGCGTGAACGGTTGCCCAAGGAAACCTACAAGGCCCTCAAGGAGACTATTGAGAAAAATGTCTCTCTGAAACCTGAAGTGGCCGCAGTGGTGGCCAATGCCATGAAGGACTGGGCCATTGAGCGCGGCGCCACCCACTATACCCATTGGTTCCAGCCGCTGACCGGTTCCACAGCCGAGAAGCATGATTCGTTCATCTCCCCCACCGATGAAGGCGGGGTTATCCTCGAATTTTCCGGCAAACAGCTGATCCAGGGTGAACCTGACGCCTCCTCCTTCCCCAGCGGCGGCCTGCGGGTTACCTTTGAGGCCCGGGGCTACACCGCCTGGGACTGCACTTCTCCCGCCTTCCTCAAAGAAGACGCCGATGGAGACGTTACCCTCTGCATCCCCACCGCATTCTGCTCGTACAACGGCGAGGCCCTGGACAAGAAAACCCCGCTGCTCCGCTCCATGGATGCCGTTTCCAAACAGGCCATCAGGGTGCTGCGCGCCATGGGCAACACCACCTCTCACCGGGTCACCTCCACCGTTGGTCCAGAGCAGGAATACTTTTTGGTCGACAAGGAATATTACGTTCAGCGCCTGGACCTGATGACCGGCGGACGCACCCTGTTCGGCGCCCCCGCCCCTAAAGGCCAGGAGCTGGAAGACCAGTACTTCGGAGCCATCAAGGACCGGGTCGCCAGTTACATGAAAGATCTGGACATCGAACTCTGGAAGATGGGCATCACCTCCAAAACCAAGCACAATGAGGTCGCCCCAGCCCAGTACGAGATGGCTCCGGTCTTTGCCACCACCAACATCGCCGCCGACCATAACCAGCTGGTCATGGAAACCATGCAGAAAGTGGCCTTGCGCCACGATCTGGTCTGCCTGTTGCACGAAAAACCGTATGCCGGGGTAAACGGCTCCGGTAAGCACAACAACTGGTCATTGACCACCAATGACGGCATCAATCTGATGGAACCGGGTTCCACCCCAGAGGAGAACGCCCAGTTTCTGCTCGTTCTAGCCGCAACCATGAAGGCTGTCGACGTCCACGCCGATATCCTGCGCGGCACTTGCGCCAGTTCCGGCAATGACCATCGTTTGGGCGCCAATGAGGCCCCACCCGCCATCATATCAAGCTTCCTGGGTCAGGAACTGACCGATATCCTCAATGCCGTAGCCAAGGGTGAAAAATACTGCCGCAAGGGAAGCGCCTGTCAGTTCCTGAAGATCGGCGTCGATACCCTGCCGGATCTGCCCAAGGACAACACCGACCGGAACCGAACCTCACCTTTTGCCTTCACCGGCAACAAGTTCGAGTTTCGGATGCTTGGTTCATCCCAGTCCATCTCCGGTCCCAACGTGGCCCTAAACACCATCGCAGCCGAGGTGCTGGACGAAGTGGCAACCCGACTTGAAAAGGCCAAGGACGTCAACACCGAGATCCAGGCCATCATCAAGGAATTTATTACCAAACACGGTCGAATCATCTTCAATGGCAATAACTACTCCGATGAATGGCTCCAAGAGGCCGAGAAACGAGGCCTTGCCAACACCAAGAACGCGGTGGACGCCATTAAATCATTCATTTCACCTAAGGCCATCAGGTTATTCGGGAAATACAAGGTATTGACCAAGGAGGAATTACACTCCAGATACGACATCTATGTGGAACAGTACTCCAAGCATATCAACATTGAAGCCCGGGCCTCCATGCAGATGGTTAAACGCCAGTTCATCCCGGCAGCAATCCGCTTCACCACCGAACTGGGGGCCTCAATTGCCGCAGTAGGCAAAGGCGCTACGGTCCAGAAGGCCCTTCTTGACGAGGTCTCCAAACTCCTTACCTCAGCCGGTAAGAACCTGACCAAACTGGAAGCCGAAACCGCCAAGGCCCAAGCCATCACCACGGTCGACAAACAGGCCGCCGCCTTCCGCGATAAGGTCTTCGCAGCCATGACCGCTCTCCGTCAGGATATCGATGCCCTGGAAGAGATTCTGCCGCGCGACCTCTGGCCGGTTCCCACCTATGACGACCTGCTTTTCAAGCTATAATTAGTATTGTAATCTCCAAATAAAAAAGGGAACCCCGACCGGGGTTCCCTTTTTTATTTACGAAAGGACCGTCAGAACGACACGTTCAACGCGCCCTTAAAAATTCAGACCAAACTCAGCGAAAGGCCCAGAAAAATCGAGTTTTGCTTCAATATCCTTCTCTGAAATCTTTACATCTTCGACCCGCCAACCGGCGGCAACAAAGACCGGGCCGGTAATGGTATAACGCGCTCGAGCGATCAGGTCATAATAATGATTTCCGCTGTAGGCAAGGCCTCGAACCTCTACGGTAAAGGCCAAGGCCTCGATCGGAGTTACCTGTACGGCCAGATACCCCATGGGCAGGATAAAGGTCTCGGCAACTGAATCTTCTTTCCCGAGCGTATTCTGACTGACTTCCGCCTCGACCTTCAACAGACGGACGTTGATCCCGAAATCGACCCTTAAGGTATTGAGAGTTGCGGTTTCCAAAAGGGGTACCCCGTAATACAGCCCCACATCATAGTGATCAAGGACGATCTTGGAATCGAACGGCACTCCACCCCTAAAGGAGATATCACCAAAGGAAAAATCCAGATTTTTATTCCCGCGGCCACTGAATTCCATAGGGGTCGCCATCGCGACTACATTTGGAATAATCAACGGCATATCAATATTAACCCTGGCCATTAAGCGCAGCTCATTGTCATACCCGCTATCTCCATCAAGATCAATGGAATCGTTAACTATCGCCGACTTATAGGCGATGCTGCCCCCGGGATTCTGCAGCCAGCAACCGACTGCGGCCTCAAGACCAATAGCCTGGACCGAACTGATCCCACCAAGGACCAGACCGGAAGCAAGCAACCCAGTAAGTAAACTTTTCATAATTATTCCTCCTTGGGAAAGACTCCCGAAAATGATGAGTCAAAGCAAATGATTATAGAACCGGCCTGCCCCGGTGTCAAACGATTCAGTCCCGCTCGATAATATCTTCCGCAACCCCTTCCGCCTTACTTGCCTGAACTGCTTTCAGATGTTACCATGCAGATCATTTAAGACAATATGGGTATCCTGGTCAATCAGGAAATATAGTCCCCCATAATATCTGTTTGTTACAAACCGGACGACCCCTATGAAAGGTAAAGAGTTATTTATTCCAAATTGGTTGATCAGCTTGGTGTTGACCCTGGGCATTCTCGCGGCCATGCTCTTGAACTACGAGGGACTCCAGACCTTTGACCTGAAAATTTACAACTTTCTTTCTGACCTAAGGCAAAGGGAGATTCCCAGCCCGGTGGTCGTGGTCGAGATTGACCAAAATTCAATCCAAGAGATCGGACCCTGGCCCTGGCCCCGGTCCTACCTTGCTGATGCAATCACGAAGGTCTCGGCTGATGGCGCCAAGGCCATCGGTATTACCGTACTGAACTCAGCTCCTGAACTGAATCCAGGTCTGGATCAAATCCGGGCCATTCGGAAAAATCTGAAGGGAGATGATGCATACAGCGGCACCCCGGCCTTTGACCGTGCCGACTACCTGCTCAAGGCAGCTGAAAAAAAGATTGACCATGACACCATGCTGCTCGAGGCAATCAAACCAGCCACCGTGGTCTTACCCTTCTTCCTAAGCAGCGAGAATAACCCTGGTGGCTCTACTGAAATCCCTGAATGGCTTATCAAAAACACCATCCCCGGGCTGGAAGAAAAAATGAACTTTCAGCAACTCCTGGCCGATTTCAAAAATCCTTTTCTGGCCTTCCTGAAATCCCCCCAGGCCTCCAATCTGATCACAACCACTTCTCTATTGGCCGCAGGTGCAGGCCGGATGGGAAACATTTCCTTTATCCCGGACCCAGACGGCGTTATCCGCAGAGAGCAACTTCTGCTTCCCTTTCAGGATGCGTTAATGCCTTCATTATCGCTCCAAATGGCCTTGGCATTTAAGGATAAAAACATAACAGAACTTGCTATTCTACAAAGAAGGAACATCCGTCAGGGCCTTCGTCTCGCCGATATTAAGATCCCTACTTCACCTGAACTCGAAATGCTGATCGATTTCGAGAACAACTTTATCATCAATCGCCATTCCTTCAGCGAGTTGATCAACGGCCGGATTCCTAAAGGAGCCCTTACCGATAAGCTGGTCCTCATCGGCCTGACCGCTCCCGACCTGACTCAATTTTTTGATTCACCCCTTCATGAAAAAGTAACATCCGTTGATATCTGCGCCAACACCCTCGAAAACATCGTCGATCGTAGCTTTGTCCACCGCGCTGGCTGGACCTGGTTCATGGAGAGTATTATCCTCCTTTATTTCGGTTTCATTATGTTTTTTCTCAGCAGCCGAGTCAAAACATCCATCACCTTTGTAATCCTTTTCACCTTTCTCGCAGCCTGGCACGGGTTCGCTTATTTCATGTTTTTAAACAACGGCCTGTGGTTTTATGTTATCCCCCAAACCGTTCTGGTTTTTACCGGTTGCGCCGCCCTATTGCTGAGTCAATATCTGGCAGCGCCCCGGAAGAAGCGGGATGAGCACACTGAAACCAACAAGATGCTCGGCCTCTCCTTCCAGGGCCAGGGTCAATTGGACATGGCCTTCGACAGCTTCAGAAAATGCTCCCTGACCGATCCATCGGTCAAAGAAGCGTTATATAACCTCGCTCTGGATTTTGAACGAAAGCGAATGTCCAACAAGGCTATCTCCGTCTACGATTACCTCCTGAAGGGTGGTAAGTTTAAAGACGCCAATGATCGGATCTGGCGGCTGAAACGGGCCGAGGCCAAAAACCTGGGAGGGGGAATGGGAGCCCGATCGGAAAATACCGTTCTCATGCAAAACTCCGAGACCCGACCAACCTTAGGGCGCTATGAAGTCATCAAGGAACTGGGCAAAGGGGCCATCGGCACGGTCTATCTTGGCAGAGATCCGAAAATCAACCGAAAGGTGGCGATCAAGACCCTCCGATACGACGAGATCGACCCTGCTCAACTTTCGGAAATCAAGGAACGTTTTTTCAGAGAAGCCGAGGCTGCTGGCCGCTTAAGCCATCCCAACATTGTTACCATTTATGATGCCGGAGAGGATTACGACATCACCTATATGGCCATGGAATACCTCGACGGCCACGATCTAACCCGCTACTGCAAAAAAGAAAACCTTCTGGCTCCCAAGATGATCGTCAACATCATCATCCGAGTGGCCTTTGCTCTTGATTATGCCCACAAACATAGCGTGGTCCACCGGGATATCAAACCCGCCAACATCATGCTGACCGACAAGGGGCACGTTAAGGTAACCGACTTCGGCATTGCCAGATTGACCACCTCAGACAGCACCCAGACCGGGGTTATCCTGGGGACTCCAAACTACATGTCTCCAGAGCAGGTCCTTGGTAAAAAGCTGGACGGCCGAAGCGATCTTTTCTCTTTGGGCTCCGTGTTCTTCGAGTTATTAACCGGAGAAAAACCTTTCAAGAGTGACAATATCGGCAACTTAATGCACAACATCGCCAATGCGAAGTTTACCCCGATCCGTAACCTTCGCCCAGATGTTCCTCCATGCTGCGAGGCCATTGTCAACCGACTGATGACTCGGAGCCGTTCCAACCGTTACACCAATGCCGGCGAGGTCGTGATCGAGGCCCAGCAATGCCTCGAACAGTTGACTTAATCATCTGCGCCGATGGAATTGAATAACTGAGCATATTGGAAAGAACAGGGGTATGCCTTTGAATTTTAAAGTAAGCGGCTTAAGTGATGTTGGTATGAAACGCCGCGAAAATGAAGATAACTTTGCTGTTGACCGGAAAATCGGGCTGTTTTTGGTAGCCGATGGGATGGGTGGTCATGCCGCAGGTGAAGTTGCCAGCAAAATGGCCATCGACCTGGTGGTCGATTATCTGAGAAGAACCAGAGAAAGCGACGAGCCCTACCTGACCGGTTTTAACACCAAGTACTCCAGGGCCGGCAACCGATTGAACTCGGCAATTATCCTGGCCAACCAAATCATCTCCGACTCCGCCTGCAACCGGAAAGAATGGGATGGCATGGGCACGACTATTGTTGCTGCCTGGCTTCCAAATCCCTCAAGCCCAAAACTCACCATTGCCCATGTTGGCGACAGTCGGGCCTATCTCCTTCGGAGCGGCGATCTGATTCAGTTGACCCGCGACCACTCCGTGGTTGAGGAACAGCTCAGGGAAGGACTCATCTCCCGGGAAGAAGCCAGCACGTCGGCCATTCGGAACATGATCACCCGGGCCCTCGGCTATCGCAATAGGGTTGATGTTGAAATCACCGAACTGGATGTTGAACCAGGCGACAAACTCCTGCTTTGTTCCGATGGGCTCAATACTATGCTCACCGATGAAGAAATCATGACCGTTATCCACATGACTCCAAACATTGAGCGAGCCTGTAAAAAACTTATCACCGAAGCAAATAGACAAGGTGGCAAGGACAACATCACCGTCATCATGGCCAGCTTTCTTTAAGCTCTGCATGTTCAAAGCTCCGCCCGATACTCCTCCCTCCACGCAACAAATTAAATGCTGACTCATCAAGCATCATCTCTTGAAGCAAGAAAATCGTTTTTTATAATAATCACCCTAACCGCTTAACCATCAAAAACTGGAAATCATGATCGAACGAACGCAAGACGAAGAAGCAATTCCCTATCAACACGGAACCTACCAAGGTGAATTAAAAGATGGTCTTCCCAACGGGATGGGAACGTATACCTGTGAACAATATACCTACAAAGGCTTTTTCTCCTATGGTTCAATGAACGGGATTGGCGAGATCATTGAAGCCAACGGCAGCCGATACAAAGGTGGATTCCGTGCTAACCAGAAATATGGCCAGGGGACCTACACCCATCCAAATGGGGCCTATTATGTCGGTTCCTGGGAAAAGGGGGATCGACACGGCCAAGGAATATTTTATCTTCCCGATGGCAGCAAAAAAGAGGGCTTGTGGCTGGAAGACCGCTTTGTTATGGAAAACCGGCTCCTCAGCAGAATCTGTGGGTGGATTTTGGTTCCGGTAAATTGCCAAGTGCATGATACAAGGCGATTTTCAGCACATCAAATGACCTAAAACCATAGGATCTTTTTGTGACCACTTTTGCCTTGTTGTTCAAA
>JAHJAA010000051.1 GCA_018814305.1 Pseudomonadota bacterium
ATAGCTGTCGCCATCTATGAGCAAGGACTTATAGCGTCCCTGAAACAAATGTCCGATTCTTTTCTTTTTCGTATTAATGTAGCGGGTATAGCGAAAACTCAGATTTTGAATGATGCGTGAAAGCGGGATTGTTCCAACTTCGATAATCAAATGGACATGATTACTCATCAGGCAATATGCATGTATACGATGACGGTACCGCTCAACCCCTTCTTGCATAAGAAGACAAAAACGGCTGCGATCAGCCGTGGAATAAAATATATTCTGACCACCATTGCCACGTAGCATGACATGATAAAATGCGCCAGGGTAATGTATCCGTGGTTTCCTTGCCATGATTAACAACTCAACATCAAGAATGTCAAAATGTCAAGCCTGACCCCGTTCATGACCCCGCTCATTGATATAGCCGTAGCCCAGCCAGTCTTTGGAATATTACGGCAGGTTTATGGAGCCGGTTTTATTGTTTGCCCACCAGGCTTTGTATTCGGCGAGTTTGTCTTTCATCCCTTGAAGGTTCTGATTTGATATGAGGGTATACAGACTCTCTTTTTCTGAGTCAGCATTGATGCCGAAATATTTCTCACGGTAATTCAGGAACACCTCTATACTTCGATTTACCTCTCGCAGAGTTTCGGCGACATCGGAGCTTCCCGCCTCTTGCCAGGCAAACCATTTGTCGCCCAACCAGAGACGCCGTTCCATTTCGTCTTTGATCCATTTCTCCTTACTCGCATCAGTCCGTAAATCTGCAGAAGTAAATTCCGGCAGAGTTGATGGAAATTTTGCCAGATAGGCTTGAACAACTTCTAGTGGTTCAGGTTTTTCCATCTGAGAATCTTGGTATTCAATTTCAATTACAATATTGTTACTAATCCAACGGTAAACCCACCCCGCAGAACCAAGAGCAATAATTGTTTGATCACCAACTTGTCTTGCAACATAGGACTCATCGGGGGATCCATAATATGTCCTGAATCCACTCTCAACCTCATGGATCAACCATTGGTCTGAATTCCCTCCTGAGTGTTGGGTGACTTCCACCTTTACAAATGGCCAATTCCCACCCGGTTCTTTATAGGAAGCTGCATAACTTGTATCTTGCTCTGAAAAGTGATCCCCTCCGGAAAGAACTCCACCGCTCAAACTGCGGGAATATTTTGTCGGAGGACCACTGAATACCCTACCTAAAATTCCAGTATACAGTTCATACACACCGACACCTTCCAGTATCAAGTAATCGTCTACTCCCTGGGACAAAACAGGAACAGGATTACAAAGAAGAAGGAACATAATCAAAAATATTGAAAATTGTTTCATCTGTTTTCCTCACCACTGATTTAGTACTGCTCAGTTATGATTTCTTTTAAAATCTTCGGCAGAATTCGATTTTCTTTACAACTGCTAACAGCACATAATTCATCAATATTGTCTTGTAACTCCTCAATATTCCCCGATGGGTAAGAAACTATCAGCGGGACGTAGGAGTCTGACGGATTCAGGCTACCGTGCCAAGATTTACAGGCTACACCAGTTGTATATCGTTTTGACAATTGTTTGGAATCACTAAAATCCTTCATGATCAAAATAATATCTCCGCTCCTGTCTCGGTCATTAATACCGGTTATTCTGTTCTGTATATCAATATATTTTTCATTGTCTGTAAAATGTTGATTTAGTGGTAAAGGATTATTCAAAACCAAATTACCACCAGCATCATATGATGCACCATTGTAAACTAAGTATTCATTATCCCGGGAAGTTCTGATCAAGATTGCATCAATTGCTGATGATAGTCTCTCAAACGGGCCATCACCCGAAGCAAGGGAGGCGTCAAGCAAATCAGCAAATTTTATTAATAACTCCTCATCCGGCTCTCCTGTCCAATTAGACACGGTAGTATTTTTCACACTTCTTATATAAAGGTGAGCCATTGGACCATTTAAGGCAGCAAATATATCAGAATTCATCAAGTCGGATGCAGTCGTTTCCCCTTTGTTTGATTTAACAATTTCATCAGGTGCCAATATTTTGAAGTACTTTCTTGGGCTATCTAGAATATTTGTTGGGATTGGCATCTCTCGCAAAATTTCCGCCAACTCCCAGATATGCAGATTATTGTTTTCTTTTTCTGCTTTAATCATTTTCTTTGCAGATGACTGGTCAATTGAGTCATTAAAATCCAATCTTAATTTACATGACATCTCGGCTTGTTCTGGTTCAGTAATACCGAGCCAATTCTTGGCTTGATAAGTTAATTCAGTTGGCATCGCCGTCATCCCATGATCTGCAACTACGACGAAAATTTTATTATCAAACTCGTCTAACGATTTTAGAATATTTAGAAAATCATTAATGTGATTGTCCGTTATAGAAGTAAAATATTTTTTGTATTCTCCCATGCCTTTGATATGTGCCTCATGATCCAATCCAGGAAGATACCAAACAGTTAATGGCGAGAAGGCGACATCATTACGGAGATTCAGTAAATCGGTATATTTCCCGTATAGATAGTCTTCTATTTTATCCCAACTTCCTGCGTCCATCAATTTCGATGCATCTCCAAATTCAATATTCGTATCCCAGGTAATCCAATAATCAGCGCCACGAGAATAATGCCCGTCAGCTACCACGGTTTTATCAGTTTTCGGCTTATCATTGTAGTATTGTCGAAGTGCGTCAAAACCTTGATCTTCATTGATCTGTTCAAAAATTGTTTTAACATCAGACCTCAGAATGTCAGAATTGTTTTGTGGGGTACGAGCAGGATTAACAGGGTTAAACCAATATGGCTGCCAAGGCGTCAAAAAGTCTTGGGCATATATATTCATCTTCCGTTCTTGAACAAAATAGTCGAATCCCTTAAATGCACCATTTGCAAAACTGATAATACCTTTTTGGTATTGATAGCGGTCGGGAACACCATTAATTATTCTTGTGCCACCCCCCAAATTTTTCAGCGTAATTTCTTTATCCAACAGATCCCTGGCAAAAAACTCATTACCCATTATGCCGGTCTGGTTAGGCATCTTACCTGTGAAGATTGAAGCCCAGGAGGCCAGGGTGATAGAGGGGAAAATCGCCGTCACATCCGGCAACATTACGTAACTTTGGGTGGAAGATTGCTCGGGCTCGCCTATAAGAATCTGACTTAAGCCCGGTAATTGATTGGCGTCATTGCCGGGAATATAATAGCTGCCGTTCGTATCGAAATAGCTTCTAAAATCTTGTCCATCCATGGTTTGAGGGTAGAGCACATCTTGTCGGAGGCCGTCTATTGCGAGCACGATAATACCGACCGGTTCGATGGGTGTTGTTTGACTCACATCATTAACCGTTATCTTTAGCTTGTTGCCCAATCCGCCATAAAGTTTAGCAAAAATATCAATTTGAGTATTATCGGCAAGCCTTGACGCGGGTAGGTTTGTAAGAACGAATTCCTTCTTCCCATCAACCACCCCGCGACATCCATAAAATGAGTCTTCGAACGATACAGTTTCGGACACAGGTGAAAATTCATTTGGGGTAGGACGTGAGGCCGATGCAGGTGGTGAAATAAGATTACCGTCTCGATCAACAACTTCGAGCTGGGCTATCAACTGATCACAGCTCTTCTCACCTTGAGTTATTACTATTTCAAGGTGATAAACTTTTTTGGGGTTGCGATAACTGGTAAACCTTAACTCTTCCACCGGACCATCATTATTACGGTCCATTAATAGAATTCTGCCAAGCACTAGAGCAACCTCACGGCTCTTGATCACATTACCGGTACCGGCATTTAAGGTGACGCCGACAGTATAGTCCTTGGTGAGGTCGAATTTATAGCCCTTTACCAGGGTCGCAAACCCTGCACCTTCATTTTCAGCGTAGAGAATGGTTATCGGGACCGGATTACCGCCCTCGCGTTCTTTCTGGTAGATGGTCAGGTATCCGTTAGCCGCTTGATAATCCGCCGGGAGGATCTGATAATCCATCCGCAGATCTTCCAAGAGAAATCCATTCTGATCAACAAGACCCAGGTAGGACGGCTGTTCGAAAGAGACATCAACCCCGTACACATCCATGGTCCGCTTGGTCCCCTCGGCTGGCTGGAAGATCTGCGGTTGAGGGTCCTGATCCAATATCGGTGGCTCGAAGAGGACAAACTGGCCGGTGGTGAGGGTGATGTTACGGTATTTGATGGGGCTGGGGTAACCGTTGGTCATCGGGGTGGTGATGCCGCCGCTGAAATACTCGGAATAAAACTCCGGCACCGTGACCGTGGCGGTGCCCTCGACTTCGATCCATTGCACTTTGGGATCGGCTGCCGTGGTGTAGGTGGACTGGTACTTACCGTTTCCCAGATCCTTGACCGGCGAAAAACTGCCGCCGTCTTGCGTGGAAAAGCCGATGTTCGCATTCAGGATTGGTTGGTATTTGACGATCCCGGTAGACTTCGCCCGCCAGCGGGTCACCGGGTTGCCGCGATCATCGGTGGTCTCGTAACTTTCTTGAGTAAACTCGTCCGCCAGGGTGAATAACTCCACCGTGATCGGTTGTTGGAGAGCGGTACCGGCCTTGGCTGCCGGGAGCAGACCGGCCTCATCCTTCTCTTCCACAAAACGCAGATAGAGGCCGGGCGGGATCAATTTGCCGGTTACCTCGTCACAGTTGGTATTGCCCAGGACCGGATCATTGGGGCAACTGTAACGGCTGCCGGTGGTATGGAGGTCAAAGGTTGCGGTGATGGGCGTAGCCACTCCTTGCTCTTCATAAATGGTCTTCGCTTCAACGCTGTATCGTGTTCCGGCGGTGTTGCCGAGGATCACCCCGACAGAGGCCCCAAGATAGGAAGTCTTTAGGAAAATGAGTTCCCAATCTTCCGCGCAGGTACCACGGGTTGGAAAGTTTCCATCGCATTGGTTCGGATCATAGAGGACGAGATTCCGGAAGTTTACCGCCATCATGGAGGGCAGCCTTACCCCGGCCACCATCGACTCCGGATCTTTCACGGTAAAGATCATATCCTGGTTGGCAACAGGGTTGTCATACTGATCCAAGATCTGAGCCTGAATCTGCCCGATGCTGCTGCTGGGAACTCCGCCGCCGCCGTCGCCCAAAATCTTACCGATTTTGGCCGGCTGACCCGGAAAGGCCCAGGCAGTGAAAGAGTGAACGGTGGTCGCACCAATAGCGCCTGATGCCAACGTGACCTCGATGATATTCTCGTCTACCAGTTGTTCCTGGTGATCGGTCGATTTTCTTTTCTTAAAGGCTGGGTTCTTGTTGGTCTTTGTGCCAAAAACCAGTTCCACCCGGGCGATTCCTCCAGAATCGGAGAGCGCGGTGTATTGGACCGCCCCGGCCGTTGGCTCGGCCGGTTTTCGCAGCATCCCACCACCCGCCTTTACCGTGAAAACAACTTTTACATTCTTAACATTGTTGCCGTTCCGATCCCGAACCAGGACCTTTAAAGGTTTGGTAAGGGCTTGTCCAACCGTACCGCTCTGGTGGTCGGTGTCCTTGATCAGATAGAGTTGTGACGCCGTATCCGGTGCATCGACAGCCGTGCCATTGAGATAACCGGTCAAGGCATAAAGTAGATCCGGATCGAACTTCTCGGGACTTTCTGCCGTCATCCCCCCGGCGATCATCCCGGCCAGCATGTAGCCGGCCTCGCCGGTCTCGGGATCTTCCTTGATATAGCCGTAGCCCAGCCAGTCTTCGAAGGTACTCTCATAGGGTGGGATAATCACCCGCTGCCCCAGCCATACTGCGTTGGCGATATCTTCGGAGATATTGTCCGGGAGAGCCAGGCCGGGGAGTTCGAACTCGATGTTGGATTTATCCAAGACCAAGGGCGGGAGACCGTTCTGGTTGGAAAAACCCAGGACCCGGGCAGTGGAGATCGAGGCCACGTTAAAGCCATCCTCGAAGACCCGATGCTCCAGGACTGAACCAGCCAGGGCCGAGAGTTGCATGAAGTTTTTGGTCTGCTCCGGGTCTCCCACCACAAAGTTCGTGCGAAAATCGGCATCAAAGGAGACGCCCCGCCAGTCGAGGCCGTGGACCATGTCGAGGAGGCGGACCACATCCACCATATTGCTCACCGTGACAAAGGTCGGCAGCGGGCGGGTGAATACGACCCCGAAGAGTTGGGAGAGTTCCTCTTCCGTTTTATTCCACTGATCGATCTGGGCCATGGCCCGGGAGAAGAGCAGCTCCTCGGCGGTGGGGTTGGCCTTGGGCTCGGGCAGAACCGCCTGCTGGGCCGAGAGCCCCATCACTGTGAGGTTGCCGACGATGAGGGTATTGGTCTCCTTGATAATTTGCCCGGGCACGTTCAGCTCCATGGTCAAGCTGAAATCCTCACCCACCGGCAGCCCGGAGGTCCCGATCAGGGTCCGTTCTCCGGCAACGGTCAGCACCGGGCGGAGGTGGAC
>JAHJAA010000052.1 GCA_018814305.1 Pseudomonadota bacterium
ACCAGGGATCAAAAGCCTAAAAACTAATCTGATAAGTTTAGACAACGATCACCAATAACAAGAGGCTACAGAAAAATGCATTGAATAGCATTAACGGAAAAGCGAAAATTGGTTAGAACTAGATACTTTTCAACACCCTTGTATTGTCAGCGAAATGCTGATTTTTTTGTAGGGGAAACAGGAACCTACCTGTAATCGAAAGGACTACAAAGCCCATCGTCCCTGTGCACGGTCCTGCTACGTCACCATTCTTAAAGAAAATTTTTCCCAGAAAAAAGGCAAAAAAAAAGAGCTGGACGGCAGCAGCCGACCAGCTCTTTTGAAAAACAATGACACGCCATCCGCAAAAGACCAAGGAAGGGGAACCCCAGGGCCTTTCAGGATGGTATTGTGAGACCAATCTAATTCATGCCCATGGTCACCGTTCGGCCGTTCAACTCCTGGATCGGGCGGTTGTTGTGGTGCCCGCCGATGGCGGCCATGAAGTCACTGGCCTGGGTGTGGGAGACGGTGACCGGCACCGCCAGGACCAGCCAATCCTGAACGCTTTCGGTACAGGGCGGGGTGGTCAGAGAGCCGGTATAGTTATAGAAGGTCATGGCATCGGTTATCCCGTTCGCGGCAAGGGTTGCCGGAATGGTGGTGGGCAGGGCATAGGCGACATCCATCGAGGTGCCGGCTGCGGCCACGGTATCGGTTTCCTCGGGCCAGCCGCCGTTGGTGGTCAAACCGGTATTACTCAGCATTGAGGCCAGAAAGGGATTGTCCGCCCCCAGATCCGAATAGTTGGTACCATCGTCAAACAACACCCCCAGGACCGCCAACACATTATTGCCCTCGGCGTCCAGCACATCATGACCGTCGGCACCAACCTCTTTATGGACCAGATGCATCTCCATAGCGTATGAGGCGCCATCAACGCTATGCTCACTGGTGGTATGAAAATGATACTGGAGAAGCTCATAATGCTTATCACCCAGAGTCGCGTTCTTGAAGGCCATCTCGCCGCCACCGGTGGGGTAGGAGACCTGAACGGTGTGACCGTTGTTGGCAATGGTCCAGTCGGTGGGAGTGGTGTACCCGGAAAGATCAATGGCCTTGGCATTGGTACCGTTGTCAGCCCGCAGGGCAACCCCGGCGGTAACAATATCAATGGGTGACTGGGTGGAATGCTCATCATAGGTGGCTGAAACATTCACCGCATCACCGGTGCCGCAGACCTCCCATTCGGTATCCAGACTGCCCCAATGCAAGGGACCGGTCTCGCCGGTATAGCTGAAATGAACTTCCGTCCCGGTGTGGCCGCCGGTATCTTCGTGGGTTGCCGTGGTGCTGTCACTGGAGCTGCAACCTGCCAGGGCTATTGCGCCAACGAGCACCGAGCCAATCAACACCGAATTACGATTCCATCTTCTCATCTTTTCTCCTTTGGATTTGAAGGGTTTATAAAAAAAACCAAGCATACTCGTGATCTCTGAACGACAGAGGTGTCCTCCTGCGCAATATTGACCGCAACCGGGCCAATCACGTGCGCCACCTTCTCCGCTCTCTTCTAAAACACATGGACCCGTCATATAAAATCTATTTTTCCATGCTTGTATGTCGGTATTTGACTGATTTTTTTGTAGGAAAAAGACTACAAGAGCTCCCCACCCCATCTCTTCAGACACCAAACAACAGGTCGGTCTGCTATCCTTTTAACTTTTGCCCTGTAAAATAATTAAAAAAAAGGCGTTTAACCGGAGATCGTTTTCACCAACAAAAACAATCTCCAAGCCAAACGCCTTCGGAGAGACCTTACAACAATGAAGTAAACTACTTAATTTCCATCCAGAAACGAGGTTTTTTGGTCGAGAGCAAGGCGCACGAGGACGACGAAAAAGCGGAGCGTACTTGGGTACGTGAGCATTTTTCGGCAACTAAGCAACGCAGCCATCGATCAAAAAGACCGTTTCTGGACGGGAACTACTTAACCGTCACCGACTCCGCTTCCAGATAGGCCTTGCCCTTCTGGTCCGCAGCCAGTCGGCCCTTGACCAGGATCGTTTCCAGATTAGGTTTGGCGGGATCAAGACCCACGGGAATGGCTCCAGTGACATAGATGCAGCCGGTACTATCCACCAGCATCCAGTCACTGCGAGAGACCGGTGGTGCGGTCAGACAGGTGCCCTTCCAGCCCATGAACTGGCCGGAAAGTTCCACTGTTTGCCCAGGACTAACCTCCTTTTTGCGCAACAGATCAAAAACAGCCAGAGGCTTCCCGGCCTCCGTGGTCGTGACCACCGGAGGTGCCTCCGCCATGACCTCCGATCCGGGAGCTGCCATCGTCTCTTTGGTCAGTGTTTCGCTTTGGCCTGAGTTGGCTCCGGTGGCACAGGCCATGAGGAAGAGCATCCCCCCCAGGGCCAGGCCATGGATGATGCGAATTTTTAACAGTATCATAAAGTCCTCCTTACCGGTTGAGGCCGGGTTTACGTTTCTTGGGTTTAAAGGTGATCTTCAGATCCCTGCCACCGGTATTGATTGACACGGGCTGCAGTTGTTCAGCCATCCTGGTCGTATAGTAAGGGTACCACCAGTCACTGAAGTTATTCAGATCATTCATGGTTGAAAGATCGGAAAAATCACCGACGTAGGCAGCACTCAGATCAAGCCGAACCGGACCGTAATCGTGCCACTGACCATCGCCGGTGGCATCCATGAACCAGAGGGTGACATCGGCATAATTATAGACAGGGCCATCGGTATAGTAGTTGATCAGAAAATCGTACTGACCGCGTTCTATATAATTATTGGCCGCATAATACTCTTCGGAGACCCCGGTATCATAGGAATCCCCTGAGAAATAGCCATTGGGAGTGGTCTGCCCCATCCACGGGGCATACAGTTCGGTGGGTTCATACACATAGAGATCCAGGTCCGCATCGCCGACCCACTCCACATAAAAAACAAAATCACCCTGGACCAGATCGGTGGACTTTCCTTCCATCACCGCCGAAACGGCATCATACCAGGTGGTTGCCCGATTCTGATTACAGGCCAACAAGGAGTAATCACGAAGTTCGTCCACCACCTGATCCGCAGAGATCTGATTGGCCTGGGGAATATAGATCGCCAACCCATAAGACCCCGCCACCTCACTGCCCACACTCTTGTTGCGGACGACAAAATTGGGATCGGCCATCTGATCCACCACGGCCTGGGCGGCATCGTGGAGGGCACCGCTAGGGAACTGACCGGCCAATGATTTGCTGAAATCATAGAGATCGTGGTTCGAGGCGTACTCGTAGCTCTGACTGTTATTCAAGGCACTCATCACCGCCCCGGAACTCGCCGGAAAGTCCGCCACCAGGGTCGAGGCCAGGGTAACCACCTTGCTGTGGAGCGTCTCGATTCCGCTCATATCAACCGCTGATTTGGTGACCTTTTCCTGGCGGGAGGAACCGCTATACGAATCGATATATTTATCGACAATGACCTGAGATAGGGCCTTGCCATCCATGGAAGGAGTCGCCACCAGTGAAGCGAGGATGGTGTCATACGGATCTCCGGCACCAGGCTCGACCTCTTCGGAAAAGACCAGATAATCGGTCAGACCTTTGAACTCATAGGCCACCTCATACATGGCCATCAGGCAGGCATCGAAATTGATCAGATCGAGATGGACTCCGGAATCACTCACCGCCTTGGCCAGGTCAGGCAGACTCATAAAGGTTCCACTGGTTTCATCCTGGACCGCCCCGCGGCTGAGGGAGGTGGTCTTCCACCCTCCCCCGTGGTCCCAGACGACCAGGGCATAATGATTGGCCGGATAGGTTGTTGCGGCCCATTGGATAAAACTGGTCAGGGCGGCCGGGGAGCCCATATCCACATTGCCGATACTGGTGCCCACCGCCAGATTGACATTGTCGGGGTTATTGTCTTTATTCACCAGCATGCGCATGGTCTTTCCGTCATAGGTAAGCCCCAGATCACCAAAGGAAGTGTAGGTGGTGCTGAATTCGGCCTGGAGCGCGATATTCACCTTGCTCGTCGAACCCACCGTCTCCATCTCGTTCAGATCGATGATCCCGGCGGTGGACAGGTTATTATCCGCCCCCATGTATACCATGTAGGTCCAGTCCTTATCATAGACCGTGGTGGTCTGGGTCGTTGTAGTGTTGCTCCCTGAGGTAGTCGTGGTGACCACACTTCCAGAGGTGGTGGTAACCCCGTTGCCGGAGGTGGTGGTGGTGGTCGTGGTCTCGTCGGAGGAAGAACTCCCCCCCCCGCCACAACCCGTCAGATGAAAGAGTAACAGCATCGGGGCCAGACAACGCAATAGTTTAGTCATGGTTCGAATCCCTGTCTTAAAGTAATGGAGGTTCCCGGCGATGTCCTCTCTTCAGCGGCAGAGGCACGGCATGGAGTTGTCTTGAAAAACAAATATGAGAACATAATAGCTCTTTTCGGACAACACTTTCAAGTGTCTCTTTTCCAACGTGTTTCCTCAATCCCGGATGGGGTGACACAACTCAACGTTAAAATCGGCTCATCAAGAGCATAGCTGCAAACCGAGGTTCCGTTACAGGATGATTCGGCTGAATCGGTCCCGACCAGGGTCAGGTTGCTTCCCGAAACAGCCCAGGTGTAATCCGTGCCGCCCCCACAGTTCGAGGTGGCGTCACCATCGGCGTCAAAACTGATGGTCCGGGTCGTGTTACCGATATTATTAACCGTCATACTGTCCCAGGTTCCCACAAGGTTTGCCCAGCCGATGACGCTGTCCGCAACACCCCCTCCGCCGCACCCGGAAACCAGAGTAGTAAACAGGCCAATGAAGATCATCATTTGAATTCGCAGCATTACTCCTCCTTCTCAAAAAAATCGAACCAGCCGTTGTCACCAAGAGAACCTTGACCACCAATAACCAATCGGGCGATCAAAAGAACAGTCACCGATCAGGATTTCCAGGACTAAAGTTGCCCGTTGCCCTTCATTCAACGACGAGCTCCGGACGGAGCTGGACGCCAGCGCCATACCGGTCGGCGAGCCAGGGACCAGAAGTCCGGGGAAAGGAAGACCGCCACGGTATAGAGCTCGAGACGACCGGCCAGCATACAGAAAGAGAGAACCCACTTGGCGGCCTGGGGCAGATGACCGAAATGGGTGGCCGGGCCGACCAGATTGAGGCCAGGACCAATATTGTTCAGGGTGGCGATCACCGCCGTGGTGCCGGTGACGATATCAACCCCCATGGCCGTGATGACTAGGGTGGCAATGAGCATGACGGCAATATAGAGGCCAAAGAAACCAAGGATAGAGATCATCACATCCTGGGGCACCTTCAATCGCCCCAGTTTAATGGCCCCCACCGCCCGGGGATGGATCAAATGCCGGAGCTGCAGCCGGGCGTACTTAAAGAAAAGTAATACCCGTACCACCTTAATCCCGCCGCCGGTGGAGCCGGCACACCCACCGATCAGCATCAGGGACACCAGCAGAAATTTACAGACCGGGGGCCAAAGTTCGAAATCGGCAGTCCCGAACCCGGTGGTGGTCTGGATCGAGACCACTTGAAAGAGCCCGGTGCGCAAGCTCTGCCCAAAACTGTCATAGATGCCATAATAGAGATTGGCCGCCACGATCATCACCGTGGCAAAGCCGATCACCTTGGTATAGAGGCGAAACTCCTCATTATCCCAAAAAGAACTGATTCGGCCGGTCAGTAGCCGATGGTGCAGGGTGAAGTTCACCCCGGCCAGGAACATGAAGAGGATGGTCACCGCCTCCACGTATACCGAATCAAACTGGGCGATGCTGGCGCTGTGGGTGGAGAAACCGCCGGTAGCCAAAGTGGCGAAGGCATGGCAGAGCGCATCAAAGAAGGTCAGCCCCCCCAGTATCAGGAGCAGGGTCTGGATCAGGGTGAAGAGCAGATACACCGCCCAGAGAATCCTGGCGGTATCCTGAATCCTGGGGGCCAGCCGATCCTTGGTCGGCCCGGGCATCTCGGCATGGAACAACTGCATGCCGCCCACGCCCAGCAGGGGCAGGATAGCCAGGGACAAAACAATGATCCCCATGCCGCCCAGCCAATGGGTGGTGGCCCGCCAGAACAGGGCACTGGGGGGTAACACCTCAACCTTGGCCAGAATGGTCGAACCGGTGGTGGTGAACCCGGACATGGACTCAAAAAAACAATCGGCAAAGGTGGCCATCTGCCCGGAGAAATAATACGGCAAAGCCCCCAGGAGGGCCAGACAGAGCCAGCTCAGGACCACCACTGCAAAACCGTCGCGATAGCCAAGATCCTGTTCGGGCAGACAGCAGAAAACCAGCAGCCCACCCAACCCCGCCCCAACCAGTGAGCTAAGCAGAAAATAAAAGGCCATCCCGTCATCAAAGTAAAAACTAAAGGGAATGGGCAGGAGCAGAAAGAGGGAAAGCAGAATCAGAAGCTTGCCCATGATGTTGAGAACGCCGCCGGTACGCATCGCTCTTAATTCTCGAAATAATCTTCCAACGCCTCCCGGGCGTTGGCGGTCAAAAAGATAATCAGTCGGTCATCCATGTCGAGCACCGTGTCACCACGGGCAATGACCACCCCTTCACTGCCGACCACAGCCCCGACAATGGTCCCCCGGGGGAAACGCAGCTTACTCAAGGGAACCCCTTTAAACTTGGGGCTCGGCGGGACCCGAATTTCTGCCACCTCGGCATCGCTGCCCAATAGCGAGGCAGTAGAAACCAGCGCCCCGCGACCCCGAACGAAACGCAGGATCATATTCGCCGCCACCAGTTGCGGGCTCAAGGCCATATCGATCCCGAGCTTACTCAACATCGGGAGAAAATCAGGACGGGAGATCTTGGTAATGCACCGGGCCGCCCCATGGTGCTTGGCCAGAAGACTTGCCAGGATATTGGTGGTATCACTCCCAGTCACAGCCACCACCACATCGGCCCGATCAATTCCCTCATCCACCAGATTAGAGGCCTCCAGGCCATCGCAATTGAGCACCACGGTCTCGTCCAGTTCCTCAATCAGCCCTTTACAGACCACCGGATCTTCCTCGAGCAAACGGACCGCAACGCCCATATCCTCCAAACTCCGGGCGGTCATTCTGCCAATGGCCCCACCACCGACGATAAAAACCAACTTCGGCAGGCTGCTGGAAAAATCAAAAGCCGCCTCAACTTGGGGAATATCCTCCTTCCGGACCACCAAATAAACCTTGTCTTCGGCATTAAGCACATCATTCCCCCGGGGGATGATGGTCACCCCGGCCCGGACAATGGCCACCACCACACCCTTTAGCCGCAGATCGATCAGGGTCCGCCCCAGGGCCGGATTACCCTCATGCAGGGAATAGCCGAGCAACACCACTTGACCACCGGCAAACTCGGCGGTTTCAAAGGCGTCATGCCGGGTGCAAAGCTTTTTAATCTCCTCGGTAATGGCCTGGTCCGGACTGATCAGCAAATCAATGCCCAGAGCCCGATTGGAATGGGCAGCGCCGGAGCTATAAAAATCCGAGTTCCGGACCCTGGCGATCCTGGTTTCCACCGAATATTGCTGGGAGAGAATACAGGCGACCAAGTTGACTTCATCGCTGTCGGTGACGGCAATAAAAAGATCAGTCTGATCAATACCGGCTTCTTCCAAGACCTTGGCCGAGGCCCCACTGCCCTGGACCGTCATGATGTTCAGGTCCCGCTCAATTCGTCGTAGCTTCGCTTCATCCCGGTCGACCAGGACCACTTCCTTACCCTCGCCGGACAGCTTTTCACTGAGGAAATGTCCGACCCGACCGGCCCCCACGATCATTATCCGCATCTCTTATTCCTTATTCGATCGTTATGCCTGCTTTTGTCTCGATCCTGTTCACAAAACACGTTCGTTAATCCTCCTACCATAGTTCCGCAACAGGATCAATTACGATCACCCCGGAGATGGGTAGTTTTCCCCTTGAAAAATCCACGCCAACCACCGCGCAGCATAAAAAATTCTGGAATCTGATACGGTCACGAGCACTTCATTCCAAGTGGAATCATCTAAAAAAAAGAGCCGGGCAGAGGTACTCCACCAAGCTCCTTTTTTAAATATGAGAAATTATTTGATCAGTAAAACTACCCCCTCAATGGGCTTGATCAACTCAAAGTGGCGGGGCCGGGGGCGCGGTGACCCCGACCTGGAATTGCCAGGAATACGAAGCGCTTTGGGGATACCCCTGGGCATCGACGATTTCACCGGATACCGTGGCCGTATAGTAATATTGGGCATTCAAGGGAGCGTCCGGCATAAACATGCCCATTCTCCCCACCGGATCATAGCTCACTCCGCCGGAGACATTCTGGCCTCCCGAGGTGTCATCGGTCAGGGTAGCGATGAGGCTGGTCAAGGTGGCCCCATCCACCGCCTCATTAAAGGTAATGGAAATCCCGTTGGCTGCAAGATCAGCACCTGCCACCAATCCATCCGCCGGATCAGGATAGAAAGAGACCACATCCATAATTACTAAGGGTCCGCCGGCCAGGGTTGTGGTGGTAACTCCCCCGCCGGTGGTGGTGGTCGTAGTGGCTCCCCCTTGAGAGGTGGTGGTTACGCCCGAGCCAGTGGTGGTGGTCGCCCCATCAACAGTGGTAGAGGTGGTGGTGATCGTCGTCGTGGTACTCGAAGATGAACCACCCCCGCCGCACGCGGTGAGGAACAGGGTGGCCATCATGACTGCAGTGATTTTTCCTTTCATCGTCATTTCCTTCTCCTGAAGTTCCCGAAGATTGGTTTATTAAAAGTGAGGGGTGAGGGGTGAGGGGTGAGGAGTGAGGAGTTAGGGGTGAGGGGTAAAAGAGTAGGAAAGAGGATATACCTGCCGGCACCTCACTCCTTACTCCTCACCCCTTACCCAAATCTTTCACCCCCTCACCCAAATCTTTCACCCCCTCACCCAAATCTTTTACCCACTCACCCAGATTTCACTTCAACCGAATCATGAATTCACTGGTCCCAGAGGCCGTAACAGCATACTCACCCACCGTTGCCATATCGATGCTCTTGCCCCGGGCCGAGTCCTCAAGCGTGAGACTTGATCCGGAAGGTAGCCCGGCCGGATCCCAGCGCAGGATAACTGGCCCTGCGGCCTCCACAGCCAATTGCCATTCCTGGTTACCATCGGTGGATCGGATGTCCCGCCACAGGGTACCACCACCATCGGTAAACCTGGCCTGCAGATCACCGCTGAGCATGGCCGGGACATCATAGCGCCCATCGAGACCACCGGTGGCATCGGCTTGCTGCCCAAATGACAACCGACTTGATGCCGGGCCAGCGCTCACGGTCAGATTGGTCTCCCAACCATTTCCAGCCAGGATCGGCGCCGCAATAAGCGTTAACAGCAAGATGATCATAATTGTTTTTTTCATAAGTTCTACCTCTACCCTTCCCAAGATGGGTGTTATAAATATGTTGGAAACGGAAGAACCACCATGCTTCCATTCCCCCATCAAATCAAAAATTTATATCACCAAATATCCGTTAACGAACCCGGATAATCCGGAATGATCGTACTGAGGGGACAAGAACCACCGAGCCGTAACCGTTCAGATGTGCCCCAGATTCGCGCCATCGGGCCGACCAATCTGTACTCCCCTTGTGCTGGGCGGGCAGATGGTGCAGAGATGGAGTGCAGCTGGACAGTTACAAAATTTATAACTTTTTTCCTCACTCAGGTCTAGGAATAATCAAATGATAATCACCATTGTCCCGAACCACATAGACCCAATAGCCCCGCCAGGGGACCAGCATGGCATCAGGGTCACCGCCGCAACTCTCGGATCCGTAAACTGATCCCCAGTCATCACCCTGATACCAGTAGATCCCATTGACCAGAAGATTGGCGCTGCAGGCATCGAGCCAGGGAACCGGATTTTCATCGCCCACCTGGACCATGACCTGGCTTAGCGGCACCTGCCCACCGTAGGGATTGGTGATCAGATTCCAACCCGGGGTGAGATCGATGATGAATTCCGGAGCGGTATAGTCGGGATAGGCGGAGAGATCCGGCAGGGTGGCCAGATCCTGCCGCTCCATAAAGTACCCCTGCCCCGGAGCATGGAAAGAGTTGTTGTCATAGGGAACAAAGGCCCCGCTATTCCCCACCCCGGAGAGGCCCTGGGAGAACCAGCCGTAGACCTGGCTGCTGCCCAGAAGATCCTCCAGGCCGATCCCTGCCAGCAGTGCCTTGGCAAGCCCCACCATATTAGCGCCGTGGAGGAGTTCGATGACCGGCCCCGGCATTTCGTTGGTCCGGGCCAACGGCGGGGTGGTCGGGTCATAGTCGTCACCCGACCGAGCTTCCACATGATAGTTGTGGCTGCCAGCCGGGCCCAGGATCAAATCAAAGGTGCATTCAACCGGTCCGGAAAAATCTACCGGTTCCGGCCCGCAGTCCATCCGTTGGGGATAACCGTCGATCACCAGCCAGGCACTGCCCGCTTCTAGATCATTGATGATGACGGTGAAGCGATATTCCACATCCAGCTTGGGGTTGCCATCAACCAGATTGTCCGGAGCATCCCTGCCATCTACCCGCCTGAAATCGACCTGGTCGATGCCCGGCTCAAACAAGGCCGGATCATCGGGGAAGGTATCCAAATCGCCGCAGGTCCCGTCACCGTCCGTATCGTTATCCGGGTCATCAGGACAGGCATCCGCCGAGTCGGCAATCCCGTCGCTGTCACCATCCGGGGCGGTTTCAAAGGTGGCCGCCACCGTGCAGTCCGTGAGGATCCGCGCCGTAATGAAGATGCCTTCAGTCAGGGTTCCGCTGCAGGTGCCGCCCACCGTTGTAACCACATACCCGGCCTCCGGAATCACGGTAAATTGTATGGTAGCACCCTCAATAACCGTTTGCGGGCCGGACGGAGAGATCATCCCGTGTTCCCCATGGGATGCTGAGACCGTATGGGTTATCGGGGGTAGTGAGGAGTCGCAGTCATCCGGAATGCCATCGTGATCAATATCGATGGCATCATTACCACCGGGACAGAGGTCAGAGCCGTCCGGCACCCCGTCGCCGTCGCTGTCCGGTTGAACGACCACTCCGGCAGTGACCACGGTCAAAGTACTGTTCCCCTGCCCCTGTCCGTCATCGGCGGTTATGGCGCAAGTAATAGTCTTACCGACTTGACCGACATTCAGTAGTAGGGTCGCACCGATTGCCCCCCCGATATCGGCCCCATCGGCCCGCCACTGGTAGGTGAGGGTAACAGTATTTCCGTCAAGATCGTTGGTTCCGGTATTGATGAGGCTTAGGGTCTTCACTGGAACGGGAGTGCCGGTAATTGCCGGAGTACCGGTGAAGGTCGGTTGGTTATTACACACGGCTGGGGGGGCCACCGCACTGTTGGTGCCCCCAGGGGTAGTGCAGCGCAAGGTAAAATCGGCGCTGTTGTCGTTGGTGTCCGAACCATCAACGAAACGGGAAAGTCCATAGGTATCCGAAAGATCATTGTCTGCTGGGGCACCGACTAATTCCGTAAATCCAGGCGTGTCGCCGTCGTAACTGACGGTATCAAGAGCGGCAATGCCCTTGACCAGCTTGATAGCGTCCGGCGCTCCGTCCTGAATAAAATCGTCGCCAAGGGCAGCTGACTGGTCGCAGTTGCCGACGGTCGAGCCACTGGTGTCGCAGATAACGTAATAATCACCGGCGGCTAGATCAACGTTCGCCAAGTTGATCGTCTGATAGACACCAGGGCCGACTGCGCTGTCCACCAGGAGGAGAGAGTATCCGTTTAAGTTAACCACTGCCCCGGAGACGTTCTTGATTTCGATGAATTCAGCGGTGTCCGGCGCACCCTGATTGTAATCGATTTCGTTGATCACCAACCGGGGAGTGCCGTTAATGGCCAGCGCCTTGTTCGCTCCCAGGGAATTAGCGGCGCCGGGTGCTGCTAGAGTCAGCACCGCGTCATTGCCCCGGGTATCCCGAATGGTGCCGCCACCGGTCGCCAGGGCCGTGGTATTGAGATAATCAAGGTCGGCACTGGTATGGGTTTCCAGGGCGGTATAGGTAAAAGTCAGCGTGGTAGAGGGGCTGCCGGAGCTATAATCGACCACAGCATCCGAGACCCCGGTTTCCAAGGTCAGGGTCGGCGGCCCACCTATAACGGTTACCGACTCGTCAAATTGCACCGTTATATTGATGGTGTCACCAATATAATAAGTGCCCTCGGCGGTCGTTGCCGAAACACTGGTCACTGTGGGTGCGACCCGGTCAACTGTGTAAAGCTGGCCGGTGAAATTACCATTATTGACACCGGTACCACCAAGGGGATTGCTGAGAACATTGACAACGGAGTCATTATCAATCAGGTTCAATCCAAGGGTACCGTCACCGGCAATGGTGTTCACGGTGACGGTGACCGTTGTGCCCGAAGCGGCAGAGACCGAAGCGATATTGCCTGTGGTGCCGGAGGTAGCCAGACTGAAATCGCCTGTATCGATGCCGGAAACAGCCTGATCGAAGGTTACCGTGTAATCGACGCTGGCCGCGTTGGTGGGATTGGTATCGGCGCGATCAATGGAAACCACGGACGGCGGCGGTGGACTATAGGTGACCTGGTTGTCCGTCGAGGTGGAAGCCGCATTATTATTTCCAGCCGCATCCTGGGCCACGGAGGTATTGATGGCGGCAATGACCGTGCCCACGGAACTCATGCCGCTCACTGCCACATTGTATGGTCCGGTGCCGGTGATGACCGCCGTAGTGGGGCCGGCGGTGCCGCTCAGAGTCACATCGGCCGGAATGTCAAAACCAGTGACGGTTTCACTGAAGGTGACCGTGAAATTGATCGGTGAGCTGGTCCCAGGATCGGTTTGTCCGGCCGCCTGATTGATGGTGACCGTGGGGGCTGTATTGTCCACGGTATATGTCTCATCCGTCCCTGGCTCTCCCGCTGGCAGTGTATTGCCCGCCAGGTCTGTGATATCTTGGCCGCCCGCAAGATCAATCCCCACGTCGGCATCAAGCCCTGCCAGATCGCCGCCGGACACCGTCAGATCATAGGTCGAGGCGTTGACGGTATTCACATTCGTAATTGTCGCAGTGGTTCCGGTAACATCGAAATCCGCACCATCGACGTTTTGGACGTCCTCGTCAAAGGTGGCGCGAAAGACAAGCGTATCGGCATTGGTCGGGCTGGTGGCCGGCGTATCCAATGCAAACGAGGTGATCCCCGGCGCATCATTGTCCACTGTATAGGTTTCGTCGGTAGCGGGTTCTCCGGCCGGCAGGGCGTTACCAACCGGATCGGTGATATCTTGAGTTCCGGAGAGATTGATCCCCACCACGCCGTTGAGACCGGCCAGATCGCCGCCTGAAACCGTTAAGTCGAAGACGGTGTTTGCGGTAATAACCGCGACACCGGTGATGGTTGCGGTGGTGCCGGTGACACTGAAATCAGCGGCGTCCACATTTTGCACGTCCTGGTCGAAGGTGGCCCGAAAAACCAGGACATCGCCATTAGTGGGACTTGAGCCGGGCGTTTGAAGCGTCAGCGACGACAGCGTTGGCGCGTTGTTGTCCATGGTATAAGTTTCGTCGGTGGCGGGCTCCGCAACCGCCAGGGCGTTGCCGGCAGGATCCGTGATGTTGTGGGTGCCGGCAACATTAAGACCAACTGATCCAGAGTACCCGGCCAGGTCGCCGCCGGAGACGGTCAGGTCGTAGACACTGTTGGCGGTAATGACCGCAACGTTGGTAATGCTCGCGGTGGTTCCGGTGACCGTAAAATCGGTAGCATCGACATTTTGCACGTCTCCGTCAAAAGTGGCCCGGAAAACCAGAGTGTCGGCGTTGGTCGGGTTGGTGGCCGGGGTTTGCCGAGCAAAGGAATTCAAACCCGGTGCGGTGTTGTCCACAGTGTAGGACTGGTCGGTTCCTGGCTCGGCCGTTGGCAGACCATTTCCGGCCAGATCGGTTATGTCTTGGCCACCGGCGAGATCAAGACTGACTGTGCCGTTTAAACCAGCCAGGTCGCCACCGGAGACGGTCAGGTCGTATTCCAAAGCGCTATTGGCAACCACGCCGGTCACGGTTGCCGTGCTCCCGGTAACCGTGAAATCACCAGTAGTGACATTTTGCACGTCTTCGTCAAAGGTGGCGCGAAAAACCAGAGTGTCCGAATTTGTCGGGCTGGTAGCCGGCGTATTCAGGGTGAACGAGGTCGTCCCGGGCGCATCGTTGTCGACGGTATAGCTTTCATCCGTTGCAGGTTCACCCGCTGGTAGGCTGTTGCCCACCAAATCGGTGATGTTCTGCCCACCCGCCAGATTCAACTGTACCGGGCCGTTCAATCCCGCCAGATCGCCGCCGCTCACCGTAATATCGTACACCAAAGCGCTTTGCGGGTTTACATTGGTGATTGTCGCCGTGGTGCCACTTACCGTAAAATCCACAGCATCGACATTCTGGACGTCTTCGTCAAAGGTGGCGCGAAGAATAAGGGTATCGGCGTTGGTCGGACTGGAAGCGGGTGTCAGTCTGGTAAACGAAGTGATCCCCGGCCCATCCTTGTCAAGAGTATAGTTTTCGCCCGTAGTGTAGCTCCCATCCCCCGGCCCCAAGGGATCGGTCCCATCGGAAATACTATCGTTGTCGGTGAGATCCAGGCGGATCGTGCCGTTGCCGGTACCGGTGTCGACCGTCACGGTATAGGTCGTGCCGCTGCCGGCCACCGAATTAACCGAGGCCCCGGCAATTCCACCACCGGTGGTCAGGGAGAAGTCACCGGTATCGACACCGGTGACGCTTTCCCGGAAAGTGACGGTGAAATCAACCGTGGCCGCGTTGGTGGGATTACCGTTCGCGCGAACAATGGATGTCACCGAAGGCGGAATATTGTTGATGGTGATGACGAACTCCTCGTCATAGGTCCCGCCTGCGCCGTCATTGGTGCGGATGCAGATGATGCAGCCTGCCGGATAATCTTCCTGCTGGATGACGGCGTTGGTGCGCAGCTCGTCCCCGACGATCTGGAACAGAGCGTTGTCCGGGTACGGTCCGCCGCCGCATCCGGTATTTTCCAGAGTATGCGTAAACGCCGCCCAGGTAACATTTGCGCTCATTCCCATACATACCAACAAGATGATTAATAATCCGGTCGCTTTTTTCATTTTATTCTCCCACCTGCTCCAATCCCCTCGACTTGCCAAAGAGACTGTTCTTTATAAATTCGTATCTCTATTCATCTTATGCGCGGATCAATTGTCCGGATCGGTGATGGTCAGGGTGCCGACCACCGTGTTGGACGGTTGTTCTTCGCTGACGTTGGCGTTGTCCAAGGCAATATCCGTTGGATCGTCATTTATGGGCGTGATCGTAATCGTGGACGTATCGTTTCCGGTTCCCGCATTTTTATCGGTAAGCGTGAAAGTAACGGTGCGGGTTGTGTTGGTCCCCGTGGGATTGTTTGAAGTGCTGCGATAAGCGATCGCGCGTGTCAGTTCCTGGATGATGGCATTGGTGGCGCTGGCGTTTAAATTGATCGTAAGCATGGCGCCGCCGGTCACCGTGCCGTCGTTGGCCGTGCCGCTGGCTTCCGAAATGGTTCCGATAACCCCTACTCCCGAATAGGAAAGGTTTGGGGTGGCGATGGAAAAATTGCCCGAAGTGTCAATA
>JAHJAA010000053.1 GCA_018814305.1 Pseudomonadota bacterium
GGTCACCGTGCCGTCGTTGGCCGTGCCGCTGGCTTCCGAAATGGTTCCGATAACCCCTACTCCCGAATAGGAAAGGTTTGGGGTGGCGATGGAAAAATTGCCCGAAGTGTCAATACTGATTTCATCGGCGGCTTCGGCGTTGGTGGTGATCTGCACCTCCAGCTTGGCGCCGGTGTCCCAATCACCGTCACCATCGGCATCGTTGGCCGTGGCAGCCGAATCGATCACCGTGGGACCGGCGTCTTCGGTGTAGGCGCCGTTGTTAACCGTCACGGTCGGGACGGCGTTAGCGGGTGGCTCCTGACCAGTCAGGATGGCACCATCCGGGGTATCGTTATAGGCCCATTTATGGACGGTAACGCTTGTCGCAGTCGGATTAGGGCAACTTACCAGGATCCAACCGTAATGGGTGTTAGCGCCGATCTTGAACTTCACGCCAAGGTATTTGTTATTCACATTATTGAATTGACCTTTATTAGTATACGCCATATTGCCGGAACTATACGGAAAACCACCTTGGTACCCAGGAGTCTGGGTCTTTACCGACACCCCGGCATTAAAGGCCTTTGCATAGGAATAGGGAACACCAAATGGTTGAACGGTTCCTCCCGCCCAGAATGCCCCGGTAGAACCCTTGATTATTCCTACTGCCTGATAATTCAAAGCCGCCGTAAGTCCCTGTCGGATGGTGAATTTAGTATTGCCACCAAAGGTGATGGCCAAGGTACTACCCGAAATAGTCGCGCCGCTAGTGGTGAGCTGAATTGCCGCCTCAGCGGGTTGGCTGGTGAGTAACGCGGCGGTGGCAACGGCGGAATAGGCCAATAACCGTTTTTCCAGGGTAGGAGTTTTTTTTGCCTTTGCCATGAGGGATTTGCTGGTCATTTCCTGCTCCTTTTTATTGGTATTGCACCTTAAAGGTAGTCTGCTGCACAGCTCAGCGACGAAGGATACTTCGCAAAACGCTACGCGGACGGATATTCTGCACTAATTATTTATTTTATACATCAACCAGCGATCCTCGGTTGGTCATTTTACGAGTTAATTAATTTGTATTAACGGCAAGCACCGCCGGGATATCAAGGGCCTTGGCTCGATTCCGATAGAGGGTTGGATCGACGGCAGCGCTCATTTGCGCAACCGACAAATCCAGACCAAGGAAATCACAAATTTTTACCGCCTCATGGTGGGGATCAAGAATAATAGCGCTATACGAGACATAGAGGACAGCTATATTTTCCTGGCGCTCCAGCCGGGTTTTCAGTTTATCGATTTGACGGTGAAAGGTTTGGGCTAAAATGGCCGGATTGGTCCGCGAAACGCGGTTCGAATTCGCCGCCAGCATCTTTTCCTGGGAGCACATTACCTCATCCAGGTGGCGCTCGATAAAAATTACCCGATATTGATTGGCCTGCGGCAAAGCAGGGAGCAACTGGGCAATGACCTTGATTGCCTTGCCTTGGGCCTCGGCCAGCCAGGAGTTATCACGAAACAGGTTCTTCACCTTACCATACTCGTAATAACCGTTGGGGTTGTCACGGTCGGGCTGCCGGTCGTTATCATTAAGGATCTCCATCCCGCCCATAGCCAGCATCCGCATCAACATTGAGGTCCCGGAGCGGGGCAGACCGGAGACCACGGTGATCGCCTCGGCCGTGGTGAGCTTCCTGGGCTTTCTATTCGACCTATTGCTTATTGGAACTTGCTTGGCAGTGATCGGGGCTGGTTTGCTGCCCTTTTTGCCGAGTTTGCTGAGGAAAACGCGATGCTCCGTCACCTTATCGGGTCTTGCTAAAACCTGATCATAGATTTTGATCAGCCGTTGCCGAACCTTGACAAAACCTGGCGCCATAACAAGGCAGACCTCAAAGGCCTCGGCGGCCCGGTCAGGCATGTCCAGGGCGACCAGGGCCTGACCGAGGAGATTATGGGCCGCCGGATAGTGGTAGAGTAGCCCCACCGCGGTCAGGGCCTCGTCAACCGCATCTTGATAACGCCCCTGTTTGAGATAGGTGGTGGCCAAACCGTGATGGAGATGGGCGCAATCCTGATCGATCGTCAGGCCCTTTAAAAAGGCGGCTTCGGCGCTACGCCACAGTTTGATCCCCAGATAGACGTTGCCGATCTGGTTATGAAGCTTGGGTAGGCGGGGCTCGGCCTTTTCGGCCTTGAGAAGATGCTCCAGGGCCTGGACCAGCTGGTTTTCCGCCAACAAGACCGAGCCGAGCAGCAGGTCCAGGTGGGGAAACTCCTGATCATTACGGGCAAAGATATCGTCTACCACCCGACGGCAGTCGGCCATTTGGCCAACCAGATGGTAACATTGGGCAAGGTAGAAGGCATAGCGGGTCTTTTCCGGATATTTTTCATATAACTGCTCCAGAAGAGGGAGGGCCTGCTGGTAAGCGCCCCTTTCGAGGTGGACCCGGGCCAGATAAAAATCAGACTCATCCACCGTGGCCTCAATGGCCTTATGGATATCATCATCCGGTGGGTCGATATAGCCCAGGTCGATAAGTTGGCGCATGGCCTCCTGATCGGCCAGGGGGTCTTCCCGTAGACCAACCGGGTGCTGGCCGCACTCGCCGGCCACTGCCTCCCAACTGGCAATGGTCTCAGGCAAAACCGGTTCGGTAAAGGCCTGGACCAGGGGTTTGCCATCCATATCCAGACCAACCGGCAGACCGAAGAGGGTCAGGATGGTGGGAGCAATATCGAGTAGAGAAGAACCAAATATTAGCTCATCCTGAGCAATGGCCGGCCCCTGCATGGCGATGATCCCGTATGGCCGATGCTCATGGGCCGGACCGGCTGGCTCATCAGGGATCCCCAGGGGACGGAGGTGATCGGAGTGAAAGCCGTGGTCTGATACCAGAATAACCGTGGTATCGGGACCGGCAAGTTCTATGAGCCGGGCCAGCATCATATCGTGAAAACGATAGCCGGCAGCCACCACCTCCCGATAGAGCTCAAAATCAGGTTCGGGGACAAAGCCAAGCCTGGGTGGGTGGTAATTCATGAAGCTATGACAGAAGTGATCGATGGCATCGAAATAGACCGCCATGAAGTCCCAGGGCTCATTCTCCATGATCCAGGTAGCGGCAGCGTGGTCCGTAGCGCATTCGGCAAGAATCTTGGCCACGGAAAAGAGGCGCCGGTCCTTGTCCTGATCGATTTCAGCGGCCTTGGGGACAAAGGGCAGGAGATGGGCCTCGGTCAATTCCTCGGGGTGGACTCGTAACTCCTTAAGAATGGTCTCCATTCTCGGTGGGTGAACGGAGTTGGGCAATAAGGGCCAGGGCTCAGCGAGCAGACCCGAGGCCCGGTGGTAGGAGTTAGAGACCGTGACACCGTTAAGCGGTTCAGCCGGATGGCTGGGCCACCAACCAACTACGTTACACTGCAGGCCGGATTGCATGAGGATGTTCCAGACCGCCTTGCACTTACGGGAGGTCACCGATATCGGTCGGATACCCTGTAGGTTGGGCCGCGGCTCGGTAAAATTTAAGATCCCGTGTTTGTCGGCGCGTTTGCCGGTGGCGATTGAGGTCCAGAGCATGGGCGACATCGGTGGATCGAGGGTGGCGAGATTACCCATTACGCCTCGGTTGATCAGCTTCTCTAGGGCAGGCATCTTGCCGCTGTCAAGCAGGGGATGGATGATTTTCCAGTCAGCGGCATCCCAGCCGATCAGCAACACCTTTTTTGCCAATCTTTCAGCCAAGCTCTCTTACCTCCTGGGCGACCGTTTCCTCCGCTGCCGATCGGGATTGTCGGATCGCATCACGTTTCTTACGCCAGGCAATGAGACCTGTCGCCCCCAGGGCCAGCAGGCCCAAAGAGCCCTGCTCCGAGATGGTCCGGAAGAATTCCTCAAGTTCCGGGTTTCGAGTCTCCGGTTGTTTTATAGGTCGGGGGGTGGGATTCATGCGCTTGCCTCGACGCTCTCAGGCTGCCACTCCATCAGTTGATAGACCTCATCGGTCTGTCGAATCTGACGGAAGCCGAGGCGTTCATAGAGGTTCTTGGCCCGGTTAAAACGTTCGACATGAATGGTCACCGCCAGGCCCTGGTGAAGACCCTCTTCCTGGAGTTTCTCAAATAGATAAGTGCCGATCCCCCGGTCACGGTATTCGGGCAACAGAGCGATATCGACAATGCGGATCTCCTGGGCGCGTCGATCAAGATACAAACGACCGGCCGCACTGTTCTGCCAGAGGATGATTTGGTAATCGGGATGGTGGTAATTTTGCGCATAGGCCTGGGCCTGGAAGGAAAACTGCATGCGGAGAAATTTTTCCTGCTCGGCCTGGTCCCAACCGGTCAAGGCCATTTCCCAGGCCCTGGTCGAGGCATAAACCTCATAGAGAAATTCTTCGTCCCCTTCGCTAATTGGTCGGAGAGCGATATATTCTGCCACCGTACTTTGCTTCATTCAATCTAATCCCCATTCTTGTCGATCTTCTTCGCAGGTTTCATTTCACTCCCTATCATTTAAGGATACTTCATTTCACCTTTTTTGATCCACAAAGAATAACGGGTTTTCCTCTTATCTTAATTTTAACAATCTGTAACTTTGTGTTAGAAATGTCTGCTGCAATTGACCGGCATAGCAGCCGGTCTTCCCTGTTTACCGGGAGGACCGGATGATCCACAATCTCGCCATCGACCAATTAGCAAATCAGGACCTGGTCGGATAAACCCCTTCCATGGCAATACAATAACTGACCGTTAAATAGGGCATTCTGTTTTCATGGCCCTGGCCACTGCCGTATTGACTGATTGCCGAAGAAGCCAGCGGGGTGAGATCGGCTGCTGGACCATAAGCCTTCCAGGCACCTCTCCCAGCTTTGTTGGTGGCAAACTCCTTATCTTTGGGGTCGGCATTATCCACCTCCTCCTCAACTGCCACCATCTGATGGGTATGGGTTGGGATCTGCTGGGTGGTCAAGGCAACCGTGGGACTACCACCCAGATCACCCAGATGCTGAGGCGTCAGGCCGGGGCCATTGCCGGCCCCCAGAGGAACTCGGCCCTGGAGGTTTGGTAAGGCGAAGTTACTATAGCCATCGCCGCCATATATGGTGCCCAGTATCGAATACAGGCTAGTTTGCTGAGCTATAGAAACAAGCTGGCCATCGCAATAGGCCCAACCTCGGGGCGCAAAGATGTACGGAAAGATGCGGATTTCAGCGATAAATGGTTCGGACATGATACCCTCCTGTTTCAGTTACGACTGGGATATTCCCCGTAGAGAGAAATTATGAAATTGATAGCTAAATAAGGCTGCATATTGGAATGGGGCTTGCTCTCGCCGCTTTCAGCCACCGACTCCGGAGCCATATCTGTCGAGGTGCCTGTTTGCAGAAAGAGAGTGTCCTTGGTCGGCGCGCCGACTACATTGCCGGTTGGAGTAGAACTTGACGCA
>JAHJAA010000005.1 GCA_018814305.1 Pseudomonadota bacterium
ACCGACAAAGGTAGCCTGATTGCAGCGATCAAAGCATTTACCGAGCGGCACAACGAGAACCCAACCCCGTTCAAGTGGAAAAAACGAGAAGTGCGCGGCAGCCAGTTGCGTAATACAATAAAGAACTTTCGCAATTAAACAGTAGTATTCTGAACTGAAACAAAAACAAGTATTCTTTTTGTTTTGAATCGCGATTGGTTTGAAAATTAGCCCGCTGACCGAATCGGTACTACCTCGTTTTCTTCTCCTGTCTTCAGTCTGTCCAGATAGTCCGCCCATACCTGCATCATTTTTTTGCGGTCGTCTAAATATTCTGCGTGGCAGTAAGCTGCTTTCACTGTATTTCGCTCGCCGTGGGCCAGTTGCCTTTCTATAACGTCAGATGGCCACCCCATTTCATAAAGGCGGGTTGATGCCATCGCCCGAAAGCCATGACCCGTCATTTCATCTTTGGTATACCCCAGCCTTCTTAATGCAGCGTTAATCGTATTATTGCTTATTGGGTCGGCCAGGGTCCTTTCCCCCGGGAAAATGTATTTGCCTTCTCCGGTGAGTGGTTGGATATCTTTCAGGATGTCAGTGGCTTGCTTTGAAAGGGGGACAAGGTGCATGGTTTTCATTTTCATTTTGTGTGCTGGGATTCGCCATTCTGCTGCGGTAAAGTCGATCTCTGACCATTCGGCATGGCGTAACTCACCAGGGCGGACGAAAACGAGTGGAGCTAGTTTGATAGCGCATCTGACCAATAACGAACCGCTGTACCCGTCAATTGCTCGCATGAGTTCGCCAATCTTGCCGGGGTCGATGATTGTTGGATAATGTCTTTTGCGGGTTGACTTCAAGGCTCCTCGTAAGTCAGCGGCAGGGTCGCGATCGGTTCGACCTGTGGCAATTGCATAGCGGAAAATTTGAGAGCAATTTTGCTTTGCCCGGTTAGCGGTATCGACTGCTCCGCGACTTTCGATGCGACGGAGAACAGCTAAAAGCTCAGGGGCTGTTACGGTATTGATCTGCTTTGCCCCAATCCATGGGAAAATGTCCAGCTCAAGTCGGGCTATGATTTTTGAGGAATGGCTCTCAGCCCAGACAGGAGATTTTTGAGCAAACCACTCACGGGCAACATTTTCAAAACTCCCCTCCCCAGCTTGGACAAGTTTTAATGTTTTTTTTGCATTTCCGGGATCGATGCCGTTGGCAATCTGTTTTTTGGCTGTCTCGCGTCCCTCTCTGGCTTTAAGCAAGGAAACATTTGGATATACACCTAGAGCAAGCAGCTTTTGTTTGCCGCCGAAGCGATATGCCAGCCGCCAGTATTTGGAACCATTGGGGCGGATTTCAAGGAAGAGACCACCACCATCTGATTTCCTTTGTGTTTTTGTTCCTGGTTTTGCTTGTCTTGCTGCGACATCGGTGAGCGCCATTTGTTGGTACCTCCTCATGTTGGTATCGGTCATACCAACAAATATACCAACAAAAGACATCGGATACCAACAAATTTTAATAGGCGTCTTTGGACAATGGAGGCAATAAAAAACCCGCTTTCCTTTGCTGGAAGCGGGTTTTTAAAACTTTACCGGACGCTAACGGATTGTCTTTTTGTGGAGCTGATGAGGATCGAACTCACGACCTACGCATTGCGAACGCGTCGCTCTCCCAGCTGAGCTACAGCCCCTTGATTCTTTCTGATAACCACGGCCTGATCGATTCGTCAAGGGGGAATGGCGCCCCCAGGGCACGTATCCTTGGATGATCGCCATTGCCCGCATAGTTTGGCTGTAGCGGTCAACCGTGGTTGTCCATGGATGCGCAGCCAGGGTAATTATTCAGGGCGATTTCCAACCTCCGAAAATCCCTGGGCGCAGTCATGAAAACCCAGGCTGCTTTTTTCTTCATGGCGTCGGGGTCGTCAAGTCGGTCAGGATGGCGATCAGGTTGTCGCCGGTACGGAAGTCCTCGTTTAAGCGGACGATGCCGTCTCGGTCAATGACCACGGTGGTGCCCATGGTGCCGTTGAAGATGCCGGTAATGACCTGGCCGGGGTCGGCCGCAGCCAGCCAGCCGCTGCCGGTAAAGCCCGAATCCTGCTGGGAGATCCGGGTGTAATCAGTGCTGTCGGAGAGGTAATCGACCGCCAGGTAGATGATCCGCTTATCACGGAACAGGGGCATTACCGAGAACTGGATATGGTCCATATGGGCGGAGCAGACCGGGCACCACATGGTGAAGTAGAGTACCACCCCATCGACCTCTTCGGCGTTGCCCCGGAGGTGATCGGCAAGGGTGAAAACCGTATTGTCGGTGGTCACCACCGAGAAATCAGGGGCGGTGTTGCCCGGACGGCCGCCGGTCTCGCCGGTCGTGACCTCGGGGCGTTTATCCGTCCCTGATGGAAAAAGATCATCGCTTGTGCCGCCGCAACCGGTGAGCAGCAGCAGGATAAGGCAGATGATTGCCAGCCGGAGGTGGTGGTCAGTGGTAGAAAACATGGCGTACTCCCAGGGTGATGACATCGGTTGCCGGGCTATTGCGGCCCCAACCGTCCGTTGGTCGGCTGGTGGTATAGCCCGTGTTGACCGACCAGTCGTTGCCGAAGGAGAGCAGGGTGGCCGAGATCCCCAGGGTCCGTTTGTCGAGTCCGCTGGAGGGGTCTTTGATCCCGTCAATGGTTGCTTCACCCTCCCAACGGTCACTCAAGGTCAAGGTAGTAATCAGGGTCATGCCCAAGGTGGGCTCCCAGGGGAGATCCCAGGTGTACCCGACTCCGAGGGAGCCGTTGGCCGTTTTGCCGAGTTGTTTGGTGTAGGGTTCCACATAGGTTCCATACTCCCGGTTGATCTTTCGCTCGAAATGATATCCCAGGCCACCGGTCATGGTGAAGGTCCAGGGAAAGATGCCCTTTTCCACCAGCAGATTGAGATCGGCTCGGTAAAATCCTCGGCCGGTGATGTCGAAGCTGTTGTCTACCTCGTCGTAGGGCGAGACCCCGGTGGGGATCAGCAGTCCGCCGGTGAGGTAGACCGAAGGGGTCAGGTCCTTGAGCCGTCTGATTCGGGTGACACAGGTCGGGGCCTCAAAGGTCTCGTAGGTGATGCCCAGGGTCAGGTCTCCCAGGCCGCTGGTTGAGGAGTCCACCGCTGAATAGCGATTGTGGTTCCAGACGTAGGGAAGATTGAGCGAGCCCTGCCAGTCGGCGCCGAGTCGTTGGGCCATTGCCAGGCTGACCCGGTACTGGGCCAGATCGGAACTGGGAGGATCAGGACGCCAGTCGCCCCCCTGGTCGTAATAGCCGTCATATTGCTCCCAGGCCGTGGTGAAGGAGGCAGCGGCCCGGGCGCTCTTGGGCACAATCAGGGTGGCGGCCCCCCCGCCACCGCAACAGGAGCCGGCCCAGCCCTGGCTGGTGGAGGCCAGGAAGGTTCCAACCAGGGCTAAGACCGTAATGCCCCATTTTTTAAAATGCGATATTTTCATTGCTTACGGGGTTACCGTGAACGAAGCCGGATCACCGCCTGCTTCGCCATTTCCGGTTTTCTCTACCCCGTTGATGGTTAGCCGGACTAAAATTGTGGCGGATTCGCCGGTGGTCAGCCCGGAGAGGCCGGTCACACTCCAATGACCATTGCTGCCATCGACCATGGCAGTCCAGGTCACCCCGGAGTCGGTTGATACTTCAACGGTCACGGTGTCCACGGTCCAGCTCTGGCCGTTTTCATCGGTCAGGGCCTGTCCCACGGCCAGGGCCGGATGATTCATCATTGACTCGCGGGTGGCGATGAACAGTTGAAAGGTATGGTTGCCGGTATCGCCGGAGAGGCTGTCTTTAAAGAGGTAATAGGAGCGGATCTGGGCTGGTTGTCCCATCATCCCGGCGATCATGTCATTGGCGTCCTTCAGGGTGGCGCGGGTGGTGTCGCCCATGGCCATCATAACATTGGGATGGAAGGTGGCCGATTCCCCGTTGGCGGTAATCTTAAGGGACCAATAGCCGGCGGACATGCCATTCATGGTTGAGGCCATCAGATAGTAGACCGTGCATTGGTAAACCCCATCGCCCAGTTCGGTGATGGTGTCCACCGGGGTTCCGTGGCTCATGGAGGCCATGGCCATGGTCGGCATCAGCATCAGGGTGGCCCCGGTCACCGGGGTGCCGGTGGCGCGGTCCGTGATCGTGAGTTTAAACTGGGTTTTCCCCTGCATTGCCCCCATCATTCCCGGCTGGTATTGGATCCGGTAGGTGGCGGTTTCAGCGATGGTCGCCAAGGGTAAGGTGCCCAAATGATCGGCGGTGAGTCCCATGGCGGAGCCCTGGCTGATCAGGCAACCGGCAAAGCGATTGCCGAGATCAGGGGAGAGGGTCATGGTGGTCGCCCCAACTCCGTCGAGCATGGAGTCGGCCGCCAGATCTTCGGTGATGGCTGCTAATAGATTGAACTGATCGGCCGGACCGTGACCCAGTTCGGCGGTCAACCGGCTGAAGGCTCCGGTCCGAAGGCCGGCGAGATTCTGCTCCTCGGAGCCGTCACCGTTCAGGTTGGGAGCTACGGTGGGATCGGGAGTAAAGCCGAAGGCCCCACTGAAGGCGGACTCGGCTTCAGTCTGGTTGAGACCGGCCTGGATCAGGCCTCGAATCACCGTGGACCCCGGGGTGAGGTGGATCTCGGAACCTGCGGAGAGGGAATTCATGGTGACATGGGCGCTTAAGGTTCCGGCCATGGTGGTTTCTCCGGTTGCTTCGTCGGTGAAGGTCCCGCCGGTACATTCCAGAACAAGATCTTCATCGAGGTGACTGTCCGGGATGTTGACGGTGAATCCACCCTGGGAGGTGGTCACCGGATCGGCCACGCTGGTGCCTGAGAGATCAAGGACGCTGAGACTGCACCCATCAACGGGGCCGGCAGTGACGGTCCCGGCAATGGCAGTGGTGGTCTCGGACGCGGAATCGCTGGAGCCACCACCGCAGCCGCTGCTGAGGAGACAAGCCAGGGCCAGGGGTACCATGAAAAAACGAACTTTTGGTGATACGCACATTGTAGATTTCCTCCTGAGTATCTTTTTGTAAAAGGGCAAAAATTTAATGATGAGTGAGCCCGGTTCGGCTCGTCATCGGTTTGGCATACAACGATCTACAGTTCCTCGTTTGCTTTATTCAGGGCCTCAGTAAAGGACATGATCGTCCCCCCGTAGTTGGCGGCAAAAGCCCGGGCCGCCTCCTCCGAGGCAAAGGCGATTTTGGAGACGGCACTCATGGTGCCGGTGGCGCTGGAATTCACCAGGTACCAGGCCTGGTCGGCTTTGATCATGGTTTCCGGTTCAAGATAGAGGGCGACCTGGACATCCTTTGGCGGTTGTTGTTTCTGTAAGGTCAGGTCGGCCACACAATGGATGGAACAGACATGGTATTCACCGTCGGTCAGGGTGAAACTGTGGCGGGTCCTGGCCCACATGTTGAGTTTCATCCCGCAGTTCACGCAGCGGCCATGTTTGCTATAGACATGGGGCTTGACAATGGGATGGTCAACCTGGGGGACCTTGGCGGTCCCGGCCGGGGTTGAACAAGGTGCCAACAGAACCAGCAGGAACAGGATACCCATTCGGAAGGCGATCCTCCGGTTGGAAGAACATGGGGGCAGCGATAACGGAAAAGGTAGAGGCATGATAGGTGTCATAAACCGAGAATGGCTGGTATTCCCCATATCCGCCGGTGTTCGAGTTTGGGGAAGTGTACCACAGTGTTCCACACAAGTACCCAATCTTCACCAAGGTTTCAATGTGGCATTATGTCGCACCCCACCAATTTTGATGACCTCGGGGGCAATTGAAGATGGGCAGGTATTTTGTTGACAGGATTCACCTCGGGTCTTTATATGCAATTATCCGTCAGGAAAAAGGGGCTTTGTGGGTGCGATTACGGTTGAGCCCGCATCATTGTCGTCCTTTCATAAAGAGTGATTTCTGACTATTCATTATCAATCGAAGTATACTGAAGAGGGAACCCATGCATTTCATGCTCAGACTGAAAAAGTTATTCCCGTTGCTTGCTCTTTTAATCCTGCTCCCTTTATCAGTCGGTCTGGTCCTGGCCGCTGACAGCAAGGAACTGGCGAACCAGATCCAGAAAAGTTTCAGCTCGGTGAAGCGGAATATTGTTACCAATCCCCAAAAGGCGGAAACAGAACTGGCTGAAACCATGGGGATGCTTGAAGAGTTGAAAGCTGCCGACCCCGCCAACAGTCAGATCCCTCGCCTGGAAGAGCAGGTTGAAAAATTCAATAAAGACCTGGCCAAGCGACTGGGGAGAAATGTGAAACCGGTCACTAGAGCCACAGCCGCCCCCAAAACACCGGTGGTGGCGGCACCCTCTGTTCCAGCGACTCCCCAGGTAGCGGCACCTTCCAGGCCATCTTCACCGGTGGTCCAGACTGGTGCTAAAGACAACAGCACCCTCCCCAGTGCGGTTGTCAGTCGGATTAAAAAAATCGATCAGGGTTTGGAGAAAGCCCAAAAGGCGCTGGACAATCAATCGATTCAACGGGCCGAGTTGGAATTTAAATCCGCAACCAAGATCTATGCCGAGATCGAACAACGGTATGCGGCGGACGCCCCGGCTGATCATCCGGACATGGTCGCTGTTGCCGGTCGAATGTCCGCCGTCAACACCCTGATTGAGTCTGCCGCGAAGGCTGCCGCAGGCGAGATGGCCGTCAAAGCCGAGGCCGAGGCGGCCAACCAGAGCCTGGCGGAAAATTGGATCGCTAAATTGGACCCCTTTATCACCAGGGACAATGCCAAGTATCTTGATAAGACCGGATGGGGTAAGGAGGCGGCTGATTTTGCCAGGGTTCGCCAAAGTTACGGGGAGGCCGAGGTTGTTTTTGCAGAGTACCAGCAGGTTGATTTTCCTCTCGGCAAGCCGATGGAATTGCAGAACTCAGAAAACTCACTGCGCTCCACCCTTGATACTTTGCGCAGCACCTATGCCCAGGAGGATACGGCCAAGGCCTCCGAGGCCTGGCTGGCCAAGTTGGAACCCTTTGTCTCCTCAATGGGTTCCAAAACTCTGATCGTTGGCTTCACCAGTAATGTCAGTGAGATGAAGAGCCAAAAAAGTATTTTTGATGAGGCCTCAAAACTGTTCGAACAATACCTGCAGGCCGATTTCCCTTTAGGTAAGTCGCCGGGGCTCCAACGGGTGGAAGATGAACTGGCCGACCTGCTGGCGAAATTTCCTGAAGGCCTCCAGCGCAGCATGGCCGCCCAATCCGGCAATGCCGAGCAAAAATTGGATCAGGAAATCGCATTCCTCAAAAGTAAAGAGGAGTGGCGCAATGATTCCAGCAAGCGCCCCTACTGTTTGAGTGATGAACGGATCAATGATGCCCGAAAACTGGTCGATACCGCAGCCGGACTGTTACCGGCCGGAGATCCATCGCTGGTAAGGATGCAGGGGAAAATGGCCTCATTGGTTCAAATGAACAATGAACGTCGCACGATCAATGCTGAACGGACCAGAATGGTACCGGATACCTTTGGTGGTGACGGTAAAGGCGAGATCAAGCAGACTGCCGAAGGCCTGGTGAGTGCCAAGATCACCGGCAGCAAAATTCTGCGCACCACCGTCATCAGTGAGGACTGGAAAGAAGAGTCGGTTCAGGAATGGACCGATACCACCCAGACCGCTGTTCGCTTTCGAACGACCCGCAGTGTTACCGCCCAGGTTGCGGCCAAAAAATCCGATGGCGAAGTTCGGCTCTATACCCTCGCCATTGCCAAAGACCGGCGGACCGATGGTTCCTGGGGTAAGCTCTACGGTAACCTTCATTCGGATCTGGGCGATCTCATGCTGGAAGAGAACGTTAAAAAATAAGCAGCATCCTCAACTGGTACCCATCCTTTTCTTCAAAATGATGACCGCTTGCTGGATACATCTTCCGGCAAGCGGTCTCTCAAGCGACAGAGTCCTCTTTCCTTCATTCTCCTGTTGGGGATGTTCTTTGGAAAAAACCGGATTATTTAGGTTGTCTTTCGGGAACACCGAAAGGTAGACTGATAGCAGCAATAAAACGAATTATTCAAACGTTAGTTGTTTCCATTCGCTGGGTTTCATGGGTTTATTTTCTATGAATAACAGGTCTCCAAAAGATGTTTCGGTCCACGAAGAAAAGCAAAAAATATATCAGACCATCTTTGAACATTCCCCCCTGGCAATAATGTATACCGATGAAACCGGTACCATTGCCATCTGCAACCAGAGGGCCTCTGAGCTCTTTGGGGCACCACGCGAAAAGCTGATCGGTTTCTCGTATACGTTAATCAATAATGTGCGGATGAGGAACGCCATCGCCCACGCCCTTGGTGGAGAGAAAAGTTATTTTGAAGGTGAATACCTCACCGTAACCGGCAATGTCCGGACCCAGATGCGGGCCAATTTCAGTCCCTCATTCACCGACCAGGGTGGGGTTTCAGGGGTGATTGGCGTCTTTGAGGATATTTCGGAACGGGTTAAGGCGGAACGATCTTTACGAGAGCTTGAAGAGCGCTTTCGCCTGGCCTTCCTGACCAGTCCCGACGCGATCAATATCAACACCATGGATGGGATCTACCTGGAAATAAACCAGGGCTTTACTGACCTGACCGGCTACACCAAAGAGGATGTCATCGGCAGGTCTTCCCGGGATATAAAGATCTGGCTGATTCCTGAAGATCGTGAACGGTTGATTATGGGGCTGCAAAATGAGGGGTTTGTGGAAAATCTGGAATCAACCTTTTTGATGAAGGATGGCTCCAGAAAAATTGCCCTGATGTCGGCAAGCATTATCAACCTGCAGGACGTCCCGCATATCCTTTCCGTAACCAAGGATATCACTCAATTACGGGAAACAGAAAAAGCTCACCAGGAACTGCAGAATCATCTGTGTCAGGTCCGGAAACTTGATTCCGTCGGGGTGTTGGCCGGTGGCATTGCCCATGATTTTAATAACCTGCTGGTGGCGATCCTCGGCAATATTGATCTGGCCTTGAGAGATCTGGACGACCCAGGAGTCGCCGGGTTGCTTGGAGAGGCCCGAAGCGCTTCGATTCGGGCCAAAAACTTGACCCAGCAGTTGTTGACCTTTGCCAAAGGTGGTGATCCGGTCAAGAAGAAGTCTTCGGTGAGGGAGATTATTGAAGACACCGCAGGGTTTATCCTCCGCGGCAGTAAGGTGAAATGTGCGTATCGATTTGAAGAAGACCTGCCTGCAATAGATGTTGATTCGGGCCAGATCAGTCAGGTAGTCCAAAACATCATCCTGAATGCGGTCCAAGCCATGCCTGAAGGAGGATCGATTCAAATGTCCGGGGAGAGTTTTGATAATAGCCAGGGAGAGCTCTTGACCTTGTCCCGGGATCGTTATGTGCGAATAGTCATCATCGATAGTGGGTCGGGGATCCCGGAAGAATATCTTGAACAAATTTTTGATCCGTATTTTTCCACCAAACCACTCGGCAGCGGTCTGGGGCTGGCGATTACCTACTCGATCATTACCAAGCATGGCGGAAAAATCTTTGTTGCGTCAAAGCAAGGGCAGGGCACCATTTTTACCATTTATCTCCCGGTAATCCAACAAAATCAGCCGGTTGAGCCAAAGGGGGAGCCACTGCCGCGGGTAACCGTTTCCCTGACGGTTATGGTCATGGATGATGATGCCACGGTACGAAATGTTTCCCGGAGAATGCTGGAATCCCTGGGGCATAATGTTTTGCTGGCCGCTGATGGGCGAGAAGCGATCGAGATATACAAAAAATCTGAAAAGGCCATCGATCTGATCATCATGGATTTGACAATCCCCGGCGGGATGGGTGGCAAAGAGGCGGTCAAAGAGATCCTGACCATCAATCCCGGGGCCAGGGTCATGGTTTCAAGTGGGTATTCCACTGATCCGATTATGGCAAACTACCAGGAGTACGGTTTCTGTTTTGCCATTACCAAACCCTTCGAATTAAAGCAACTTTCAACGATTCTAAATCAATTCAGCAGCAAATTTTTTTCCCAGCATAAGAAATCCTCATACCTATGTCTTGGTTCAACGTGAATCGATATTTTCCGGTGTCTGAGTTAACATACTCAGCCAAAGGAGAATTCAATGAAAAAGAGAAGACACAATTACACGCCTGAAGAAAAAGTAATCATACTCAAACGTCACTTGATCGATA
>JAHJAA010000006.1 GCA_018814305.1 Pseudomonadota bacterium
AGTGTTATGAAAATATAGGTCTTTTGTCGGGCTGAAGCCGTCAAAGCCTCTTGCGCCGGTATTACATCTGAGCAGATAGAGGCGGAGCAGTCAATTGATCTAAGTTTTCCACTGTTGACCGCCTATATCGGGAGCGGCTGTTTTCATGACACCTCCAAGTAAAGCATATTTAATACCGTAATAAAGGAGAATTATTCTCATCTCTTATCTAGATGAAATTGTTTGTGATTCCACCGAAACAACAGGTAATACCGTACTACAATGTCTTATAAACTAGTTTTATAATCGGAAGCGAACTGTAATAAATATTTATAGTGATGACAGAATTTCGGGGGGTAATAGAAAAAAACTTTTCATGGCAATTCATCCCTGTGTTAAGATTTGTTCATTTGGCTAATCTCCCATAAACACAATATGATAAACAGATTCTTTAAATCAAATTATTTCAGTAAATATATATTTTTTTTAATTGTTTATGATCAATAAAAGTAAAACATACAGATTTTAGGAGTGAATGGTTTGACGGATCGATTTGGTGAGCAGGAGAGGTCAGAGTGATGTGATTTACTATGTAAATGCTGAAATTGATAAATAAATGAGCAACTCGTTAGTGCTTTATTGCAGTAAAAAGATTTGTTTTCTGGTTTTATTAGGGGTGGTTTTTGGAAATATAAACTTGTTGTTCTTAGGTATTGACATCTCTGTCGGTTTTTGAGAGAATATAATGTAAAATTAAATATTTAGTTTGGTCAGTCAGGGAAAGTCTTCTTGTCTTAGTCTCGACGTAACCTGTGGTTTGCTGTGGTTTTTTTGGGTTCATTTGGCCTTCGTTCCTGTTTGATAGGGTCTGGTCGGCGTTTTGAATTTTACTACAACAAAAAATATACGGTTTCTGAAATGATTCAAAAATGTACTAAGTTGAGTTTAGGTTTCTTTCTCGTAGGATTGTTTTTTGGTTCGGTCCAGGCTCAGTCCATGGGGGAATTAATCATCAATCGGTCGGCCATGGTGGTTGAACAGCTCAATCGGGGACTTGAGGACAAGCCCAATGATCCCGTCCTGTTAAACGAGAGAGGGGTTGCGTTAAAGGATATGGGTCAGTATCAACATGCCCTGGTCGATTTTGATGCAGCCTTGGCCTCACGTCCTGAGGTCGCGGTTATCTGGAATAATCGGGGGCACGTCAATCTTCTTCTTGGGCATTATAGGCAGGCCGTTACTGATTGCACCAAGGCTTTATCGTTAGCTCCGGAAAGTGTCCCGGCAATGAACAATCGGGCAATGGCCTGGTTGGGCTTGAATAACTTGATCCTGGCCCAAGCCGATTTAGATCATGCCCTGTCGGTCGATCCCTTCTTTGCTCCGGCATTGGTCAATCGGTCTGCGGTATTTCTTCTCACTGGCGATTATGAACGAGCGGCGGCCGATAAAGAGGCGGCCCGGGCCTTGGGGTGGATTGACTCCCCGGGGGAAAGAGCGCTTCCCGGTTTTCCCTTGGCCATGCAATCATTCGAAGTGGCTGTTACTCCCTGACGAGGGGTGACGGGATTTGGTTCTTATGAATGTTAATGACGTCCAAATCGGTTTTATTTCCTGACCATCAATCTTCCTGAAGCATCAAGATTGTTTTGAGCCGGGTCTTACGGCCCGAAATCCCGAGTTTTTTTCGAATATTGTCACGATGAAATTCAATGGTCCTGATTGATAGGTTGAGGAGGTTTGCGATTTCTTTGGTGGATTTGTTTTGTTTGATCAGGTTGGCAACCTTGAGTTCCGCCGGAGACAGATCGACTTCGTCCGAAAGGAGTTTTTGGAGTACCGGTGAGATAATTTGATCCAGGTTTTTTTTGATGATGGCGAGGTATTCCTGTTGTTCCCGATTTAACCTGGTTTTTTTCAGTTTCAGGAGGAATGGTTCTGTAAGTTCCTTGATCTGCAGGAGAAGATTGCGATTCATCTCCTCTTCTCGTTCAGCCAGATTTTCCAGATCTCCCTCGGAAAACTTCTGGAGAAGAACTCTTAGAGCGATATTCGATTGCTCAAGTTCGTGGTCTTTTTCCGTGAGGACCTGTTTTTTGGTCAGAAGATCGGTACGGGTCTGATCTAATTTCTGTTCAGTTGAATGAAGTTGTTCTGTTCGTTGATCAAGTAGTTCCGAAATCTGCTGATTGGCCTTCCCCAGTTCCTCGTTGGTATTGAGCAGGGCTCGTTCCGTATGCCATTTGCTGCACAAAGATGCGGCAAACTGCCTGACTTCTTCTGGGCGTACTGGCTTCTGCAGATAGAGCAGCTTATCCTCTGGTGGTACCTTTATGGCAATTTCAGCCGGATCAACATCGGTGAAAGCCGTCATGATCATAATGTTCGTGTCCTGATCAAATGTGCGGATCCGCTCCGCTGTCCACAGCCCATCTTTTCCCGGCGGCATTTTCATATCGAGAAAGACCATGGCAAATCTTTCATTGGCGGCAACCGATGCCTGGACTGCTTTGACGGCCTCTTCCCCTTGGGAGCAAGAGGTTAGTTGGTACCTTTTTTTGGGGGTTGACTTGTGCCCGTCGTTAAAGAGTTCTGTCCCAAGTGCCTGTAGCAATGATTTGGTGTTGTGTAGAGATGACGTTTCATCAGGGCAGAGTACCTGTTGCATCATTTTGTGAATATCGTGTTCGTCATCGACTATCAAAATTCTGAACGGTTTTGTTTCGGTGGTTCCCATCGCCTGATTGTCTCCTGAAACTTAAAAAAATATCGATCTGGGTGGGCCAGGTCAGCTATTCTTGAAACCTATCTCAATCCCTCATGAAGCGCGGGAAGAGGAGATGAAAGGTTGCGCCCCTTTTTGGTCCGGGACTTTCTGCATAGAGCTTGCCTTGAAGAGAGGTAACTGTATTGGCACACCAGTGGAGGCCGATTCCGGATGTTTCTTTAGATTTGGTTGAGTATCCTCGTTCAAAGATCTTCGTGAGGTTTTCCTGGTTGATGCCGATGCCGTTATCCGTAACGGTACAATGGATAAATTCCGTATTTGACTCAAGTACCGTAAAGGCCTTGATGGTGATGATGCCTTGATTGGCATCTTGTTGTTGCAGAATCGCTTCCGCTGCATTGTTTAAGAGGTTCGTTAGAACGTGGAGTAGGGCGGTTTTTGCGACGATAATCTTTCCTGTGACCTCGATCATGCTTTCCAGAGAGATTCGTTGGGGGGCATACCGTTCCAGGTAGAGTAATTGTCCAGCGTTCTCGATCAATTGATTCATGGTGGTTTGTTCGTAATATCGTTTGGATGAAGTAAACTGTTCCTGGTCGTAAAGAATTTTTTCAATTATTGAGATCCGATGGTTCATTACGGTCAAACGGGCGACGGCATCGTTTGTGATGTTTTTAAGATGATGGATTGCAGTGGAAAAATACTGCTGAAGCAATTCTCTCCGTTCTATGGGGGGAGTTGCTTCCATAAGTTCTTTGCAGGCTTTTTCCATTTGCTCATGGGGAATTTCACTAATCTCTTCCTTGAGCAAACCGATATCGACCAGGAGTGGAGTCAGTCCGTTGCGGATATTATGCATGGCCCCGGAAGCCATTTCAGCCATTCCGGTATAATATGATTGTTCAACTAGCTGTTTTCGGGCCTTGTTCTTGATTGCAAGCATATCATCAAATTCCCGGGCCAGAATTCCGATTTCGTTCTTGGATATGAGCGTCTGGGGAATACGAGCGTCGGAGGTTCCATTGTTCTTCAAGCCGATGGCATGACGGGTCAGTCGGTCAATCGGGGTCACGACGATATGGCGAATAATTTCAAGGAGGATAACCAGGATCAGGAGTCCACTGGCAATGGTTGAAACCAGAGTTCCACTAAGAACATCCCGCCCGAGAGCTGTAATAGTTCGGGTGATTTGGACCCGCAGTAAGAGGCTTGCCTTGCCGGAGATATCATCCATGATTGCGTAAATGTGGAGATGTTTGTCGTTGATCTCCTCTACGAGGGGGGTGTCGATGTCCGTGATTTCGGCGAGGAGAGAATCTGAAGGTGGATTGGTTCCTTTTTTGACCGACATTAAACACGGCTTGTCCGGGCAGGAGAAAGCATCATTCGTCAACCCTTCGGGGCAGATGAGCTCCATAATGTCGAAATCAACATTGATCATGTTGCTGAATTCGATTCGAAGTTCATCGCTCAAGAATCGGCCCATGATAAATGTCCCGCGAGGGGGGCCGTTATCCATTGAGGTGAGAATTGGTTGAGCGGCAATGAGCATCGGGCCATGGGCTGTATTCATGATTCCCTTGGCTGCTTGGGTCAAGAGGGGGTGGTCTTTGGGAAAGGTGGTCGTGGGGAGTTCCGGGAGAAAAAGTGGGGCGGATTCTTCATCCATCCGCGTCTCGCCCCAGGCCACATGCCCTGCTTCATCGATGATGAAAAGGGCATTAATCTGATTTGTGGAATAGGTTGATGGTATGAGGTTTGATTCGACATACCCTTCATTCCGATCATGAACGAAACTGTACGTGTCATCCCAGGCGCCCCAGTCGGTGGCCAGACTCTCGAGGCGATTGATCTCATGATTGATCACGGCCTGGATTCGTTGCAGATCTTTGAGTGATTCTTCTTTTTCAATCCGTTGGAATACCGGGAAGACGATATAGCTTTGGCCTAACCCAATAAATGCCGTCAACAGTACAATAGAAATCAGAATCGTGAAGAAAATTTCTTTTCTGAGTGTCATGGCTTTCTCGATGGTTATCCATTGCGTTGTGGCGGAGGATCTGGACGGGATAATAGCTTTGTGATTACCATGGGTTGCTCATCTTGTTGATTCTTCTGATGTTTTCTCTGGACATCTTTAGCCTGGGCATTGATGACCCGCAGGGGTTGCTCCGAATCAGATCTTAGCCCGGCCCATCATGCTAACGCCTCCCGCTGGTGAATGTCGACTGTCTGGGTGTTGGGATATGTCTTCAGCGATGATAGGTCACCCGAAACAGTATCAGATTTCATCGGGACGGAGCTATCTATTTTCCGATACATTTGGCAAAACGTATCGGGCAGTGATCATCAGGCCCTAACGGTAATATGGTTCATACTGCTAGGTAGACAACGTTGACGGACGAAGACCATATTCTGAATTGCGTTTTCTGGGGTCTGGTTTTCGCCAGTTGTTGAGAGGGACAAACTCCTGGGCAAAAAAAAGGCCGGAACGAGGGGATCGTTCCGGCCCGGGGAGAAATGCTCGGAAAATGGATGCTCAACCAGGGGTTGAGGGAGGATTAATCCATTTTCTGATTGTACCGCTCTTTGTAATAATCTTTGATTTCAGAGAGGCGTTTGGGGTCAAAGCCTTTGGTGAACCAGGCATGCCGTGGATCGCCGTCAATGTACTTCTTGATGATCTCTTCATACACCTCTGGTTTCCCGGCCTTCTTGCAGGCCTCTTCGGCCTCGGGCAGCATCTCGGTGTAAAAGTGCTTGGCCACATCGTAGATGCCGTGCCACCAGGCGTAGTCAGGTCCGGACATGGCGGCTCCGTGGCGGGCCCGGCGTCCTTCATGGTGCCATAATTCCCAATAGATCCAGTCGATCTTGTCATCGAAGTTGGCCTTGGTCAACACTCCTTTGTCCATGAGAATGGCGCGAATTTCCTTGGCTGGAACTGCGAATTTGGTGTTGTAGAGATCGACGAAGTCATCGAGTTGCTTGTAGAATCCATCGACAAAGGTCTTGCTGTGGCAGGAGGTGCAGACATCCTGCATGTTGGCGAGTTTCTGTGGGGAATCCTTGGTCCGTGAGGACACGGCTGCGCGAAGATCCCAGCTTAACCGGGCACCCACATCATGGGTCACGGCCTGGGTGGAGGTTGCGCCGAGATGACAGGTGGAACAGGTGGGGGCATCGAAATAATCTTCACCCGGAACCCATTTAGGACGATCCATGTTCAGTTCATCTTCATAGGCCCGGTAGAGAATCCCGTGCTTCGATTCTTCGTAGACCTCTTTCTGGGGATGGTCCGGTCCCAGGTGGCATTTGCCGCAGACCTCGGGTTTTCTGGCCTGTTCCTTACTGAATCGGTGTCTGGTATGGCAGGCGCTACAGGTTCCCTTGGAGCCGTCCGGGTTGACCCGACCGATTCCGGTATTTGGCCAGGTTGAAGGATCAAGGCTGCCATCAGCCTTAGTCTTGACCAGTGAGCCGTGGCATTGCCGACATCCAACAGCAACTGCCGGTTCACCACCAAGCGTCTGCCCCAGTAAGCCGTCATTGGAATTTAAGATATTGCCGGCTTCAGCGTGGTGGCTCGCTTCCTGTTCGGCGCTTTCTTTGGCATGACATCGGCCGCAATCTTTTGGCGAGACAATGGTTGCCACCAGAAAACCATTGTGATCCATGGCGTCGGCATCACCTTTCTGAGCTACATGGCATTCAAAACATCCGACTCCGGCCTGCCAGTGAGGGCTTGACTCCCACTGGGTGACGATGCCGGGCATCAAGTCGGCATGACAGGCGAGACATTCTGTTGTGTCCTTTGACACTGCGGCCCAGGCGGAACCACCGACACCCAGCATCACCAGCATTCCTGCTGAAAGTTGAAACGCTAATTTTTTCATAACTCTTTCTCCTTTGTTAGTTTGTATTGCTACGTCCTGCTTTTTATAGAGGCAAAGAGTGTGCCAGTTGTGTAATGGACTGTTTTTGCAGATAATTTTATTTTTTGAGTCAAGGCGCGTTACTTTTTGGTTACGTTACTGGTTGGCTTAGTGTTACCATAAGGTTACGTGTTGGTGAAATTCTATAATGATGGAAATGATTCAGGCAAGTATTTTTGATTTTTTTGCCATGGCAAAAGATGCTTCGTCTGCTCTGGCTGAAAGTTTTTCGCAAGCCATCAAGGTTTTTGCCCCGATCTGGCCTTGGGAAACTTGCCAATGCATTTTTTGGCTGGAATTTTGCTTAACAAATGGACTGGTTCTGTGGGAACGGACTTTTTTGGAATAAAGAGAGGTGAAGGCCATGAGGCTGCGGATTAAAATGTCTTTGCTGGTCAGTTGTACGGTGGCCATCTCCTTTGGCGTTACCTTTGCCAAGGTCTCTTCTTTTCAGCACGGACTGGTGATCGGGCAGGCCGAACGGCAGGCCCGGATGCTGGCCCAGCAGATTATGCTGACCAGAAAGTGGGTTGCGGACCATGATGGTCTTTTTCTCATCAAGAAACCCGGAGTCGAAAAGAATCCGTTTCTGCCGGAGGGTGAAGTTCGGTCTGATGATGGTCAGGTGTACGTTAAACGGAATCCGGCCATGGTGACCCGCGAGCTTTCCGAGTATGCCGCCCATGATGATTTCTGCCGATTCCGGGTGACCAGTCTGAAACCGGTCAATCCGGCCAACAGTCCAGATGCCTTTGAGCGGTCGAGTCTGCAGGCCTTTGAAGGAGGGCGGCAGGAGGCCCTCGAAATTAAAGACGGAGCCTCCGGCCGGGTTCTTCGGTTTATGATGCCCTTAAAGGTTGAGGAGTCATGTCTCGATTGTCACGCCATCCATGGATATCAGGTTGGAGATGTCCGAGGTGGGCTCAGTCTCGAAATTCCAATTTCCTGGGCGGATGAGACAATTGCCGCCAACAATCGGATTTTGCTGGTGGCCGGGAGTTTGACTATTTTGATAACCGCCCTGACCATTTTTCTCTTGATTGACACCATCGTGGTTCGGCGGTTGGGATGGTTGGCTCTTGCCATGAATCGCTTTACCGGAGGGGAACTCCCGCAACAACGACTCCCGGCAGGTACTGATGAAATCGCCGGGCTGGCTGGCAATTTTCGAGATTTAGCCGGTCGTTTGGTGCGCTCCCAGGGCGAACTTGATCAGACCCGGGACCAGATGATTCAACAGGAGAAGATGGCAGCCGTGGGGCGATTGGCGGCCGGCATTGCCCATGAGATCAACAATCCCCTGGGCGGGATGCGAAACTGTGTCAAGAGTATGCGGGAGGCCCCTGAGGATAGTGGGATGAGGAACCGGTATCTGGAGCTCATTGATACCGGTTTACAGAGAATCGGCCGGATCGTCCGGCAATTGCTGGATTTTGGCCGGAAGGATCCACTTTGTCTGCGGGAGGTTCGCATCGATGAGGTGATCCGGGAATGTTTGGGGTTGCTGGAGTATCAGTTGAAACAGATCAAGGTCAAGCTTGATCTTAGGCTCGATCAACCGGCCCTGGTGGACGTGGAGGCGTTGAAACAGGTCTTGGTCAACCTGGCCTTGAACGGGATTCAGGCCATGCCGGATGGTGGAACCCTGACCGTCTTCAGTCGATACCGGGGCGGAGCAATTGAAATCATCTTTCGGGATACCGGGGTTGGCATTGCCCCTGAGCATCTTCACCATATTTTTGAACCGTTCTTTACCACCAAGGAGATCGGTCAGGGTACCGGCCTTGGCCTGTCGGTTTCCTATGCCCTGGTTGGCAGAATGGGTGGGGAGATTACTCTGGACAGTGTGCCGGGGCAAGGATCTGATTTTCGAATTGTTCTTCCACCTCAGGGGGCTTGATCGGCCAAGATGAGGTGGTGGTCGCCCGTGGAGTGGGGCGAGGAGTGGATGATTTATAACGAGAGGATTGAATATGCCGAGAATACTGCTGGTTGAAGATGATGAAATCATGCGGGTGACCCTCTTTGACCGTCTCAAAGGGATGGGGTTTGAGGTGGATCAGGAGGCCAACGGCCGCGATGCTTTGCTGAAGATCGAATCCCAGGAGTATCACCTGATCATCTCAGACATCAAGATGCCAGGATTGGATGGGGTCAGGTTGCTTGAGGAGGCGCGGAAGGTGGCGCCCAATGCCGATATTATTCTGATGACCGCTTACGGCAGCGTGGAGGACGCGGTGAGTTGTTTGAAAAAAGGGGCGGCTGATTATATCCTGAAGCCCTTTGATATGGATGATCTGACCATCAGGGTGAACCGGTTGCTGTCGGTTCGCAAGATGAAAACCCGATGTACTTCACTGGAGGAAAATGTTCGTCCCGCGAGGATTATCGGCCGGAGTCCGGCCATGGCAGAGCTTGCTGAGTTAATCGACCGAGTGGCCGACTCCGATTCCACTATCCTGATTACCGGAGAATCCGGGACCGGCAAGGAACTGGTGGCAGCAGCCCTCCATTATCAAAGTGGCCGGTCCGGGGGACCCTATGTCAAGGTCAACTGCGGTGCCATCCAGGAACACCTGATCGAATCGGAACTGTTCGGCCATGAAAAGGGGGCCTTTACCGGGGCCCTGGCTCGTAAGATTGGTCGATTTGAGATGGCCGATGGCGGCACTCTGCTTTTAGATGAGATCGGCGATCTCCCGTTACATCTTCAGGTCAAACTGCTCCGGGTTCTGCAGGAGCGCGAAATTGAACGGGTGGGGTCGGGACGACCAATTCGAATTGATGTTCGAATCCTTTGCGCTACCGCCAAGGATTTGAAGGAAGAGGTCAAGGCCGGGCGATTCCGGGAAGATCTCTTTTATCGATTACAGGTCATTCCTCTCTTTGTCCCCCCGCTCCGGGAGCGGAAAGAGGATATTCCCGATCTGGTCCGCTATTTTCTTGATGAGTTTCAAGTGATGCGCGGTATGGGGCTGGATCTTTCACCTGGTGGACTCAGCTGTTTGATGGGGTACAATTTCCCCGGGAATATTCGGGAGTTGCGGAATATCATTGAGCGGGCCTCGGTTCTGACCCGATCCTCGACCATCGATCTTTTGGAATTGCCCAGGGATTTGACCCTGGATACCCCTGGTGAGGATAGTGATTTTGGGCTGGCTGAGGCGGTCGGTCGGACTGAACAGCAGTATATTCTGAAGGCCCTGCGGAAGACGGGAGGGGTGAAAAACGAGGCGGCGGCTCTCCTGGGGATCAGTCGGAAGAATCTCTGGGAAAAGATGAAGACGTATCAGCTTGAAATTTAGTGCTGGTTTATCCGGGATTGATTCAAGGCTTGAATGAATCAGAAAACCAAGGGAGTTGATCCGGCTCTTTTGGGTGTGATACGCTGGTTGGCATGGGGCATAAGCATAACAAAAAACAGCGGCATGAGAAGGTTCATGAAACCCGCCGGCCACCGGTTAAGGGAGGCTCTGAAGTTGTTCAAGAACCGCCCCGTCTGGAAATTGTCCTAAAGGCCGATTCCGACGGCAGTCGTGGGGCGGTTGCTGCGGAGATTAATCGGATTTCTGCGGAGATCCCCGTGGGGGTCATCCACTCCGGGGTAGGCGATATAACTCAATCCGATCTTTTTTTTGCTGAAACCGCCAGTCGCCTGGTCATCGGGTTTGGGGTTGATCTCGTTTCTGGAGTCAGGGCGGGCGTCGAACAATCAGGAGTTGAGGTGCGACTGTACCGCTTGATTTACCCCTTGGCCGAGGATTTAAAAAGGATAGCGGCAAGCCTGGTTCCCAAAGGCGAGAGCGAAACCGTTATCGGCCAGGCCAAGGTGATTGCCCTCTTTAAGAGCTGTCGACATGGTTCGATCCTTGGTTGTGAGTTGGTGGCAGGGCGCCTGGCCCTGGGGGACCACTTTCGGGTAATCAGCGGCATGGGCCCGATCTACTCCGGGCGGATAAAATCACTTCAAATTGGGGACCGTGCGGTGGACCAGGCCGGGGTTGGTCGGCAGGTCGGGCTCAAGATCGAAGACTTCAATCGCGGGGCCATCGGCGATCTGGTGGAAAGCTATAGGCCAATCCAGCCACCTATTCCCTGGCGACCGGATCCCGGCGTTTGCCAATTCTAAAAATTACTTCAACAGATCCGTACTCAGGTAGCGTTCACCCGTATCGGGGAGGACGACCACCAGGGTTTTGCCCCGGTTTTCCTCCCGGTTGGCAACCTGAAGGGCCGCCCAGGCGGCTGCCCCGGAGGAGATGCCACAGAGGATCCCCTCCTTGGCGGCCAGGAGTTTGGCCGTGCCGATGGCGTCTTCATTGGTGACCTGGACGATTTCGTCAATGATGCCGGTGTTTAAGACCTTGGGGATGAAGCCTGCCCCGATGCCCTGGATCTTGTGGGGGCCGGGGGCACCGCCGGAGAGAACCGGAGACGCCGTTGGTTCGACCGCCACGGCATAAAATGATGGTTTGCGGGCCTTGATCACTTCGGAGACTCCGGTGATGGTGCCGCCGGTACCGACCCCGGCCACTAATATATCAACCCGGCCTTCGGTATCATTCCAGATTTCCAAAGCGGTGGTGGTGCGATGGATCTCGGGGTTGGCAGGGTTTTCGAACTGGTTGGGCATGAAGGCATTGGCGGTGTTTGCGGTGAGTTCTGTGGCCTTGGCAATGGCCCCCTTCATTCCCTCCGGACCTGGGGTGAGCACCAGTTCCGCTCCAAGATGCTTTAAGAGCTGGCGTCGTTCCATGCTCATGGTTTCCGGCATGGTGAGGATCAGCCGATACCCCTTGGCGGCACAGATCATGGCCAGGGCAATGCCAGTATTGCCGCTGGTGGGCTCGATGATCACCGTGTCGTGGTTGACCTGTCCGGACTGCTCGGCGGCGTCGATCATGGCCTTGCCGATCCGGTCCTTGACGCTGAACAGGGGATTTCGGGATTCCAGTTTGGCCAGGATGGTGACCCCTGAATCCGGGGCCAGATGGTTAAGCCGGATCAGCGGGGTATTGCCGATGGCCTGGGAAATGTCGGAATAGATTCCACTCATGTTGTTCTCCTTTTGTCGTTTTTTTTGCCATTGCCCGAGTAAACCAGTTCCGGCTTTTTCAGGATAACTTTGGTGTCCGGTGGGACGCTTTCGGTGATCCAGATATTACCGCCGATCACGCTGCGGGTGCCGATTACGGTTTCGCCGCCAAGGATGGTTGAGTTTGCATAGACGATGACGTCATCCTCGATGGTGGGATGGCGTTTGACGTTGCGAAAACGTTTTCCGGCATCGGTCGGCAGGGAGAGGGCGCCCAGGGTGACGCCCTGGTAGAGTCGGACCCGGTTGCCGATGATGGTGGTCTCTCCGATGACCACCCCAGTGCCGTGGTCGATGAAAAAATGCGAGCCGATGGCGGCGCCGGGATGGATATCGATCCCAGTGAGACTATGGGCATATTCGGTCATGATTCGGGGCAGAACCGGGACCTGCATTCGGTGCAGTTCATGGGCCAGGCGATAGACACTGATGGCCAAAAGACCGGGATAGCTGAAGATCACCTCGTCGGCCCCCTTGGCGGCCGGATCACCATCAAGGGCGGCCTGGATGTCGTTGGCCAGTTGCTCGCTGATTTCGGGTAGTCGTTCGATGAAGCGAATTGCTTTTTCCGCACCTTGGACCTTGCAACGGGTACAAGTCTGGCGGGCCTGGAAGCATTCGTGCTGGATGGCCAGGACGATCTGGGCGGAGAGCTTTTCAAAGAGCTCGGTGGTCTCTTGACCCAGGCAGTATTCCAGGTTGGCCGGATTGATCGAGGTCGGTGAGAAATAGCCGGGGAAGAGGATGCGCCTCGCCTGCTGGATGATCTCAACTACCTTGGCATGGGTGGGAATGGGAATTGAGCCCAGGTGGTCGAAACAGCCATGCCGGTTGCAGGAAGCGGCCAGCTTTTTAACCACCGGCGGGATATCATCGTAGAAATGGTTAGTGCTTTCCGCATCATCAATGCATTCTTTATTATCGATATCCTTGATAAACATCTTTGTCTCCTTATAGCGATAAAACCTGGTGGGTCATTGGGGTTGAGGGGGACTGTTGTTCAGCCAGGAAGAAGATTTTACTCCGTTACCCTTTAAAATCTGTACTATAGCCATTTTTTACTCAATCGGTCCTGCTGACCAGAAAAATTCCATAGGTGGCCCGCAGATTGGGCAGGAAAGAAATAATTTTCCCTTGAAGATCATGGCTGCTGGTGTCGATGGCCACCTCTTTTTCCAGGCGGCAGCCGATCTTTCTGATAAATCGGCGGAAATCTTTAATGGTAATAACCCTGATATTGGGGGTGTTATACCAGTCAAAGGGGAGTTGCGGGTTTTTCGGGGCATAGCCCTTGAGCAGGAGCTGTATCCGGATGGACCAGTGGCTGAAGTTGGGGAACGAGACAATCACCCGACCGCCGATCCGGAGCAGTTCATTCAGCAACCAGTCGGGACGATAAACCTGTTGCAGGGTCTGGCTGAGGATCACATAGTCGAACCAGTTATCCTGGTAGTCAAGGATTTCCTCGTTAATGTCACCCTGCAGGACCTGGAGTCCGCGTTCGATGCAGAAGGCGGCCAGTTCCTCGGAATTTTCGATACCGGTACCGGAAACCTGTTTTTCTTCCTTGAGAAAGTTGAGGAGATCACCGTGGCCGCATCCCAGGTCGAGGACCCTGCTGCCTGGTTCGATCCAAGAGGCAATAATTTGCAGATCATAACGCATGGCGGCCCGACCTCTCCCGGTAAATCCGTTCCAGGAATTTCCCCACCAGACTGCTGAGTCGGGGATTGGGGAGTAAAAAGGCATCGTGCCCACAGTCCGCTTTGATTTCACAGAAGCTGACGTCGAGTCCGTTTTTTTTCATGGCCTTGACCAGGGCTTTTGATTGATACGTGGGGTAGAGCCAGTCCGAGGTGAAGGAAACCACCAGAAATCTGGCCGTTGCACTGGCAAGGGCCAGGACGTCTGAGTCATCGCCGAATTTACTGCCCAAGTCGAAATAATCTCCTGCCTTGCTGATATAGAGGAAGGAGTTGGCATCGAAACGACGGACAAACTTATTGCCCTGGTATCGGAGATAACTCTCGATCTGGAAGTCGCCGTCGAAGTTGAAGGACAGGTCCTTTTTGTTCTGGAGTCTTCTCCCGAATTTGATGCGCATGGCCTCGTCCGACAGGTAGGTTACGTGCCCCACCATGCGGGCCACTGCCAGCCCGGTATCGGGGAATTTCCCCTGATAGTAATGGCCACCGGCCCAGTTTGGGTCGGCCATAATGGCCTGGCGACCGATCTCGTTAAAGGCGATGGCCAAGGCTGAGTGACGGGTGGTGGTGGCCAGGGGGATGGCCGAGGCGACCATCTCAGGGTAGCGGACCGACCACTCCAGAACCTGCATGCCGCCAATGGAACCGCCGATTACCGAGAGGAGTTGGTTGATGCCCAGATGATCCAGCAGGAGTTTCTGGGCCTTGACCATGTCGCCGATGGTAATCAACGGGAAGTCAAGGCCGAACTGCCTGCCGGTGGCGGGATTGATGGATGATGGGCCGGTTGAACCCATACATCCGCCCAGCACATTGGAGCAGATCACAAAGTACTGATCGGTATCGATGGCCTTACCAGGGCCGATCATAATCTCCCACCAGCCGGGTTTGGAATCTTCCTGGGTGTAGTATCCGGCCATATGGGAATCACCGGACAGGGCATGGGTGATCAGGATGGCATTGGAGCGATCCGAATTTAGTTGTCCCAAAGTTTCGTAGGCCAGGGTTATCGGCCCCAGGCGGGTTCCGCTGTCCAGGACGATTTCATTGGGAGAATCGGCCAGAGTAACGAATTTTTTCTCTACAAGACCGACGGAGTTGCCGGAGGTGTCATGCTTGGTGTATTCGCTCATTATAATCCATCTCAAATCCGGTCAAGGGACTGGGCCAGATCCTGGCAGATATCTTCTACTGCCTCTATTCCTACCGATAGTCTAATCAGATCCGGAGTGATATCCAGAGATTGTTTGGTCGGTTCATCGAATGAAAGATATTGCGATGAGGAGGGGTGGATAATCAAGGTCTTGCAGTCTCCGAGGTTGGCCAGGTGATAGATCATTTTAAGTCCGTTGATGAATGAAAAGCATTGGGCTTGGTCCCGGAGGCCGAAGGAGAGGATCCCGCCGAATCCCATCCCGTTGAACTGAGCCTTGGCGGTGAGATGGCTGGGGCTGTCGAGTCGGCCGGGATATTTTATCCAGGTCACCTCGGGACGGGCGGCGAGAAAATCTACTACCCGAGCGCAATTCTCCAGGTGCCGTTCCATCCTGATCGCCAGGGTGTCGAGACCGATCATGGTCAGATAGGAGTGGAGTGGAGCCTGGGTGGTCCCGAAGTTGATATGGTGTTCTCGCCAGACCTTGTCGAGAAAGGCCAAGGGGCCCTTCCGGTCGATAAATGGCTTCATATCTGGGAAACGGCCCTGTTGCCAGTCGAAGTTGCCGCCGTCGATCACCACTCCACCTGGGGCATCCCCATGGCCACTGAGGTACTTGGTCGTTGAGTGGATGACCACATCGGCCCCCAATTCCAAAGGGCGGCAGAGATATGGGGTAGCCAGGGTGTTGTCCACCAGGAGAGGCAGCCCATGGCGATGGGCGATTCGGGCAGTTTCAGCGAGGTTTGGCACATCCATTTTGGGATTGCCGATGGTTTCCAGGTAGACGAAACGGGTCTTGTCGGTGATGGCTGCCTCCAGGGCGGCAAGATCGGTGGACTCAACCAGTCGGGCAGTGATTCCGTATTTTTTGAAGATGTTGTTGAAGAGAATATAGGTGGACATGAACAGGGAGTTGCCACTGACAAATTCATCCCCGGTTCGCAAGAGCGCCATGCAGGCATTGGTGATTGCCGCCATTCCTGAGGCCATGACCACAGCCCCTTTGCCGCTTTCAAGCAGAGCGAGTTTTTCTTCAAGGACCCGGTTGGTGGGGTTGGTCAGTCGGAGATAGATATGATCGGAGGTCTTGCCGCCAAAGGTGGCGCTCAGATTTTCGGCGGTTTCGTGAAGGTGTGAGGCGGATTGGCAAATTGGAGGCAGGGTCGCCCCTTGCCATTCTGAAGGGTGGAGGCCTTCATGGATGACTCTGGTTCGGAAATCTTTTTTGTCAGACATATTATTGCTTCTCCAAAAGAGATACTATGGTCAGTGAGAGGTGTTTTATGGCTTAAGGAAGTGAAAGGTCGCTTCTGTCGTGGTGATTACGTTTAAGTATAGCAATAATCGCAATTCAGCATAGAGAAAAATGGGGATGCCCGGGGTCTGTTGATGGTCAAAGGATACTAGTGAGAACCTCACAGGAGCGACAGATATTCATTTTCTCCTGCCAGTTTTTCTGGCTCTTGCACTCACAGATGGTGCCATTAATAAACCAGCAAAGCTTACCTGCCTGGAATTCCCAAGCGGGGCAATGCTTTCGGCGTTGCGGTGGACATTTTTTGACGACCCAGCAGGGCTTGATGTCTTTATCATTGGCCCGGGTCCTTGAGATGAGGAAAAACACCTGACGTTCCACATGGGATGGTATATGTCGCCATCCTTGCTCGTAGCTGTGGATTGCCTTGATTGAAATACCCAAAAGTTCGGCCAGTTGTTTCTGGGTTTTGCCCAGCCTTTGGCGGGCCTCGAGAAATTCTTTACTGTCCACGACCATCCCCTCGGAGTAGTATGAATCCCTTCAAGTGTCTATGAATTGCCTAGGTCAAGGGATCGTTTCTAAATAGTTGCCGTCCAGAAACGGTCTTTTTGATCGATGGCTGCGTTGCTTAGTTGCCGAAAAATGCTCACGTACCTAAGTACGCTCCGCTTTTTCGTCGTCCTCGCGTCTTGCTCTCGACCAAAAAACCTCGTTTCTGGATGGAAACTAAATAAACCTGAATGTTCACCCCCAGGAAAAGAGGGTTAACTCGCCCAGGGCCAATGGGAATGCCGTGGACACGGGTCAATCAACTACAAATTCATTGGTGCAAACTCAAAAAATCTTTCAGCGGATTTGCGGTTCACGCTGCATTGTTTGCCTCAAGACCCTTGGGCCCAAGGAGCCGCAAAGCGGTTGGTTTGTTAAAAAGGTGTTGCAGGTTTACAACGTCAATGTTTCATAGTGAAACGAAAATCCTTTTTAACAGGTAGTGGCGAATTCAGCAACATAATACCACGGAGTGGTACGTTTTGGTGGTATTTTTTTTGTGGGAATCCAAAATAAATATGGGCCATTCCCTGTCTAGGATTTCCTCTCCTTGACATGATTATGGTCCAACCTTACTTTTCATAAGGAAAACATAGATATAATTCAGGATTGGGTCGTCTTTAACGATATATTCAGTGGGGAAGAGATTTCTTTGAAAGAAAAGGTTTTCATAAAGAAGGATGAGAATAGTATCCTGGTTGTCTTTGAAAAAAGTACAAAATTAAATAATCCGGTACGGGCTTGGATGGGGAATACTTAATGCAATTCGAAAAGCTTACCAATAAATCACAGACGGCCTTGCAGGAGGCCCAAGTTGTTGCCGCCAATCAAGGACATCAGGAGATCCGGGAGGAACATCTGTTACTGGCGATGTTGAAACAACCTGAAGGGGTGGTTATTCCGGTTCTCCAAAAGATCGGGATTGCTCCGGACCAATTGCTCTCCGAGATTGATACCCTTTTAAAGGGAATTCCCCAAGTGAGTGGCAGCGGTTTCGGGCAGGTGGTGGTCTCCGCAGGTCTGCGGAAGGTGTTTGACGGTGCCGAAAAAGTCGCGGCCGGAATGCAGGATGAATATGTGAGTCTTGAACATATCTTTTTGGCCATGCTCGAAGAGGAGGGAACTCCCCTGGGCAAAGTGTTCAAGAAAATCGGGATTGACCATTCGGCATTTTTGAAGGCCCTGGCTGGGGTCCGTGGTAATCAGCGGGTAACCGATCAGGACCCCGAAGCGAAGTATCAGGCTCTGGAAAAATATGCCCGGAATCTGACCGCCGAGGCCCGTCAGGGGAAGCTCGATCCGGTGATCGGCCGGGATGAGGAGGTTCGGCGGGTTATTCAGGTTCTCTCCCGGCGGACGAAAAATAATCCCGTCTTAATCGGTGAACCCGGCGTTGGCAAAACTGCCATCGTTGAAGGTCTGGCTCAGAGGATAGTCAACGGGGATATCCCCGAGACCCTGCGTAACAAGCAGGTTCTTTCTTTGGATCTCGGGGCGTTGGTCGCCGGGGCCAAATATCGAGGGGAGTTTGAGGATAGACTGAAGGCCGTCTTGAAGGAGGTCCAGAGAAGACAGGGCGAAGTCATCCTCTTTATCGATGAAATTCATACCCTGGTTGGGGCTGGGGCGGCAGAAGGAAGTATGGATGCCTCCAATATGTTGAAGCCGGCTTTGGCCCGGGGGGAGTTACATTGTGTCGGAGCCACGACCTTAAATGAGTATCGTAAATATATTGAAAAGGATGCCGCCCTGGAGCGCCGGTTTCAGCAGGTGTTGATCCGGGAACCGTCGGTGGAAGATACCATTGCCATTCTTCGTGGGATCAAAGAAAAATATGAGGTGCATCACGGGGTTCGGATTCAGGATGCTGCTACTGTGGCGGCGGCTACCCTGTCCAACCGTTATATCACCGATCGTTTTTTGCCCGATAAGGCCATTGATCTGATCGATGAAGCGGCATCCCGGCTAAGGATCGAGATCGACAGTATGCCCACTGAGATTGATGTGGTTGATCGGCAACGGATTAAACTCGAAATCGAACGGGAAGCCTTGAAGAAGGAAAAAGATACCCTTTCTCGGGAACGGTTGGCCAAGGTGGAAGAAGAACTGGCCAATCTCAATGAGACCCTCCAGGGCATGAAGGGCCACTGGCAGTTGGAAAAGGAGATTATTGGCAAGATCCGTCAAATCAAAGCGGAACTTGATGAGTTGAAAATTGAGGAGCAGCAGGCCCTGCGGACTGGAAATTTTGCCCGGGCCGGAGAATTGACCCATGGTCGGGGGCCTGAGCTTGAGGCGAAATTACAGGCCGAAAGTGAGCATTTGAACGAAATTCAGCGGGACCGGAAGATGCTGAAAGAAGAGGTCGGCGAGGAGGATATCGCTGGGGTTGTTGCCAAATGGACCGGGATCCCGGTTGATCATCTGCTGGCTGGGGAGCGGGAAAAACTGATCATGGCCGAGCAGGTTCTGGCCGGTCGGGTTATCGGCCAGGAAGAGGCTATTGGGGCGGTGGCCCGCGCGGTCCGCCGGTCCCGGGCCGGGCTCCAGGATCCCAATCGTCCATTGGGATCTTTCATCTTTCTCGGCCCGACCGGGGTCGGTAAGACGGAATTGGCCCGCGCCTTGGCTGTCTTTCTATTCAACAGTGAAAATGCCATGATCCGGCTCGATATGTCCGAGTATATGGAAAAGCATTCCGTTTCCCGATTAATTGGAGCCCCCCCTGGGTATGTGGGATATGATGAGGGCGGTTATCTTACCGAGGCAGTCAGGCGGCGTCCCTATTCCGTGATTCTCTTCGACGAGATCGAAAAGGCCCATCCCGATGTATTCAATGTCCTGCTGCAGATTCTCGATGATGGCCGAATGACCGATGGTCAGGGCCGGACGGTTGATTTTAAGAATACTATTTTGATCATGACCTCTAATCTGGGGAGTCAGATGATCATGGAATTGGGCGAAGAAAAGCGACAGGAGGCCAGGCAGCGGGTCGACGAGATTCTGCACCATCATTTTAAACCGGAATTTTTAAACAGGATTGATGAAACCATCATCTTCCATGCCTTGAATCGAGAACAGTTGGGTCGGATCGTCGATCTGCAGCTTGATTTACTCAAGACCCGGTTGGCCGGGCAGAAGTTTGCCCTCGATCTTGACAACCCGGCCCGTGAGTATCTTGCCGAAGTCGGTTTTGATCCGTCCTTCGGGGCCAGGCCGTTGAAACGGGCCATCCAGCGGCATCTTCTGGATCCACTGGCTCTAAAGATACTCGACGGAAATCTGGTTGAGGGTGACCATATCATGGTTCAACGGGGGGATGAAGGATTGGAATTTCGAAAATCTTTAGTTTCAAAGGGGAAGGAACTCTGATGGCCCTTAAAGCCGTTGAACGGCTCGCCTCGGTTGACCGCAATGGCCAAGCGACCTCCTCCCCAACGAATCTTGCCGAACTGGCTGGGAAGCGGGCCCGGAATTTTTTCGAGGCCCATCACCTGAGTTGTTCTGAAGCGGCTCTTCTGGTTATCAATGAGGGCTTTGGAGGTGGATTGAGTCCTGATCAGGCCATTGCCATGGGCAGCGGTTTCGGGGGTGGAATCGGTAATTCCGGTTGTGTCTGTGGCGCATTGTCCGGGGCGGTCATGGGCATGGGGTTATTGGTCGGCCCCCGGGGGCCTTTTGCCCTTGAAAAGAAAGAATTTCGGAAAGGAGTGGGACACTTCCATGACCAATTTCAGCAACAATCTGGAGCGGTATGTTGCAGAAATTTGATCGCTGATTTTCGTAAGGGAAGTCGGGCTAGGAAAAATTTCTGTGCAGATCTTACCGAAGGGGCGGTGCGGGATGCGGTTGCCTATTGCCTAGAGAAAAGACCGGAAATATCCCGGCAGGCCCATCTGGAATTCCTTGCTGGTCGCGATTCTCGGTTGTCTCTGCTGGTTGGGAAGTTGTTTCGGCCCCCCTTTGCCGGTTGATCGTATTTACTTCCGTGCCCGATAGCTTTTATTTAAAAATAATGGTAAATGAATTTTTTTATTGAAATTAAAGTGTTAAAAGATATTTTTAACAAATGGTGTAGTAAATGAGTCCTTCTTCATTTTTTGTATTTCCTTAGGGTTGGTACCATGTAATGAACGCAATTATGGAAACTGCACAAAAGGTTTTTGTCAACCAGGATGGAATTGCGGTCATTAAGTGTCCGGTTTGTGAAGGGGTGAAAACAACCAAGGTTGATACCTTCAAGGGCACCAGGCATGTGGTCCGGGTGAAGTGTACCTGCCAGGAGACTTTCATGGTCAACCTGGAATTCCGTAAGGCCTACCGTAAGGAAATTAAACTGTCCGGGGACTACGCTCATCTCCCCCATAAAAGGCCGCGGGGGAAAATGCTCGTGGTGAACATCTCGAAAACCGGAATCGGGGCCCAGATTTCCGGGGCCCACAGCATCAAGGAAGGGCATGAGCTCCAGATGACGTTTAATCTTGATGACCGGCATCACTCATTGATCGATAAGAAAGTTGTAGTCCGTTTGGTGCGTAAAAGTTATGTCGGTTGCGAATTTATCGAACCAACGTCCCATGATCGGGCTCTTGGTTTCTATCTCATGGTCTGACCGATTTTTACGATTTGTTCTTGTTCTGCCTCCATAAACTTGCCCTATCTCTCCTTTCATTCCAATTAACTTAAAGATCAGCATGTCCCGGGGTCCGGGGGAAGGGAATTACGTCCCGGATATTGGTCATGCCGGTGATATACTGTACCATCCGCTCGAATCCCAGGCCGAAACCGGCGTGGGGGACCGTGCCATAGCGCCGGAGGTCGATATACCACTGGTACTGGTCTGGGTCGATGCCGGTGGCAAGCATCCTTTTCAGGAGGATATCTTCTCGTTCCTCACGCTGGCTGCCGCCGATGATTTCTCCGATGGTTGGAAACAGGATATCCATAGCGGCCACTGTCTTTTTGTCATTATTTACTCTCATGTAGAATGGTTTGATGGCGGAGGGGTAGTCGGTAACCACAACCGGGGATTTCATGATCACGTCGGTGAGGAATTTTTCGTGCTCCGACTGCAGGTCCGTCCCCCAGGAAACCGGATATTCGAAGTTCTGTTTTGATTTGGCGAGCAGGGCAACTGCCTCGGTATAGCTGATGCGGGTGAAGGATCGGTCAAGAACTCCTTCCAGTCGGGTAATGAGACCCGGGGCAATGAAACGGTCAAAGAGCTCGAGATCATCGGGGCAGTTTTTGAGCGTGGATTTGATCAGATATTTAAGAAAATCTGTGGCCAGGGCTATATCGCCGTCCAGGTCGCAGAAGGCCATCTCGGGTTCAATCATCCAGAATTCGGCCAGATGTCTGCTGGTGTTGGAATTTTCGGCTCTGAAGGTGGGGCCGAAGGTGTAGACTTTGCCAAGAGCCAGGGCATAGGCCTCAGCTTGGAGTTGGCCGCTCACGGTCAGGCCTGCCGGATTTCCGAAAAAGTCACGGGGGGGAGTTTGGTCAGGGCTCCCTTTCTTGGGTGTGGTGGTGACGGCAAACATTTCACCGGCGCCCTCGCAATCACTGGTGGTGATAATCGGGGTATGAACCAGAAAAAAATTATTATCCTGGAAGTATTGGTGGACCGCAAAAGACAGATGACTGCGGATGCGCATGACTGCCCCCAGGCTGTTGGTTCTGGGGCGAAGATGACTGATCTCCCGTAAAAACTCAAAGGAGTGCCGTTTCTTCTGCAAGGGATAGCTGTCGGCTGGGGCCCAGCCGATCACCTCAAGGGTCTCGGCCTGAAGCTCAACCGTTTGCCCCTTGGCCGGCGAGGAGGTGACTTGACCTGTGACTCGAACGGAGCATCCGGTGGTAAGTCGGCTAACCTGGGTATCATAGTTGGGGAGAGCCCTGGCGGCGATAACTTGCAAATTTTTCAGGCAAGAGCCATCGTTGATTTCGAGGAATGAAAAATCCTTGCTGTCACGCTTGGTTCGGATCCAGCCGGAAATTATTGTTTGACCACCGATTTGCGGTTCGGTGAGGATTAATTTAATATCCATATGATGTTCCTTTTACGAGTCATTGGAGACACAGAGGTTGGTTTAAACAGAGTAACATCATACGAATGAGGCTAAAAAATGAAAAGCAATCAATTTATTCAACCCGATAATACCGCATTATTGGTTGTTGATATCCAGGAAAGGTTGATGCGGGTTATTCATGATCGGGAAATGGTTGCAAAAAATGCGGCGTTACTTATCAAGACGGCCAGTGTGTTAAAGCTTCCCCAGCTGGCCACGACCCAGTATGCCGAAAAGATCGGCCCTCTTATCCCCGAGGTTTTGGCCGAACTCGGTCCTATTCCAGTGGATGATAAATTGGAATTTAATGCCCTGGCCAACCCGGCTATTGGCCAACGGATAAAATCCTTGCCGAGTAGTGTGGATACCCTGGTTATCTGTGGGGTGGAGACCCACATCTGCATCTATCAGACCGTGGTTGGAGCTCTGTCCATGGGATATGACGTCCGAGTGGTGGCCGATGCGGTTTCTTCTCGAGATAAGCGCAACAGGAAGATAGGGCTTGCTCGGATTCGAGAAGTGGGCGCAGTGATCGTCAGTACCGAAATGATCATCTATGAACTCCTTGGTCGGGCTGGGACTCCCCACTTTAAAGCATTATTGCCCTTTATGAAATGATTTTTGCAGATCATCATCAGCACTCCATAACGCACTTGTTCCTTTGCTGGTGATCGAAAATGAGGAAAATCCGTAACTAACCAGCTTAATGCTGAAAATGAACAAAAACCACCGAAATGTAACTGTTTAGATGTGCTACAGATGTGTCCGGTTCGGCTTTTTAGCTATACATGGGTATGCTGGAAGGCCGAATCGGACGCAGATGGAGTGCAGCTGAATAGTTATGAAAATCCTTCAGTTCATCCTTGCCATTTATTGAAGGCTGTGTGCTATACTTGGGAGAATGGAAGGATCTCATTATTAGTTGAGCCTTTTGCAATAGGGCTAATGTCATAACTCATTTTCATCATGATATGGCATTCGGAAGATCATTCAATATCAATGTTTCCCAGGAACCCTTGGAAGGAGATGTTAATGAGTAGCACCAACCCTGACGACTTTCAGGAAAAAAGGCGTTATGAGCGAATTCAGAAAAGTTTTGTAATGCGTTATCGGGTCTTACCCGGCAATGATATTAACTTTAAGCAACCCCTCCGTGATGGAAGTTTGTGTGATATCGGTGGCGGGGGCCTTCGATTTCTCGCTGATCAGGATGTGAAAAAGAATGATCAACTTGTGATAGAGCTTGAGTTTTCCGGGTGGTGTGTCGATGGGAAAGAATGGATTTCCACAGGTCAAGCATCGGACCATGGGCGTCTTACGGTTCTGGGCCGGGTTATGTGGGTTTCCGCCAGTGCGCTTGATCAGGTATTGATCGAAGTTGGGGTTCTTTTTATAGGCAGTGTCCAACGGGGGCCAAAATAAATGATGTTGAAAAAAAATTCCTTTGAGGGTTTTCGCAGAGGGCCACGTGAGTCAGGGGGAGCTTGATATGACTGATAAGAAACCTGAAATACATTTGGAACTCTGCAGTGGTTCCTTTCGGATACCGACCGAAGATGCCATCCTGAATATCAAGGTTGTGGCGAGTGAGGAAAGTTCCGCCACCAGGGTTGTGGAAAGAATAGTTGAGAAAGAGCGGTCCTCCGAATCGTCTTCCGATGCTCGTGTCGTTCCCGCTGAAGTTTTGAACGGGGAGGGCGACCAGTACTATGAAAGAATTTCCAAGGATATCTATAACGAAATCGGAAATCTGGCCAAGAGTCTCAGTTCTACCTTGACCGAGATCCCTGCCGAGGATCGGCGGGCGAAAAGGGCTGAGCTCAATGAGGCCGGGGAGAAGATAGAAAGCGCTAAGAACCAACTGAAGGAAATAGTCGACATCACGGAAAAGGCAACCATGGAGATTTTGGACCAGGTTGAAAAAGTTCAATCCCAAACCGGAGACGTGAAGGAGCTTTTATCTTCCTTGAAGGATCATAATGCTTTCAAGGTTAAATCTGAGGATGGGGCAGCATCTCCCGGGAAAAGTGACCTTATTGACGAAATTGCTGCACTGCGCACAGAGGTGGAAGAGGCCTCTGCGATGGCAGAAGAAATGGCCAGAGCAAGTGTCCCAGATGAGATCATTGAAGTGTCACCGGCTCCAGCTGTTGACCCTGTTGGGCAACGACGATTTCAATTCGATCTGGATGTGGTTTTTCAAACCATGTACGAGTTATGCACAAATGAGACGGTTAAGGAGCACCTTACCCGGGCCCGGAAGGAAGCCTCAACGCTCTTTGATTATCAGGTGTTTGTTGCCGACATCAGTGATCAGGTTAATGGTCTGGAAGCGGACGCGGACAATTTCATGCAAGTGCCCTTGAGCAGTATTTTAGGGCCCTTACGTCTGGCCTGTTCAGACAAAAGTTTTCAGAACTTGATGAAGAATATGGATGCCAATCAGGCCTCCATCTTTCTCGATAGTAGTCTACCCCTAGAGGTGCCGGAGATTGTTCTTGCCCAGAGTGCCGAACCTCAAACGGAGGCCGAACCTCCTACTGTTACTTTGGTTGACCCGAGGCTAGGTGCGTTGGCCGAATTATTGGCGGGGCTGAGTCCTCGCCTGGATGGTCTGACCGATAAGGCGGAACGTTTTAGTGAATCGGATCCGACCATCGGGCAGCGAATGACCCTCGAAGAACAGCGGGATATTTTCAAACAGATCGAACAAGCTTTTGAGGTGATCAGTGCCATTACAGTGGACAGTTCGAAGATTACTGAGGTTTTAAGCTTTCAAGACCTCTCTGGTCAGCAGATCATGAAGATTATTAAGCTCCTGTCTGATTTTCAGGTGCAACTGCTGGCCTTGGTGGTCTCCTTTGGTTCCCAGTTGAAAAATAAGGAGACCAATACCACAATTTCACCAGAAGAAAGTAAGCGGTTGGCCCAGGGTGATGTTGACCGATATCTCAGTAGTATTTCGGGGCCGGTTGTCGGTGAAGGAAGTGAAGGTATGCTTGATCAGCAGGCGGTGAACTCAATGCTTGAAGAGATGGGATTTTAATGAGCCGGAGTCAGGATCCTGTCTGGATAACCGGTTGAGGGCGCAGGAAATAAGAGTGCATGGGTGATTTGCCTGGGGCAGAATAAAAAAAAGGCTGGTCGTGAGACCAGCCTTTTGTTATTTCTGGAGGCGACGAGCGGAGTCGAACCGCTGAATAAAGGTTTTGCAGACCTCTGCCTTAGCCACTTGGCTACGTCGCCTTTAGCGGGTCAATTTAAAACATAGTTTAGTGGTTTTGACAAGAGGAAAATTCAGCCGCCCGCAGCACGGTTGGCGAGGTTTGGCCCCAGGGCCGAATTCATCACCACCTGATCAAATGATTTCTCAAAAGTGGCGACGTTAAAAGCAACGAAGGGACATTTCATGACATACGTCATTTCTCTTACCCGTAATAATCAGGACGCTTTACTGCTTCTACAGAACAGACTTGGGTACAACTTTGTGAAACCTGAGCTTCTTCAATTGGCCTTGATTCATCGTTCCTATGCCTTTGAGCAGGGTGGACGGTTGGATCGTGACAATGAGCGTATGGAATTTCTTGGTGATGCAGTTCTTGACCTCACGGTGGGAAATGCCTTGTTTCAGCTCTATCCGGAGATGCCGGAAGGAGAGATGACCAAATTACGAGCCTTGTTGGTCAAGGAGAGCCATTTGGCCCGGATGGCGGTTGAGGTGGATCTGGGAAGCGCCCTTTTTCTGGGGAGGGGTGAGGAAGGTTCTCTGGGTCGGCAAAAATCGTCGATTCTGTCCTGCGCTTACGAGGCGGTTATCGGGGCCATTTTTCTTGATGGTGGCTATGGGGCCGCGGAACAATTTGTTACCAGCCATTTCACTCCCCATTTTGATCCTTTGAAAGAAAAAATTCATCTGGCTGATGCCAAGAGTCGATTGCAGGAATTGACCCAGGAGCAATTCAGTGAGGCACCGGTTTATGTGCTAGAGAAAGAAGAGGGGCCCGACCATGAGAAGATCTTTACGGTTTCGGTTCAATTTAGAGGGGCCGTCCTTGCCCATGGCCGAGCCATGAGTAAGAAGGTTGCTGAGCAGCTTGCCGCTGCCGAGGCCCTGAAAAGAATCGAGGGGAAGAATTTGACCGAGATTTTTGGCTGACCGGAGGTGTACCTGGATGCGCAGCACAAGCCACTGTGCCGTTTTAAGCAGAGATTTATGGGAAAGATTGTTCCCAAATGGAAAAGAACTAGTGTTTGTCCATAAATGGTCTTTTCGGCCACCCTCGGCGTTATGCTCAAAAAATAATGCTCGGAATATCAAACATATGCCTGCGCTTATTTTTTCCACATGCCTCGGAGTCTCTCGGATTAGCTTACCTGATCTTGTCCAGAAATCTTCATTTATGGACAGACACTAACTAGAATCATCGAATGGATTTCAAGCTGAAGCCGATCATTATCCCTTTTTTTATCAGCCATGAAGGCTGCCCCCATCGTTGCGTCTTCTGTAATCAGCAGGTCATCACCGGCGTGTCCGGGACGGGTGGGTTGTCGGGGGTAACGGTGGTTGATCAGGTTAGGAGTCGGCTGGCGGAGCTTAACGAGGTTTCTCCTGCGAGGATTCAGGTGGCCTTCTACGGGGGGAGTTTTACCTGTCTTTCCTTTGAGCGTCAGCGCGAACTCCTGGGGGCGGTCCGTCCGTTTATGGATTCGGGCCAAGTTGCATCGATTCGAATATCAACCCGGCCTGATGCCATTGATCAGGCGCGGATGGATCTGCTCGCCAAGTCAGGGGTCACCACGGTTGAGCTTGGGATCCAGTCCCTTGACGATCAGGTTCTTGCTGAAAGCGGCCGAGGGCATACGACGGCTGATTCGATCAAGGCGGTGAGGACCTTGAAGGATGCCGGCTTTCAGGTGGGGGGGCAACTTATGATCGGACTCCCTGGGGAGGGTTTTGCCCGGTTATATCGGGGGGCGCGGCAACTGGCCGATCTAAGACCCGATTTTGTTCGACTCTATCCCGTGTTGGTTCTGGGTGGGAGTCGTTTGGCCGTTTTGTATCGGGAACAACGCTATCGACCCTGGTCGTTGGTCCGGGCGGTGATCGGATGCGGATGGCTCAAGCAACTCTTTGATGCGCAAGGCATCCGGGTTATTCGTATGGGCCTCCAGGCCGCTTCCGGTTTGGAAGATGAGTTGGTCGCCGGTCCCTACCATCCAGCTTTTGGTGAACTGGTCCTTTCGCGAAATCTCTTAAAACGGGTCCGGATTGCTCTGAGACGTTATCGGAATTCCGGGGCAAAAACCCTCGCTATAGCCGCTTGTGATGAATCGGTCTTCCGGGGGGCAGATAATATAAATTTACTCAGGTTGCGGAGGCTGGGACTGCTTGAAGGGGTTGAGGTGGTTTTTAGGCAGGATCTGACCCGGAATCAATTCATGATCTCTCCGGTTGACGAAAGAGGGTATCCTATCTCTTCACCGCCTTGAGAAAAACCCGCCAGGGTGCGGGATATCCCTCAATGGTTTGGTCCGGGTTGTTGGGGGCCATAAAGTCATCATATGATTCAAAGCTCATCCAATCGGTTTGGCGTTGTTCCTGGTTGCTCATGGGGTGGCTGCAGAAGATACTGACATCATCAAAACCGCTGCGGATTAGCCAGTTGGCCAGGCAGGTCCCGGTGGGGACGAAATAGGTTCCAGGGACCTTGCCGTAGGTTTCGGTCGGAAAAAGCGCCACCGGGTCGTCTCCTGGGATGGCTTGGGACTCGACAATCAGGCTGCCCCCTGGGCGAAGCGCCTTCCAGGTCTCCTTGAGGACCTCAATTGGCGAGATCCGATGATAGAGAACCCCCATCAGAAAGATTACATCGAAGTACCCCTCGAATAAGCCCAGATTTTCCACACCCAGCAGTTCCGTCTCCAGATTTGATAGCCCGGCAAGACTGTTTAAGGTCTGAAAGGTGTAATGGTAGAGCAGATGGGGTTCAAAACCTAAGATCAGTTCCGGTTTTTGAGCGGCCATGCGGAACATGTAGTATCCGTTGTTACAACCTACATCGGCGATTTTTTTGCCGGTCAACTCTGGCAGAACCGGGAGCAGGCGGTTCCATTTCCGTTCACTCCGCCATTCAGCATCAATTTCGATTCCAAAAACATTAAAGGGCCCTTTCCGCCAGGGCATATACGCCCTGAGGGTTTCGAGCAGAAGAGCTTTCTGATCCGGAGTTATCTCGTCGTCCCGACCGATGGTTACCACGTCGTTGGTCAAGTCCAGAGAATTTGCCTGGATGGAGCGGCTCTTCTCAAAGGGCTCCCGGTAGCGGAGCACTCCTTTCTTTGCGGAGGAGAGTAAGTCGTCATGGTCTTGAAGCAGTTGCTTGAGTCTACTTCGGTCAGCTGTGGGGAGTTCGGTAAGATAGCGTCGCATTGGTTAAAATTCAGTAGATGTGTCTAGGGTTCTGTTTGGTGAACCTGGGATGGGGCATTATGAGGTTTATCCCTTGATGGCCATTATTGAAGCAAAATTAAACCATTGGAAAAAGGTATCGACATCGGTTAAACCCGCCTGGGCCATCATCTGATGGTTTTCCTGGATGGAGAAAGGAATTAGAACATTTTCCAGGGACTCCCTCTTGCGGGAGATTTCGGTTTCGGAATAGCCGTTTTTCCGTTTGAAATCAAGATGAGCATCGATGAACAAGGGGTTCAGGCGGGGCGAGTGACTGATTACCTTTTCACTAACGATCAAAACTCCTCCGGGGCGGAGGGAACGGGCGATCCTGTTCATAAAATCCTGTCGCCGGGGAGGACGGATAAATTGCAAGGTGTAGTTCAAGAGAATGACTCCGGCCTCGGTAAAATCGGCCTTGGTGATGTCCTGCTCGATAAATTGAATCCGGTTGCCCTGGGAGTACATCTCCGCTTTATGGGTTGCCCGGTTGAGCATGGCCGCCGAGGTATCGATGCCGATAAAGGTCACCTCAGGTTCGCTGAGCCGTCGGGAAAGCTCCAGCAGGGTGGTGCCGGTGGAACAACCCAGGTCATAGATTGTATCGCCTGGCCGGACCAGCTTTGAAATGATTTTGGAGGTTATATCGATGACTTGAGCGTAGCACGGGACGGACCGGGTGAGCATGTCGTCAAAGACGTCCGCTACCTGGTCGTTGAACAGAAAGTCCTGTTTGTCTGAGTTTTCCCGAAAGAGGGTGTCTTTCTTCATTGGGTTCAGTTTAGTTTGATTCGCTCATCATCCTGAAGGTCCGTGTTCGGACGGTAGAGAAGGGCGATCCTCCCGATAACCTGAACCAGGTTTGAACCGGTACTGTCCGCAATCTGGGTGGCAGCATCGTGACGCTCCAGCGGGCAGTTCTCCTGGATTTTTACCTTGATCAGTTCATGGGCGATGAGGACATCCATAACCGATTTTATTACCGGTTTAGTGATCCCTTCACGGCCCAGCATGGCGGAGGGCTGAAGGTGGTGGCCAAGGCCGCGGAGAAATTTTTGTTGCTTCGAAGTCAGTTGGATGCGTTTCTTTTTGGCGCTCATTGGTATCCTTTCATCGGGGATGAAGTTGAAACTGGTTGGTGGAATGAAGTTGTTTTCGTTAAAAAAGATCGGTAAAAATCTTGTATCCTCCGACCCAGGTTCCGATCAGGCTCCCGAATCCAGGGAGGAAGAAAGCCAGAAAAACCTTAAGGAGGCGATTGCGCCACCAGCCGGTCAAATGGGTCATGTCTTCAGTGGCGGTTTCAAATTCTCCAACCAATGGTGGTTGGAGAATCACCTGGAGAAAGGCAGTGACATAACCGGCTCCAATGACCGGGGTGAGGCTGGTGATGGGAGCGGCGATAAAGGCCCCGATGATGGTTAAAGGGTGGGCCAGGGCCAGGAGGGCCCCGATGCTGGCCGGGATGCCGTTGGCCAGGATCCAGAATATGATATTATCAGCCGCTACTCCGCTTCCCTTCCGGAAACCGATGACCACGATGGAGGCGATGATGGCCATGGGGATGGACCAACCGACAAACTTCCAGACCGGTGAGGTTGGCGGGATGGTCGTTATCTCATCCAACTGCTCTGAGCGGTCTTCCGTTATGGCCTGGATGATTCCGGCCACATGGCCAGCTCCCACCACGGCCACGATTTTTTGGCCTGGAGCGGACTTGATTTTTTCCGAGAGAAAGGTATCCCGTTCGTCGATCAGGACCCGTTTCAATTCCGGCAGGGCCTCACCAAGTTCTCCCATCAGCTCGGTCAGGACATCCGACCTGCGGAGTTCCGTAAGTTTTTCTTCTGATATCGAGGTGTCGTCAAACATACTGGCCAGGAGGCTGGCCAGGAGATAGCCCTTCTTCAGCCAAGAGGTGGCATGCCAGGCCCGGCGCATGGTTATCCTGACATCACGGTCAGAGAGCTCAACGGGAATGCCATGTTCCTCAGCAGCTTTGGCTGCCTCAAGCAGTTCGGTCCCCGGCGGCACTCCCAGCTGGCTCCCCAGTTTTTTCTGATACGAAGCCAGAATCAGGTTGACCATCAGGGTGCTGAGCTGCTTCTTATAGATGATCTGTTTGAGGTCAAGGGAGACCCATTGTCGCCGTTTGGCAAGGGAGTCATACCGTTTTGCGTCAAGTTCGATGCATACCCGATCCGGGCGTTCTTCTTCGATGACCTGCCGGACCAGGCGGGAAGACTCCATGGAAATATGGGCGGTACCGATGAGGATAATCTCGCGGCCGCGGTCATTGATCCGATGAACATCCCCGGGGGATTCGATTGGATCTGCTGTCTGATCTGTCTGTTCGAGGTTCATAATTTCCTTCTTTTTTATACGAAGGGTCATTTATAAATGGTTCGATCCGATTGGTAAATAGAAATATTCCGTTATTTCTCCGTCTCTTTTTAGAGGCTTTGGTTGATCCAATTCAGAACTATTCCCTTGTATCACATTGTGTTATAAGTTCGGAACGCTTATAATTAAAGAGTAATGATTCCTGGAGATGCGGTTTTTGGCGGTCTTCCTGAGGAATATCAGCGGGATCCTCTCAAAGATTTCTTCCGTCATAATTATTCTTTCCCGTTTATCTGCTCCTTGATCGTCTTGGGTTTGGCGCGCGAGGGGGGTTCCAAGCAAGGAGAAAAGTTATGAAAAAAACAGCACGATGGTTTGCGGTAATCCTTCTTGCGGGGGTTCTTCTTCCGGCACTGGCTCAGGCGAGTCCCAAGAAGAGACTTGATCCGGTAACCAAGACCTGTCGTATCCTGACATTTTATAATAGTGGCTGGGTCAGCGAGGGAAATAAAATTTTCTCAAATTCATGCAAGAATTGCCATGCCAGGGAAAACGACCAAGGAGCCCCCTTCCTCCATTCGGAGTCCAAGACCATGAGTGGTTGGAACCGGGTTTTTGCCGAGCGCTATCCCAAATGCGCCGAACAGGGTTTCTGGAAAGGATTATCACCGGACGAACTCATGAAGCTCAATGATTTTCTTTACCGGAATGCGGCCAATACCTATGACGCCAATGATGGCGATGACTGCGGCTGATAATCCGGAAATTCTCCCGGTTCGGGAGAAAAGAAGTTGAGAGTAAGTTCAAATTCTGATGTAATGCCAGTCAACCGGATGGTGATCTTGGTAGGGCATATATCCGTGGAAGGCGCGGGGGTCGTCGTCAAATACCATCGGCAGGAAATGGCGGTCACCCTCCCACATCGGGAGTTCATTGAGGCGGTCAATGGAATGCCAGGAGAGTGAGCCTTCCTGGTTGTGTAGAAAGGGAGTCCCTTTGAAACGGTTGATCCTGAAGATAAAACCCAGCCAGTCCTCGCCTTTGGGGCCAAAGCCGGTCCAGTTGATGGTCCCCCGCAGAACGGTTTCAAGGCATTCTATTCCCGCTTCCTCCATAATTTCCCGTTGGATGCAGCGGACCACATCCTCTCCGGGTTTCATTTTACCGCCGAGGCCGTTGTATTTTTCAAAATGTTCGTCGTTGGGTCGGGCGTTCCGGTGGACCAGAAGGGTTGATTTTCCGTCCTTCGAAAGAATGAATCCTAATGTGCCGATTATGGGGCGATAAAACATCTTGTTGGCCTTGGGGTTAAGGGTTAGTATCTATTTAAAGAGGCTTGATTTAGTCGTTATTTATGGTCAAATCCGATCCATTTTCTGGATGGAGTTAGAGTGATGCCGATAAAAGCAAAGAGCATTCTGTTGGTCGATGATTCTCCGGAAATTCTTGAGTCCCTTGGAGCCTTTTTTGAGGGAGAGGGGTTTGAAAATATTCATTATGCTACTTCCGCCGAGCAGGCCATAAAGTTACTGGGTTTAAATTCCCCCGACAATGATTTTCTCGACGTGGATCTGATCCTGCTTGATGTCGTCATGCCGGGTATGGATGGCATCGAAGCCCTGCGTTGCATCAAGAAGCACGAGCATTTCAAAGATGTCCCAGTGGTCATGGTAACCAAGCGTTCGGAGATCGAAGTGCTTCAGAAGGCCTTTGCCGCCGGAGCTATTGATTATATCGTCAAGCCGGCCAAGGAGGCCGAACTTCTCGCCAGAGTACGTTCTTTTATGAGGTTGAAGGAAGAAATTGATCAACGGAAGGCCCGCGAGACAGAGCTCATCGCCGTTACCAACAAACTGACCAGGGCCAACGCCATTCTTCAACGTTTGTCCTATATCGACAGCTTGACCGGGATCGGCAATCGTCGTTATTTTGATGAACTTTTTCGGAAGGAATGGGGGCGGGCTCGTCGTGAGGTCAGGGATCTGGCCTTGGTTATTGTTGATATCGATTTTTTTAAAGCCTATAACGACCTTTACGGACACCTGGCCGGAGATGAATGTTTACGCCAAGTTGCCCAGGCAATGGCTGACGCGCTCAAGCGCCCGGTGGATTTTATTGCCCGCTTTGGTGGAGAGGAATTTGCCGTGGTTCTGCCCCAGACCGATCAGTCCGGGATGATCCATATTGCTGAGGAGTTGATGGCCGCAGTGGCCGCGCTCGCTATTCCCCATAAAGGTTCTCCGGTGAGTGACATCCTGACGATCAGCCTGGGACTTGCCTCGATGGTGCCTGCCCTTGACGACCAGGTTGATGATCTGCTGGCCGCAGCGGATACCGCTCTTTATATGGCCAAGAATAATGGTCGTAACCGGATGGAATATCCAACCGTTCCTCTGCCTTCTTGACCCTTTTTCTTACCGGGGATCGATTTTCCTCCTTGACTGCTTTTTGTCCCCTTTGATACCCTGAAAATAGGCAGGGCGTTTGCTGCTATCCGGGTTTCACATTGAGTCCCATTATTCCCGCTCAGGAGGAAATATTATGGCTGAAGGTCTCGTTGTTGAAAATACGACCGTGGTGACCCACGAGGGGAAATACCTCACGTTTCTGCTTGGTAAAGAAGTTTACGGAATTTCCATCATGAAGGTCCGTGAAATTGTCGGGATCGCCGGGATGGAAATCCATCATGTCCCCAATACCCCTTCCTATGCCAAGGGGGTTATGAAGTTGCGTGATAAAGTGATTCCGGTCGTCTCAATGAGGCGGCGTTTCATTATGGAAGAGATTGAGTATTCGGAACGGACCTGTATCGTTGTTGTTGATATTTCATTGGATCAGGGTAATCTATTGATCGGGGTTGTGGTGGACTCTGTTTCTGAGGTTATGAGTGTTACTCGGCAGGATATTGAACCTCCTCCCCGGTTTGGCACCAAACTGGATACGGATTATATTCTTGGCATGGCTAAGGTGAAAGGCGAGGTCATTATCCTGCTTGATATCGATAAGGTTATTTCGGCCGAAGAGCTTAAGGTTCTCGAAACCGTCTCTTAAACAACAGGGATGACTGGGGACTTGCTCCGGGGTCTTGTTTAAGCTGGCTCAATGCGCGGCGTTATCACGGAGTTAGCAAGTCATCTATGTGGTTTCATTATCTGTTCCCCCTGCACGTTGTTCTTCGGATAACGTGCATCCTTTTGGCGGCGATGCTTCCTGTTAACGGTATCGCATCCACTGATATTTTTCCCGTCTATGAAGAAATTCGGCCCAATGTTGCCTTCTGGGAAAAGATCTATGCCGAGTATGAGTTCAACCAGGGGGTTATCCATGATAAAATCGATCTGGGTTTGATCTATGAAGTGATCACCCTGAACGATTCCCCGGATAAGAATACGGAGAGACTGAACAGAGAGATTATCAGTGAGGTAAAGAAAAAGTATCAGAATATTCTGTTGTCCCTGGCTGAGGGGGAGGAGCCTGCCGGGCCGGAAGAGCAGTGGGTTGCAGAGTTGCTGGGAGAGCCCCGAACTTCTGAACGATATCGAAATGCGGCGGCGAATATTCGCTTCCAGCGTGGGCAGAAAGATCGTTTCCAACAGGGGCTCATCCGCTCGGGTGGTTATCTTGAAGAGATACAGCGGATTTTTGACGAAGAGGGTGTCCCCACGGAACTAGCCTATCTGGGCCACGTTGAATCATCGTATAATCTCAAGGCATACAGTAAATTCGGCGCAGCTGGGATCTGGCAGTTTACCCGAGCCACCGGGAAACGCTTTTTGACCGTGGATTACACCCTTGATGAAAGAAGAGATCCGATTCTCTCCTCAAGGGCCGCCGCCCGGCTTTTAAAGGATAATTTCGAAAAACTTGGCGCCTGGCCCCTGGCGGTCACCGCCTATAATCATGGAGCCGCTGGTCTGGCCCGCGCCCATGCTGAAATGGGGTCTTACCAGAGAATATTTTTGGAGCATCGAGGGAGGACCTTTGGTTTTGCCTCCCGAAATTTTTACTCTGAGTTTCTTGCCGCCAAAGAGGTGGCAAGAAACTATCAACGATATTTCGGAGAAATCTCCTTTGATCCCCCGAGAGCTGTTCAGGTTTTTCCTTTACCCGGATTCGTCGATGTCCGACAACTGGCCAAGTGGCTTGAGCTCGATCTAGAGATCATCAGGGAATTTAATCCGGCCTTGCGGGAGCCGGTGTTTCAAGGGCAGAAATTTATTCCCCGGGGGTATGGCCTCTGCTTACCTGACACCCTCGATCGCTTTGCCGCCCTGAATGGAGATTTTCCCGACCATCTGATCCATGAAAAACAGAAGCCAAGTCAATTCTATCGGGTTCGGCGAGGCGATACAGTCGGTGAAATTGCCCGTGGTCATGGGATTGCAATGCAGGATCTTCTGATGGCCAACCAGTTGGGAGCAAATGGGTTAATCTACGCCGGCCAGAATCTGAGAATACCGGTGGTCAATCCTGATCTGTTATTTACCGGGAGTTCGAAGTCGGAAGTGACCTCACTTACGCTCGCAGCAAGGGCCAAACCCTCTGATTCGGTTCCTGCCGATTATGCCGACTTTGCCAGACTCCAGGTGGCGGCAGCCAATCCTGAGCCCGTAAATGTCGCAGAGGATACGCCTGACCCAGTTATTCCTCTAGAAGCATCTGGAGAGATGGGGGCTGAGGGCACGCCAGCCCTTGTAGAGCCAGATCCTGAACCTTTGGTTTTTCCAGAACCGTTCGCCGGATCCCTCATGGTTGAAGGACTCGATAATGACAATGGCCTCATGGTCGGATTTATCAGGGTGGAACCGGGTGAGACCCTAGGGCATTACGGGGAGTGGCTTGAGGTGCCGACTTCTCAGGTGAGGAAGGCCAATGGGTTCAATTACGGCCAGGAGATTCGGATTGATCAACGGATCAGGATTCCCTTGGCGCATGTTTCACGTGAACTTTTTGAAGAAAGGCGATACGAGTATCACAAAGAAATCATCGAAGATTTCTTTGCTGCCTATAAGGTCGACGAGTTGAGAACCTATACGGTAAAACATGGTGACAACGTCTGGTTGCTGTGCCGTTCCGAATTCGATTTACCCCTGTGGTTGGTCAGAAAATACAATCCGGCCGTGAATTTTAACGGGCTTAGACCAGACCAGGAACTGCTGGTGCCCGTGGTATCGAAACGATCCTCGGACCGCTTAGCTGATTTATTGACGGGGGATTGTTTCCAAGGACCGGGGTAATGTCAATGAGTGCTTCTTAACAAATCTCAGTTCATAATGCCAAAACTCGAATGACGAACGATGAACAATCAAATGACGGGGCTAGGTTCCCCTGTTCGAATGTTCGTAACTCGTCTGTTCGTCAATTGCATGTTCGCTGTATCAATTATCAAGGTAAAATCATGTCTGAAATAAAACATCCAACCATCAGGCTGGCTGATTACCGCCCACCTGAGTATCTGATTCGTCGGACCGTTCTTACCCTGGAACTTGACGCCGCTAAGACGGTGGTTTCCTCCCGGCTTTCGTTGGTTCGCAACAGTCAGGGAACTGACCATTCCCCCCTCATTCTTGACGGGGTTGGTTTGGAACTTCAGTCCGTTCATCTGGATGGCCGACCGCTGGGGCCGGAGGAGTATGAATGTACCGAACAATCTTTGCGGATCCTTGCAATTCCCCAGGAATGCATTCTTGAAATTCAAAATATCATCCGCCCTGAGGATAATACTGCCTTGGAAGGTCTGTACCGGTCAGGTGATAAGCTCTGTACCCAGTGCGAGGCTCAGGGTTTTCGTCATATAGCCTGGTACCTCGACCGGCCCGATGTTTTATCCGAGTTTGAGGTGACTTTGATTGGTGATCCGGTCCTTTATCCGGTAATGCTGGCCAACGGCAATGAGGTTGACCGCGGCGAATGTGCCGATGGCCGCCACTGGCGTCGGTGGCATGATCCCTTTCCCAAGCCCGGATATCTCTTTGCGGTAGTGGCTGGGCCCTTGGTTGAGATTTCGGATACCTTTGTTACGGCCTCGGGGCGTTCGGTGGTCTTGAGGATTTTTGTTGAGGCTCATAACCGTAACCGGTGTGGTCATGCCATGGCTTCCCTGAAAAAGGCCATGGCCTGGGATGAGCAACGTTTCGGCCTGGAGTATGACCTTGAGCTGTACATGATTGTGGCGGTGGATGACTTCAATATGGGGGCCATGGAAAACAAGGGACTGAATGTCTTCAATTCCCGTTACGTCCTGGCCAGTCCAGAAACCGCTACAGATACCGACTATGAGAACATCGAGGCGGTAATCGGTCATGAATACTTTCATAATTGGACCGGCAACCGGGTGACCTGTCGGGACTGGTTTCAGTTGAGCCTTAAAGAAGGGCTTACCGTTTTCAGGGACCAGGAGTTTTCCGCTGATATGACCTCACGGGGGGTAAAGCGGATCCAGGACGTGAAGCTGCTTCGGAGTCGCCAGTTTCCCGAAGACTCCGGGCCCATGGCCCACCCGGTCCGTCCGGACGAGTATATCGAGATCAATAATTTTTATACCATTACCGTTTATGAAAAAGGCTCGGAGTTGGTCCGAATGATCCATACCCTCTTGGGGGAAGAGTTGTTCAGAAGGGGACTTCGGCTCTATCTTGAGCAAAACGATGGGCGGGCGGCCACTGTCGAGGATTTTGTTGACGCCATGGCTACCGCCGGTGGCGTGGATCTGACCCGTTTTTTGTTCTGGTACAGCCAGGCCGGTACCCCGATTCTGAAGGTTTCAGGGAGATATGACCAGGAAACCAGGGAATATCATCTGACCTTACAGCAGAGGACACCAGCAACTGCGGGGCAGACCAACAAGGATCCTCTCCATATACCTGTGCTGGTGGGCTTTCTGGGGCGGGGAGGGCTGGAACTACCGCTAAGGTTAGCAGATGATCCAGGGGGAAAGGCATCGGCGACCACCCGACTTTTGGAGTTGAAGACCGCCGAGAAAACGTATCGATTTATCAATATTCCAGAAGAACCGGTGGTCTCCGTGCCCAGAGGATTTTCCGCCCCGGTCAGGCTTGAATATGAACAGGCCGACCTGGATCTGAAAGTACTTCTGGCCCATGACCCTGACCCCTTTTGCCGGTGGGAAGCCGGACAGCGCTTGATCATTGGTCAATTTTTCAAGGGGCTCTCCTTATTCAGGCAGGGGCAACCGGTGGTTTTCGATTCGGGGATGTCCGAGAGTTTTGGCCAGGTTCTGGTCCAGAGGAATGGGCGGGACTCTGCCCTGACTGCAGTCCTTCTGGCTCTGCCGGATGAAAATTATCTGGGTGAGTTGATGGCTACGGTGGACGTGGAGGCTATTCATCTGGTTCGCGAGCAACTACGTCAAAATCTCGCCGGGAGTCTCAAGGACGAGTTGCTGGCCGCATACTACGAGAATCAAGAGCTTGGTCCCTATCGCTATGACCCTCTTCTTGCTGGTCGTCGTCTGCTTGGCCAATGTTGTCTGAGCTTTCTGGCCAGTCTGGCTGATTCGGAAATTGAAGCCCTGTGCCTCACTCGTTACCGGAAGGCGGATAATATGACCGATACCATTCATGCCTTGCGGGTCTTGGTGCATGGCCGATCAGCATATGCTCCGGAGATCCTGGCCGACTTTGAGCGGCGGTGGCGCTATGATCCCCTGGTCATGGATAAGTGGTTGACGGTACAGGCGACCTCGCCCTGGCCCGAAACCTTGGATCAGGTTACTGCCCTGATGACCCATCCAGTGTTCACCATCAAAAATCCCAATAGGGTTCGGTCCCTTATCGGGGCATTCAGTAGCGCCAATCCCATGGGGTTTCACCGGGCGGACGGGGCCGGGTATACCTTCCTGTCCGAGATTGTTTTGGAGCTTGATCGACTCAATCCCCAAACGGCTGCTCGGATGGCCGGCGGACTCAGCCGCTGGCGTCGGTACGATGGGGCTCGGGCGGAGATGATGAGGGCTCAGTTGGAAAGAATTGTCGCTTCTTCCGGAATTTCAAAGGATCTTTATGAAATATCCTCCAAATGCCTCAATATCTCCCAAGACGCTCCTTGAGTATCTAATCAGCGTATGGTCAGAAAACAACTATAACCACCGAACTGTAATTGTTTAGCCCCACCTGTTGCCCAGGTTAATGTTTTTGTGACTCTTAACGAAATTCAGCTAATAATGCGAATACTAGAATGACGAACGACGAACAATCGAATGACGCCGTTCGAATGTTCGTAACTCGTCTGTTCGTCAATCGAATGTTCGCTGTTTCAATACAATGTGTTTCTGAACGAAACTCAGTTGTTTCCCGGTATTGTATGTTGTGGTAGGGAAACAACTATTATGTTTAAGGCCTTGCTTCCTTTGGATAAAAAACTTTTATCAGTGTTCTTTTCGAAGAGGAAAAGTCTGTTCTGCAGTGGATAAATTTACAGAAATCCCCTTAAGAAATCTGAGCGATCTACGGTTACTGCTTTTCCATGGCCTCATCGATGTCCTTGAGGCGTTCCTCCCCATACTCCTGGGTTTTGCGGGCCTTGTCCAGGGGGGTTTTCATTTTCTTCACCGCCTTGTCCGCAGTCTTGGTGGTGAAACGATCAATTTTATCCGAAATATCCTCTGCCTTCTTTTCTTCACGGGAACAACCGCAGGTGAAAGTCCCAACAGCCAGTAAGATGGCCAGCCAGATGATTTTTTTCTTCATGAGTTCTCCTTTTGTTTCGATACGTCAAAAAAATGCTTTTGCCTGACCATGGAGAAAGGCTTTGACAATGAGGCCACTCCTCCGCCACAATTAATCTACGGGGGTCGGAAAATCCTGATGTATCCAAGATGGCCTGAAGGCGGGATGCGTTATGGTATATCAGCATTTTCCGAGTCCCTCAGGTAGTTGGTGGCAAGAAGAAAGTGTGAACGTCCTATATCCATCGACTTATTATGCCATAAACCAGAAAAATCTCTCGTTTTTCCTTGGGCAGGAGGCTTTGAGGTATGAATTCCACGAATACGTACGAGAGTCAAAAGCAGACGATTCTGGTCATCGACGATCTGCCGGAGAATATCGATATTATTCATGAGGTGCTTAGCGATGATTATCGGATTCTGGCCGCAGTTACTGGTGAAAAGGGGTTGGCGCTGGCCAATTTACCTTTCCCGCCGGATTTGATTCTTCTTGATATCATGATGCCCGGTATGGACGGTTATGAGGTCTGCCGACGCTTAAAAGATCGAGCGGACACCAGGAATATTCCGGTGATTTTTGTTTCCGCCCTCAACGATGTGGAGGATGAGTACCGTGGGCTGGAGTTGGGTGCGGTCGATTATATCACCAAACCCTTTTCCCCCCCCATCGTTAAGGCCAGGATTAAAAATCATCTTGACCTGAAATGCCATCGGGACCACTTGGAAATGTTGGTTCTGGAAAGGACCCATGAGCTGGAGTTGACCCAGGAAGCGACCATTGAGAGTATGGCGGTTCTGGCGGAATATCGTGACCCGGAGACCGGCGGGCACATCAAGCGGACCCAGAATTATGTCAGAGCCCTGGCCGAACGGCTGAAGGATCATCCCAAATATTGTTCTTATCTCACCCCGGAAGTTATTGCCCTGCTGTACAAATCGGCCCCCCTTCATGATATCGGCAAGGTTGGGATCCCCGATAATATCTTGTTGAAACCAGGGAAGCTTACCCCTGAAGAATTTGAGATCATGAAAAAACATGCCGCCTATGGGCATGATACCATCCGAGCCACCGAGAAGACGCTGGGCCGGGATTTTTCCTTTCTCCATTATGCCGGTGAAATCGCCTTGACCCATCACGAAAAGTGGGATGGATCCGGCTATCCCCAAGGGCTCTCGGGGGAGGATATTCCCATTCCCGGCAGGTTGATGGCCGTCGTCGATGTCTATGATGCCCTGATCAGCAAACGGGTCTATAAACCACCCATGCCCCACGACCGGGCCATAAGCATAATCAAGGATGGGGGGGGGAGCCATTTTGATCCGGAAATGGTCAAGGCCATGTTGGAAATCAGCGATAAGTTCTTACGAATTGCCTTGGAATTTGCCGATTTTGAGGAAGAGCGCCAGATGTTGTTGACGGTGGGAGATGATAGTGCCGGATCATAAGGGATGGGGTGGCAAGGACCGGTCAACAGCTGGGAAGGCCAGTTGGCCCGGATCGGTGGGCAGTCTATTTCGTGATCGGGTGGTGCAGGTTACGACCTTGCTGGTTGTGCTGGTTGTAGTGCTGGCTGGCTTAACCCTGGTCAGGATCAGAGCTAGAATGGAAGATGATCTTCGTGGTCATCTGCTTCGGGTCGTCAGTTCAACCAATACCGCACTTTCCGCCTGGTATTTTGGTTATCTTGGGGAGTTCCAGGCAATAGCCGCCCAGCCAGTGTTCAAGATGCTGGTCGCAGACCTCCTGGCTGGTTCTCGGGAGCCGGAAGATTTACGGACGCATCCGGCCCAGATAAAGTTGAGGCAAGTTCTTGGCTTTGAGTTGAATAGTGAGGGAGTTCGGGGGATCACAGTTCTTTCGCCGGAGGGTATCTGTTTGTTCAGTAACCGGGAGGAGGAGCTGGGACAGCCCCATAAACTTGCCGTAGATCAAGGGGGACTAGAAAAAATTTTTAATGGTCGGTCTCAAATTTTTATCCCGTTTTCTATTCATGCCACTCGTAACAATTCTTCCGGGTCAGCCCCTGACTTCGGTAACACCATGTATTTTGTTGCACCGGTTCAGTATCCCGTTCATGCCGGAATAGCAGCTGTTCTGATGTTCGAGGTTGATTCCCATGGAGATCTTGCCAAGGTGACTGATTTTGCCAGGTACGGTGAATCGGCAGAAATTTATATGTTCAACGACAGGGGTTACCTGATGTCTCCCAGCCGTTTTGGGGGAGTGCTGCAAAAACTCGGTCTTCTTACAAAAGCAGAGGGCTTGGAGCATGGTTCTATGCTCCATGATCCGGGGGGGAGTCTCCTGGATGGATTCCGTCCCATCCGTTCCTGGAGTGAATTGCCTCTCACGTACAGTGTCCAGCGGGCCATCTCAACTGGTCAGGCCGGGGTGAATGTCGGTGGGTATCGCAACTACTTAGGGGTGATGGTGGTTGGCGCCTGGATTTGGAATCCTGATTTTGAATACGGTCTAGCCTTTGAGATCGACCGGAACGAGGCCTTTGCCCTGAATGATTTCATTCGGAGGATGGTTGTTTTGGCCCTCTTGGTGACCATTATACTTTTCATTTTGCTGGAGATCGTCCTTCTGCAACGGAAGAAGCGAAGCGATAGTTTAGTCTTGGATCTGGGCCAAGAACTTGCTGAAAAAGAGATGCTTGGTAAAAGTCTGGAGGAGGGGAATCGGGTCCAGGCGATTATCAATAAACTGGTTCAGCTGTCCCTCGTCATTAGTCCTCTGCAGGCAAAACTGGAAAAATTCATTGATTACATTACCTTATTGCCAGCCCTGGATATTCTGCCCAAGGCGGCGATCTTTCTGATGGATGAGGAGCGCCAGGTGCTGGTCATGCAGGCCCAGAAAGGGCTTCATCAATCCCTGCTCAGTCAATGCGCCATGGTTGCCCCGGGGCGGTGTCTCTGTGGTCGGGCCGCGCTGAGCCGGAAAGTGATTTATGCCAGTTGTGTCGACGAGCAGCATGAGATCAGCTATGAAGGAATCGCCAGTCATGGGCATTACTGTGTCCCGATTCTCACTGGAGATCAACGTCTGCTTGGGGTATTCACCCTCTACACCCAGGCCGATTCCGTCCGATCTGAAAAAACCGAGGAGATCTTATTAGCCGCAGCCAGTGCCACCGCGACCATGATTGAGCATCAGCGCATCCTCGATGCCCTGGAGTTGAGTCGTGAAAAATACCGGCGGTTGGTGGAGACCCTTGAGGAAAAATATTATTTCTATTCGATTAATCCGGATGGAGAATATGTCTATGTCAGTCCATCGATCGTAAATATCCTTGGTTACCTGCCTGAGGATTTTAAGATTCATTATGCCAGATTTTTGACGGATAATCCCCTCAACTCTGCGGCCCGCTCCCGGACCAAAATGGGACTGGAGGGAGAGACCCAGCCATCATTTAGGATCGAGATTTTTCATCAGGATGGATCTCGACGTTGGCTCGAGGTGTCTGAGGCTCCGGTTTTTGATCCGGAGGGAAGGGTGCTCACCCTGGAGGGAGTTGCCAACGATATTACCCGCCAGGTTGTAGCCGATACTCTCCAAAAGGACCGGGCCTTACAGGTAAATCAACAAAAAAACGCCATGCAGCATCTGGCCGGCATAGATTTGACCGATTTTGCCGTGGTAACGGAGCGCATTACCCGGGAGGCGGCCACGGCCCTTGACGCTGAGTTTTTTTGTATCCGCCTGTTTGAAAATTTTTCGACAAACCTGGATTGTACGTCACTGTACCGGTTGAGTTCCCAGGAATATGAGTCCTGTCCGACGCTCTCCATCCAGGATTCAGCGGCTTTTTTTGAGGCGTTGCAAACCAAGCGCGTTCTGGTTTTCGCCGATGTTTCTTTGGAGCCGCTTTTGCAAGGACTTTCTGATCGGTATTTTTCTCCGGATGAGATTTCAGCCCTGATTGTCGAGGGGGTTTTTTCCCATAACCTGATGGTCGGTCTGGTCTGTGCGAGCCATGTCGGTGGGCCGTATCAGTGGACGGAAGATGAACAATCCTTTGTTCATACCATGGCTGATCTGGTTAACTTGGCCATTGAGACCACTGAACGGCTCAAAGCTGAAGAGGCTCTTCGGGGCAGTTATCGGACCCTGTCTTTGCTCAGCCAATGCCAGCATGTTTTGCTCCAGGCAACCAATGAGGCCGGGTTACTCGATGATATCTGCAATATCATCGTCCAAACCGGAGGGTATCTCATGGCCTGGGTTGGTTTTGCCGTGCACGACAAGGATCAAACCGTCAGGATGGCCGCCATGAGTGAAAGCGGCAAGCAATATCTGAGTTCGATTCGAGTTTCCTGGGGGGAGAATGAATTGGGTTTCGGTCCAACCGGACAGGCTATCCGGCAGGGGAAGGTCATTGCTGTTGATGATCTCAACACGGATCCTTCATACCGTCCCTGGCGGGATTTTGCTTTGCAGGCAGGCTTTCATTCATCCATCGCCCTGCCGCTGCAAATCGATGACAGGACCATTGGTTCGCTCAATATTTATGCCGAGGAGCCCGGGTGCTTCACCGGGAATGAGTTACAGTTGCTGGTCAATCTCAGTAACTATCTCGCCTACGGTATTAAATCTCTGCGAATGCGAAAAGAACGGCAGTTAGCGCTCGATGAGCTTGAGCGGCATCGTGAGCAACTTGAAGAACTGGTTGACGAGCGATCTGGAGAACTCAAGCAGGAGATCATTGAACGACGGAACGCAGAAGAGGCCTTGCAGGAAACAGAGGAACAGGTACGTCTTCTTTTGAATTCCACGGTGGAGGCAATCATCGGTATTGATAACGATGGGACCTGTGTTCTATGCAATCCATCCGCCTTAAAGATGTTGGGGTATGATGAAGTTTCCATGGTGATCGGGCAAAAAATCCATAAAATGATCAATCCGACTCGATCGGATGGCACTTCCCTTTCGGAAGAGGAGAGTCTGATTCTAACGAAGTTCCAACGAGGCGAGGGTAGTCATTCGGATAATGAGGTATTCTGGCGCAAGGACGGGACCTCATTCCCTGCTGAATTTTGGTCCTATCCCATAAAGAATGGTGATGAGATTATCGGGGGCGTGGTGACCTTTATTGATATAACCGACCGGAAGAAAGCCGAGGCGGAAATATCCAGGACCATGCAGGACTTAAAGGCCGCCAACACGGCCGCCCAAACGGCGACCAGAGCCAAGAGCGAATTTCTGGCTAATATGAGTCATGAAATCAGGACGCCCATGAATGCGATCATGGGGATGACCCACCTGGTCAAGCAAACCGAACTGTCGATTCGGCAACGGGACTATCTGAATAAAATTGAATTTTCCGCCAAGGCTTTGCTAGGGGTCGTTAATGATATCCTGGATTTTTCCAAGATCGAAGCTGGTAAGATGACCATCGAGGAGGTGGATTTCAACCTGGAAGATGTCCTGGCCGGGGTGGTAAATAACATTTCATTTAAGGCTGAGGAGAAAGCCCTGGAACTGAAGGTCGGGGTCGCTGCCGATGTTCCCTTCAGTTTAAAGGGAGATCCCCTCCGTTTGGGACAAGTCCTGGTGAATCTTGCCGCCAACGCCGTAAAATTTACCGAATCCGGCCGGATCTCCATTGATGTGGCACTTAAGGAACGGCAGGAAAATACAGGGGTGTTACGGTTCACAGTTTCCGACACCGGAATCGGCATGTCGGGAAAGCACCAGGAGGGTTTGTTCCAGGCCTTTTACCAGGCTGATACCTCCACCACCAGAATGTATGGCGGCACTGGGCTGGGACTGGCCATCTGCAAGCGGCTGGTTGATCTGATGCACGGTGAGATAGAGGTGGAGAGTCGATTGGGAGAGGGCAGCCGGTTTTCCTTTACGGCTGAATTTATGCTCAAGGAAGGAGTCAGTGAGGGGGGGGATGTTTTACCTCCAGGATACCAAGGTGCTCGGGTTCTGGTGGTGGATGATTCATCCTCGGTCCAGCGGATCCTGGCTGCTTCCCTTGAGTCTTTTTCTTTTGAGGTAGACTGCGCTGATTCCGGAGAGGAGGCTCTGGAAAAGGTATCTGCTGCGGCCGAAGCTGGTAATCCCTACCGCTTGGTACTGATGGACTGGCAGATGGAAGGGATCGATGGGATTGAGGCAACCCGTCGTCTGCGGGGACTTCCCCTTGGGGAGCAGCAGCCAGCGGTCATTCTGGTAACCGGGTACGGCAAGCAGGAAGTTATGCAGCAGGCTGAGCAAGGGAGCTTTAATGGAGTTCTCCTGAAACCGGTTACCCGGAGTGGCATTTTTGAGGAGGTCTGTAACGCGCTTCGTCCGGTGGGATCGAAGGTGATTTTTATGAAGATCGGTCATGAGGAGAAGCAAAAAAATCTCGAAATAATTAAGGGGAACAAGGTTCTGCTGGTGGAGGACAACGAGATCAACCGCCAGGTTGCCAGGGAGTTACTGGAAAGTGTGGGAGTGATCGTTGAAACTGCCGAAAACGGGATGGTGGCCCTGAAACGAAATCGGAAAGAGCAATTTGATCTGATCCTGATGGATATCCAGATGCCCGAGATGGACGGCACCGAAGCAACCCGACTGATCCGGGAGGCTGAAAGGGGACGAAGAGTGCCGATTATCGCCATGACGGCCCATGCCATGGATGAAGCCCGGGAAAATTCATTGGCCGCCGGGATGGATGATCATATCACTAAGCCGATCGATCCGGAAATACTGTATTCCACCATAGCCAAGTGGTTGCAGGCTAAACCGACCGCGATCTTGCCTGGAACAACTTCGGATACGGCAACCCAGGCCAATCCTTTCCTCGACGTTTTGCCGGACCTGCCGGGATTGGATATCGATGACGGTCTGGCCAGGATGGCTGGTAATATAGATGGGTACCGCCGGTTGTTGCTTAAATTTCAGGAAAATCATCAGGGGGAATGTATTCGGATTTTTGAGACCCTGGAAAAAGGTGATATGGGTGATGCCGCAGAGAGGGTTCATATGTTAAAAGGGGTGGCGGGGAATATTGGAGCCCGCGATCTCTATATCGCTTTAAATGCCCTGGAACAGAGAATTGGCAAAGGTGGTGCCGAGCCTGTTGTTGAGCTTTTCTGGAAGGTAGAAAAGGCCTTTAATCTGTTGTCCTCCTCATTGAGTCGGCTTCGTGATCAGGATAAGCAGGTATTAACGGGGGGAGAGGTGCCACCTTCCGAACTTCTAGAGATGTTGCAAGGACTTAAAGGGCCCGTCCGGGAGAGTAACGCTTCTTCCGCCCGGATTCTTGCGAAGATCCTTGATACGGTAGGGGGACCTGAGTTGGTTCCGGATCTTTTTAAATTGTCAGGATTGCTTGAGAAGTACGATTTTGATCAGGCCCGGATTTGCCTGGACAAGATTATGGATAAACTGCAAGGTGAGATGGAAGAAGATGAAGGATAAAGCTTCGTTTTCAGGGATTGAGATGATTAACCCTTGGGCGGTTTGGCCCTGGTGTGGTAAATTGTCTGAAAATTAATGCAGGGCACAGCTGGACAGTTACATCAAGTTGTATAGAACCGAGGTCAGGGGCATGGTGGCACAACGAGAGCGAGACGTCATTTTGGTGGTGGATGATGTCCCGGAAAATATCGATATCCTCGATGCCATTCTGCAACCCATGTACACGGTGAAGGCCGCCCTTCGTGGAGAAAAGGCCCTGGAACTTGCCAATACAGCACCTCCACCCGATCTTATTCTGCTGGATATAATGATGCCTGGAATGGACGGTTATGAGGTGTGCCGACGGCTTAAGTGCTCCGAGGCGACCAGGGACATTCCGGTGGTTTTTGTAACCGCCATGGCCGATATTGATGATGAAACAAAGGGCTTTGGAATGGGGGCGGCCGACTACATCATCAAGCCGGTGATTCCTTCCATGCTTTTAGCCCGGGTGAAGACCCAGCTGCAACTCCGAAAAGCCTTGGCGGAGTTGCGACTCCGCAACGAGGTGCTCCTTGCCAATAATCGTTTGCGGGAGCATGTTGAGCAGATCTTTCGGCATGACCTGAAAACCCCCCTCTCCTTTGCTTTGAATGTCCCCGAAATGTTGATTCGAGAGGGGAATCTGTCTAAGGAGCAGGTTGAGTTGCTGACGCTCTTGAAGCAGGCTGGAAAGCGGATGCTGCATATCGTCAATCACTATATGGATCTTTTGCAGATTGAGAATGGCACCTATCAGCCGAATCCAGTCCGGGTGGACCTTGTCCCGATGTTTAAGGAGATCTGTCGGGAACTTTGCGGAGCTGGAGCGAACCTGCCGCGAATTGAATTGGATGGTCGGGTCATAGAAACAGAGGATACCTTTCCTGTACTTGGTGAAGAGCTGCTTTGTTACGGCCTTTTTGCCAATCTGGTGCGGAACGCCATCGAAGCGGGGACGGATAGTGCAGCGGTGAAAATTTTATTGGAGAGTGGTGATCCGGGCCGTATCGTGATTCGGAATCCCGGTGAGGTGGTGCCGGCCATTCGAGAGCGTTTCTTTGAAAAATACGTTTCTGCCGGCAAGTCCAGGGGGACGGGGCTGGGGACCTATACCGGCAAATTGATGGCCGAGGCAATGGGCGGGGGGGTCTCTCTGGATACCTCAACCCCGGGCCAAACGACTCTCACAGTGGTCCTTCCTTCCTTTCCCACCGGTCAATGACCTTTACGACCGGGGGATGTCTGCCCTGAAATTCGGAGGTTACGGCTACTTTTTCGGTTGGGTCTTCCATCGTTTATGCATCCAGGCCCATTGTTCCGGGTGGCGCCGGATCACGGTTTCGTAGATATCGGAGCACTTTCTGGTATTGACCAGGATGTCATGGTCGGCATCATCTGTCTGCGCAAGTTTGATGGGCGGAAGGATTTCCAGCTCGTAGGTACGATCGGGCCGGATGATCATGAACACCGGGATGATTGGGGCTCCGTACTTGCGGGCCAGGAGGGCTGGGCCGATCGGTGTGTAAGCTGGTCGGCCGAAAAACTCAACAAAGACCCCGTCAGCTTTGGTGTCCTGGTCGATCAGCATGGCAACCGCCTCGCCCCGCTGGAGACTGCGGATGATCTCCCTGGTTGCGGTGCCCCGGGCTATGTTTTTGTTCCCGGTCATTTCACGTGTTTCAATCAAAATCCGATCAAGCCTGGGATCAAACAGTGGGGTTCCTACGACCTGCAGGGGGTAGCCGTTCAGGCCGGCCCACGCTGCCATGATCTCCCAATTGCCGAAATGGCAGCTTAAAAAGATGATCCCTCGTTTTTGTTTGGCCGCTTCGGTCAGGTGCTCTTGTCCATGAACAGTTACCATGGCGTTTAAGTCATTCTTCAGCAGATTGGGAAGGCGCAGGATTTCTCCTGCAGCCGTAGCGAAGTGGATGAAAACCCGTCGGGCCAGGTCCCTGATTTCCGCAGGGCTCTTCTCCGCGCCAAAGGCCAGTTGAAGGTGGTGCAGAGTTCGTTTGCGGGGGCTGCTGGCAAAAAGATACGAGAGTTTCCCCAGAAAACCCGTTATCACAAAGGCCGCCCACCTCGGCAGAAGCCTGGTAACTCTGATGAGCAGCAGGGTCAACAGGTAAAAGAGATCATCGCGGACTCGTTTGTAGAAAGGCTTTCTCTTCATCAAAGGTAATCGGTATGGCAGAGGTTGGCATTTAGAAATGGCGCGCCACTTGGGATCTTCAGTTGAACGCCATGGAAATATATGTAACGTGGCGTCTATAGTAGGCCGACCCTGTTGAAGAGTCAAGATCCGTGACATTTTCTTGACCCACATGGCCTCAGTTGATATTATCCAAAACTTGTAGATTCGGTCCCGGTTCGGAGTTGTCCGGCCTGGTCATTGTTCTCCTCATCATTGTGCGTTAAACCTCCGCCGGCGAACCAACTCGATCAATGTCATCTCAAAAAAAATGCCTCTTTTCTCCTGCCTTTCTGCTCGTGGGGGTGGTCTTTCTGGTAACCGGTTGTGCGGCCCCCAGCCTGGATCTCTCCCTGAAGCCGGTCGGTTCTTTTGCTGTCAAAGGGACGGCGGCCCCTATTGTCATTGGGGTCGACGAGTTCATCGACCAACGGCCTCTGACCCGGGGGGATGATAATCAGAAATGGCGCGGCTTTATTCCCGGGGTCCTCTGGATTGAGATATCCACCGATATGCCCGAGATCTATACCCCTTTTTCGCCGTTTAATTCACCGGCTCTGACCCGGAATCTTTCTGAGTCTTTTGCCGGAATCCTCAGCGATTATGGAATGACCGAACAGGTAGTGCTGCTCTCCTCCGATCCGTATCGGCAGGTTGATTATCGTTTGGAAGGAGTGCTCTTACGGAGTCAGGTGGTGGAGCGCTGTTATTATTACGGGTCGTTTATGTATGCCTGGCTGACCAGGGTGTTCGGGTTACCGTATGTTTCATATGAGATTGAGTTGTCGTTACAGCTACGGCTCAGAGACCTTGCCACGAATCGGATTGTTTGGCAGGGGAGTATCGAGGGTCACCGTTCGGACCGTTACCACAGTGTCTACAATCTTTCTGCCGGACGGAACGGGAAGCATCTGATCGCAGCTGATTTTGCCGATATTCTGGCCGATGGGCTCCCCGAGGTTCTGGTTGGGATCCGTGGAGCATTGTCCGGGGAGATCAGTCATTGAATCAGCAGGACCATTTCATCCGTTCCGTTCTGGCCGACCCGGTTGGGGAAGAGGTGATGGCCGTGCTCGGAGAACTGCCCAAACGTTGGGGGCGCATGGACATCCTCAGCCGTCTGGCTGTGGCCGAAGTCGGTCGGGTTTTAAGCGAATGTGGACGATTTGACCAGCGAGCTCCCCGGATTCCCAAGGGGATGACGGTCGGGCTTATCGGCGGGACTCGATTCGGGTCTCTCGTCACGGATCTGGATTTTGCTGCCACCTGCAGGAGTGGGGTTAACACAGCCAGTCCGCTCCTTTTCGGGTATACCCTGCCGAATATCGCCTTGGCTGAGGCGGCTTCACATTATGGGTTCATCGGGCCAGTCTACTCGGTTTTTTCCGATGACCCGATGGCTGAAGCGGTGCGGGTTGCCGCTCGGTGGCAAGAGAGTGACCCCCTGCTTGGCTTGATGGTCGCCGGGGAAATTGATTTTGTGCCGGAGGTAGCACGTCTGGCGTTTCAAGCTGGTGAGGTTGACGGAGGGACCGTTACCCCCCTGTTGGGCTGGCTTTCCATAAAATTTACCATTGTGAGTTGATTATGTCGCATATCACCATTGTCTATCCCAAGTGGCCGAAGATTCCCGAGCAAACCGAATTTCATCTGCCCCCCCATGGGCCGGTTTGCATGGCCGCAGAAATTCCGGCTGAGTACCAGGTTCGTTTTGTGGATGAAAATGTTGATGCCCTGGACCCGGGTGCGTCCACCGATCTGGTTCTCATCTCCATGATGTTGACCTGCCAGGTTCCCAGGGGGTTGGAGATCGCCGCCGCCTATCGAGAGAGAGGGATCAAGGTCATTGCCGGTGGGATTGCCACCATGCTCCACGCCGATGAAGTTGAGGCCGGGGTTGATGCTATTTTCCTCGGTGAGGTGGAGGATGGGCGTCTGGCTCGGGTTCTGGATGATTGGCAGAAGGAACGGCTGCAGTCCCGCTACGATTATTTTCGTGATTTTCCGCCCATTGCCTCGGTTGGAACGGCTCGGCGGGAGATCTTGAACCATGAAAAATACGTCTATCGGGGGGTACCCATGGTTGATCTGGTTCATGCCTCCCGGGGGTGTCGGTTCAACTGTTTCCCCTGCGCCACTGCCTATCTTGGCGGACGCCAGTTCCGGCCTCGGCCCATTGATCGGGTGGTGGAGGAGATTTCCGGTCTTGAGAACAATCGTCTTTTTCTGGTGGACAACTCTCTGGCTCAGGATCGGGACTGGATCATGGAACTCTTTCAGGCGATGATTCCCCTGAAGAAAAAATGGGTCTGTCATCCGATTCTCGATGAGGACGAAGTGGTGGCCAAGGCAGCGGAAGCCGGTTGCTGGTATGTGTATCAGGCGGTGTTTGACACCTCGGACGTTATCCGGAACCGGGTCAAGCGACTGAAGGATCATGGCATCGGCGTCGAAGCGGCGGTTCTTCTGGGCCCGGACAATCAGGACAAGGATTACATCAAGCGACTGGTTGATTTTTTATTGGAGATCGACGTGGACATGGCGGAATTTTCTATTCTGACCCCTTTTCCCCATACCCCGGTCACCGATAGTATGGTTAAGGATGGGCGAATCCTCCACCGCGACTGGCGGCGCTACACCACCGCCGAGGTGGTTTTTCAGCCCAAACATATGACCCCCGACGAATTGCAGGAGATGTACCATTATGCCTGGGACAATTTTTATAAGGATATGTCCCAGTCCCTCCGGATGGCCCGTCTCTTTCAAAAGGTTGTTCGTCGGGAAATGGAAGACGGCACCTACACCTCGCCACCCCGCCTTACTGCCACCCGCCGGGTGTGGCATCAGGAAGGTTCAGGTCTGGTCTGATGGGGCTCAACTGCCTGCTGATCTCCACCAACCGGGTGATCATCCCCTACCCGGTCTATCCCCTGGGGGTGGCCCATTTGATGGGAGCGCTACAGGCCTCGGGACATCGGGTTTCCCATTATGATATTCTTGCCCAGGGCGGTCTGGCCGGTTTATCCAAGCGGATCAAGGACTTTCAACCCGACCTGGTCGGTTTGTCCATCCGTAATCTGGATACCGTGGACAGTACTGCTCCAGACGCCTTTGTTGATCAGGCCCGTGAGATCATGGATTTTGTAAAGGCCAATCAAGAGGCCCCGGTGGTCCTGGGAGGACCTGCTTTTTCCATCATGCCCGAGGCCATGCTTGATCTGCTGGGTGCGGATTACGGGGTGGTGGGGGAAGGTGAACTCCTCTTGCCCTGGTTGGCCGATGAGCTGGCTGCGGGACGACGGCCCCAGGAGAAAATTCTGAGGTCGGCACCTTCAGGAAACTGCTGGAGGTCCACAGTGTATGACCCCGCCACGGTTGGGTATTATCTAGGCAATGGTGGGATGCTCAATGTCCAGACCAAGCGGGGCTGCCCCTATCGTTGTAGTTACTGTTCGTATCCCACCCTCGAAGGTCGGACGTATCGGTTTCGAGACCCTGCTGAGGTGGCGGCTGAAGTCATCCGTCTGACCCGGGAGCATGGTGCCCGCTATATATTTTTCACTGACTCGGTTTTTAATGACGTGCAGGGACACTACCTGGAGGTGGCTGAGGCCCTGATTCGGGCCGGCAATACCACGCCCTGGTGTGCTTTTTTTCGGCCCCAGCGGTTGACGGCAGAGGCCTTTCGTCTGATGAAGCGGGCCGGTCTTGCCGCCATGGAAGTGGGCACCGACGCGGCCTCGGATACAACCCTGAAAGGCTTACATAAGGAATTTACCTTCGCCGAAGTGAAGGAAATTAATGATCTGGCCGGCGAATTGGACATCCCCTGCGCCCATTTTATTATCTTTGGCGGTCCCGATGAAGATGCTATCACCCTGGCCGAGGGTCTTGCCAACGTGGAGCAGTTGACCAACTCGGTGGTTTTCGCTTTCTCTGGCATTCGGGTTTTACCCGGGACCGCCATGTTCGAGCGGGCTGTGGAAGACGGAGTGATGTCCCGTGAACAATCACTGCTGGCCCCGTTTTTTTATTTTTCACCGAAAATCAGTGAGGAAGAGCTGGACCGGACTCTGCGAAACGCCTGGACAACGCGTTTCGACCGAATATATCCGGCGTCCAGGATGCAGGATCGGATTACCTCCCTGCACCAGCGTGGCCACATCGGGCCGCTTTGGGATATGCTGATTCGACGGAGAAGGTGACCTTTGACGTTCCTTAACTGCGTTTACTGAACAAGAGCCCTGAGTTCCGCAAGGTATGTGAGCAGTAGTTTGAAACTTCAAGAGCTTTTAAAAAATTTTTACAGGCGTTTATTTGTGTTCCCAATGGCTGATTATTTCAAGACGACCCTCCTGGTAATTCCCCTTTATAACCATGGAACGACCGTACATAGTGTGGTGGAGCGGGCTCTGGCTGCAGGCTGGCAAGTGTTGGTGGTTGATGATGGAAGCACCGACGGGGGGAGCGATCAGTTGGCCGGACTTCCCTGTCGGATTCATCGATTGGCTCGTAACGGTGGGAAGGGCGGGGCCCTCATGACCGCGGCCCGGTTGGCTGATGAGTGGGGCTTTACCGCCATGATTACGGTTGATGCCGATGGCCAGCACGATCCCGCCGAGGCGTATCTCTTGGCTGAAGAGGCTGCCGGACACGGTCCGGTCATCGTCATTGGTAACCGCCGGATGACCGAGGCCACTGTGCCCCGATCCAGTTTGTTCGGCCGGGCTTTTTCCAACTTCTGGGTCCATCTTGAAAGTGGTCAGGATTTGCCGGACACCCAGAGTGGATTTCGGCTCTATCCGGTTGGAGAGGTCCTGCAGTTACCGGTGCGTTGCCAGTGGTACGACTTTGAAGTCGAGGTGATCACCAGGGCGGCCTGGGCTGGGATTCCGATCCGGGCAGTTTCCATTTCGGTCCATTATCCTCCCCCCTCGGAACGACAATCCCATTTTCATCAGTTCAAGGATAATTTCCGGTTGACCTGCCTTCATACCATGCTGGTTTGCCGGGCCCTGTTGCCCTGGCCCCATCGGAAGATCATTGATACCAGGACTGACGAAATCCGCGAGATTAGGACCCTGTCCATGTTTCATCCGGTTAGCGTGATGAAACGACTTTGTCGTGAGCACAGTTCTGCGCTCCAGTTGGCTGTGGCGGCCTGGGTTGGCTTTTTTCTGGGGGCGCTGCCGCTCCTGGCCTGTCATACCGTGGCGATTCTCTATGTCTGTCACCGTCTCCATCTCAATAAACTGGCGGCAGTTGCCGCCAGTCAGTTATGCGCGCCTCCGTTGATGCCGGTGCTCTGCATGCAGCTCGGGTACCTGATGCTCCATGGCCACTTTTTGGTTACCATCACCTGGGAAACCATGGTCCTTGAGATTCATTATCGGCTCTGGGAGTGGTTCCTTGGTTCCTTGGTGGCAGGTCCCCTTCTAGGGCTTCTGGTCAGTGGGCTTTTTTATCAGGTGATTCGGCGTTTCCGGGCATTACGGACGGACCGGGCCGGTGACCCCGAACAGGTTTCTTCCCTCTAAGGAAGGTGTCATGACGAAACCTCGCCGCACCCTGTCGGCCCGCTTGGAAGCCCTTGGGCACTGGTTTTTTTATGTTGCTCTGAGGGTCTTCGGCCAGCGGGGCGGTTATCTGTTGCTTTATCCAGTGATTGGGACATATCTTCTGTTTGGAAGGGGGATTCACCGCCAGACCCGTCCTTATCTGCGGCGCCGTTTCCCTGGCCATGGCGCCTGGGCTCGTTGGGTTGATACCATGAAGATAGTGCTCTCCTTCGGGCGGGTTCTGGTGGACCGGGGCTGGTTGGGGATGTGCCGTGGTGTCGGCCTTGATGGCGAATTGATTGGAGCCCGGGAGCTGCTTGACCTGATCGGAGAGGGTAAGGGAGTTGTCTTGCTCACCGCCCATGTGGGCAATTGGCAGACCGCTCTGTCGCGGATCAATGACCTGTCGGTTCCGATTAATTCACTGATGCATTACGAAGAGGAGGCCGTGGCCAAGCATTATTTTGACCTCCGTAATGAACCGGTACCTTTTCGGATCATCAAGAGTGACGGATTCATGGGAGGTTTGGTCGAGGCGACGGTGGCTCTGCAACGGGGAGAAGTGGTCACCATCATGGGTGACCGCTATACTGGGGGACCGGCGGTTGAGGCCGATTTTCTTGGTGATCCTGTCCGTTTTCCGGCTGCGGCCTACAGCCTGGCCTCGGCCACCGGGGCACCAGTGGCGATTCTCCTGGCTGCAAAAACCGGTCGCCGGAGGTATCGTTTGGAGGTCCGGGCCATCTTCCGTCCGGAAGGGGGTGATCGTGATCGACGTCGAGAGGAGATGAACCGTGGGGTTCGGTGTTTTGCCAGGGTTTTAGAAGAATACGTGGGGGAATATCCGCAACAATGGTATAATTTTTTCGATTTTTGGCATCGCTAAAGGAAGCTTTCCCTGGTTGCCGGTTGCCGTCGATCAGGAGAGATACTGGCAAGTGTGTAGATAAAATCGCAAACGTTTCAATAAACCGATGGGAAGCGTTTACGCCAAGGGAGAGACCATCATGGAAGAACTGAAAAACAAAATTAAAGAAGTTATTGTTAAGGATCTAAAACTCCAGGGATTGACGCCGGCGGAAATCGACGATGATGCCCCCCTTTTTGAGGAGGGATTGGGCCTTGATTCCCTGGATGCGGTTGAACTGGTTGTCCTCGTCCAGAAATATTTTGGAGTCCAGATTGAGGATATGGACGAAGGTCAGAAGGCCTTTCGTTCCGTGAACAGTTTGGCCCAATTTATCAGCGACCGGCAGGCTCCGTGAGTTTGGTCTGCTGGGGAGCAGGATGACGGGTAAGCAACAATGACCGTAGGAATCGCGAAAGCTGACACCGTGCACGTGGTGGTGAGCGGGATGGGCTGTCTGGCCGGACCTGGAGATGATATCCCGGCGATTCGGCGGAGTCTGGAAGAGACGAGGGTGACTTGTGGGCCGCCCCCCCAATCACTATTTACTACCGCTTTGCCGTATCCAGTGTTTGCCGCTAATCCGGCCGGATTGACGACCCAAGGTCGACAACTGGTGGAGGCGGCGTGTCCGGGGTTTCAAGCAAATTCAGTCAGTCGTACGGTTCTTTTCGCCTTAAGCGCGGTTGCTGAAGGGCTTACTCAAGCCGGGATTGACCTTGATCGGTTACGGAGCGGGCGGGTGGGAATTGCACTGGGGACCACCGTCGGATGTACCTTTCACGACGAAGAATACTATATCGCCTGGCGTCAGGGGCTGGCCCCGGATTTGGCCCCGGTGCGCAGTTTTCTGGGGGGGAATGTCGCTGCTGCAGTGCATCGGATTCTCGGGACCAAGGGACCGTCGGTGGTGGTCACCAATGCCTGTGCCTCCGGGACCGATGCCATTGGGATTGCCCGTAACTGGTTGAGACAAGGGCATTGCGATTTTGCCTTGGCCGGCGGGGCCGATGAATTATCCCGGGTGGCCTATAACGGTTTCGTCAGTTTGATGCTCTCAGATGAAAGCCCTTGCCGTCCTTTTAATGGGGATCGACAAGGGTTGAATCTCGGGGAGGGGGCCGGGGTATTGATCCTTGAGCGGGAAGACGATTGCCGCAAGCGTCATGGCCGACCGGTGGGGCGGATTCTTGGTTACGGTTGTGGGGCTGATGCCTATCATCCCACCGCGCCTCATCCGGAGGGCCGGGGATTACAGAATGCCCTGCGGCAGGCCCTGGGCGAAGCGGCTCAACCTGGGGTACCTGCGCTGATCAATGCCCATGGTACCGGGACCAAGGCCAATGATCTTGCCGAGACCACAGCCCTGGCCAGGATCTTCCCCGGAAAAGATCGTCCGATCCTGGTCTCAACCAAGGGGCTCACCGGTCATACCCTGGGGGCAGCCGGAGGAATTGAAGCGATTCTTACCCTCGTCGCTTTGAGTGAAGGTGTTACTCCTGGTACTGTGGGTTGTCGGGACCCGGATCCTCACTTTGCTTACTCACCGCTTGTTCAAGGAATAACCAGACCCCTGTCCGGACGGTGGGGGCTCTCTCAGTCGCTGGCCTTCGGTGGCGGTAATTCGGCCCTTGTTCTGGAGGTGTTAACGTGAACCGCGAGGTTGTAGTGACAGCGGTGAACATGATCGATCATCTGGCCCCGGTGCCTGCCGGTCTTGCTGCGGGATTGCGCAGGGCCGACGATTTTATCCGAATGGCGGTGACCGCCGCCCATGGTGCTCTCTTCGGGTTAGATCAACTGGAACCTGAGCGGACCGGGATCTTTCTCGGCACCGCCTATGGGCCGCTGGAGACCAACTTTGAATCATTGGCCTCCCTGATTGATGATGGCGAGGGGCATATCTCGCCCACGCTATTTTCCCATTCGGTATTTAATTCAGCGGCAGGATATGTGGGCAGGCTCTTGAACCTGCAGGGTCCGGCTCTGACCATTACCGATTATGGTTGGCCTTTTCTGGCCGCTCTGGAAGAGGGGCGGGTGGCGGTGGCTTCGGGGCGGGTGGCTCGGGCTGTGGTTCTGGGAGTGGAAACCTACAGCGAACTTCTGGCCGATGCCTATTGCCGAGCCCATGGAGTTGTCGCAGTCCCCTGGCGGAAGGCGGCAGTGGCCTGGGTGCTGGCGGCCGCAGAAACCCAGGTCGGGGTGAGGCTTGAAGAGGTGACGGTTTGTGGTGCTACCAGTGACCCCGCCGATTGTCTGACCCGGCTGGGTGAGGTTTGGGGCGGGTTGCCTTCAAGCCATGACCCACTTCATCCTCTTTCCCATGCCTTGGTCATGACTGAGGTAATGGCCGCCAGCGACCAAGTTGTCTCGGGACCGCTTGCCTGGGAGCTTACGTCCCCGTTCGGTACGGCGATCATCCGTCTTAAAGTAGCCCCTCAGGATTGATGAACTCGCAAAAAGTCAGGCGATGGCTAAGCTAAAAGTTCCATATACAAGGAGTAGTATGTTTTTGTGAGAGAGGCCATACATATGGTATGCCGAACGAACAAAAATGTGCTACGACGCCGTAGATTGAGCTTTTTGCGACGCCATCAGGATTAAAGGAGGAAAAGATGAAGATCCATATCTGGTTCTTGGTTTTGCTGTTTGTTTCGGGGGTGGGATTTGCCGGAGCTGATGACGGCTCCGAGGTCGCGGTGACCTCAGAAGGATTCGGAGTCACTAGAGATGAGGCTCTGCTTCAGGCGAAGCGGGAGGCCGTTGCCGTTGGGATCGGGACCGTGCTGATCTCCGAGACTGAGGTCAATAATTTCGTTCTCCGGAAAGACGTGGTTCTTACACGGACCATCGGGGCGGTAAAATCCTTTAGGGTCCTGGGCGAGAATCAACCACAAGGTGATGATCTCTATCAGGTACAAATCGAGGCCCGGGTGTCGCTTGCCAATATCCGAGGTGATCTCGCCGCGATGAAAATCCTTCTCGAGTCCATGGATAAACCAAGGATGATGGTGGTTATTCGAGAAGAGGGGGGGCGCGCTGCGGAGACCAGGCTTCTGGAAATCTTGCGTGAGAAGGGTTTTGACGTGGTGGATGCCGCCGCTGTTGCCGCCCTGACCCAAAATGACGGACCGTTGATTGATCAGGCGGTTGCCGGTGATCCAGCGGCAGCGATCCGTCTGGGGGCTGCTCAAGGGGCCGAATATATCATCGTCGGACAGGTGGCCGGCAGTCTGGCTAACAATGCTCTTTTGGCCCGATCGGGGATGGTTTCCGGGCAGGCGGAACTGAGTGCCCGGGTTATTGATTGTTCCACCGGCCGGGTTGTCGCTGGAAAAACGGTAACCGGGGCGGCTGCCCATGTCTCGGAAATCCAGGCCCGGGAAAAAGCAGCGGTCAAGGCGGTTGAAAAGCTCATGGACCGTGGCCTCCTCGAACAGATTATTGCCTCTTTTCAGGATATGGTCAATAATGGGAGGATTCTACAGGTGACCATTCGGGATATTCCCGATTACCGGACCCAGCTGGAGGTTGATCGAATTATCCGGGAACTGCCGGTGATCTCCGTTGAAAAACGGGGATTTCGGGAGGGCGCCCTCATGCTTGACGTGGTGTACGGTGGGGCCGTTGATGGTTTTGCCGGAGGGATTGATGGTCGTACAGTGAATGAAAAGGTGCTTTCGGTGATTGAAGTGACCGGGAACAGGGTCGTTCTGAGGTTGCAGTGACCTGAACGATTCCCAGTGCCAATACTATGGCAGGAGGGCGAATCGGAAATGAGAAAAATGAGAAATGGGTTAAAAATAGTGATCGCGCTGTTTGTCGGATTGGCTTTCCTGGGATTGGCTTTACCCGGCGGCGCTGAAGCAGATTTTAATAAAACCAAGATTGCGGTCCTCGACTTCAGCCAACAGGGTGAGGGATTCGAGACCGAAGATATGGGCCAGATCGTTGCTGAGTGGTTTATTACCGCCCTGGTCAAGGAGGGTCGTTTTGATGTGGTGGAGCGGGCCATGCTTCAGAAGATCCTCAATGAACAGCAGATGAGTCTCATTGGAATCCTTGATGAGAACAGCGCTACCCAGTTGGGTAAGATTCTGGGGGTCAAGGTGATCATCTCTGGCTCGGTGATGAAGCTGCAGGGGGTCCTGGAGGTGAACGCAAGGATTATTGACGTGGAAACCGCCTCGATCATTGCGGCGGAGAATGTCCGGAGCACTGACTCTACCGATCTCCAGAGTATGATTGTTCAGATGTCGGAAAAAATCATCAAAAATTTTCCCCTAGAAGGATATGTCGTGTCCCATGATGATAATACCGTCTCCATCGATCTAGGCCAGCGGGCCGGGGTCCGAACCGGTATGGAATTCATGGTCTTTCGGGAAGGGATGGTGATCAAACATCCCAAGACCGGGGAAGTGCTCGATGTGGAAAAAATAGAGACCGGCAAGCTCAGAATATCTTCGGTGAATAATAAAATTGCCAAGGCGGAGATTGTCTTTGAGAACGAACCTGGGGCAATTGTGGTGGGCAATCTGGTCAAAAGCATCTCCGGGCCATTGACCCCGGAGGAGGTTCCCTTCGGTGGTGGTGAAGCAGGTTCAGACCGGAATCGTGAGGCAAGTGATGGGACGTCGTCACCACCCCCACGTGGTATAGGGCAATTGGCTGGAAGCTCCGGGGAGCGCGGCAACGCCCTCATCGCCAAGATTAAGTCGAAAAATTATCGAGATAAGACTTATGCCGCCAAAAGGATTATCAAGGAAAAAATTGTTGATCCGGCGGTCCTGGATGTGGTGGAGGAGGAATTACTCGCCAATTATACTACGAAAATCAGGGATCGGCATCTTATTGACGCCATGTCTTGGCTGGTCAAGGCCTTGGGTGCCCCAAAATTGCCGAAATATAAACCGACCATTGAACTGGTGGCCAAGTCGGCCTATGATCGGAAACTCAAAGGATATGCCCAAAAGGCCCTGGTTGCTTACTGAGGTGAATTGGTGAAAGAAAATGAAGTAAAAACCGTGCTGGTGACCGGTGCCAGCAAGGGGATCGGTGCTGCCATTGCACTTCAGTTGGCCCGGAGCGGCTATGATATCTGGTTGAATTATCGCTCCGACAATGAGGCTGCAGAGCAGATTCGGAGCGGGATCGTCGCCATGGGGCGACGCTGTCTTCTGCTCCCCTTTGATGTCTCAGACGAGACGGCACTCACCGAAACCCTTTCGCCGCTTCTGGAAAACGAGACGCCGTGGGGGCTTGTTCACAATGCTGGTTTGACCCGTGACGGCTTGGTGGCCATGATGCCACGGGAGCATTGGGACCGGGTGATCGACGTCCATCTGACCGGATTCTTTCTCCTGACCCGACTCTTGACCAAGATGATGCTTTCGGCCAGGCGGGGGCGGATTGTGGCTATTGCCTCGACCTCCGGTGAAACCGGGCAGGCCGGGCAGTTCAATTATTCGGCCGCCAAGGCTGGGATGATTGGAGCAGCCAAGGCCTTGGCCCGCGAAGTGGCCAAACGCAATATTCTGGTTAACGTGGTTTCGCCGGGCCTTATTGATACGGAGATGATCAAAGGGCTTCCCTTGGCCAAAATGCTCGAGGCGGTCCCCCTTGGCAGGGTGGGCGTGCCTGACGAGGTGGCTGCTGTGGTTGATTTTCTTATGGGTCCTGGCGCCGGTTATATTACGGGGCAGGTGATTGGGGTTAATGGCGGGTTGTACATCTGAAAGGGTAGGGTCTTGAGTGATGATTGATATGGTCTTTCCCGAATTGCCTCTCCCGGCTGAGCAACTGGTTCCCCAACGTCCGCCCATGCTTCTGGTGGGTCAACTGCTCAGACGGGCGCGGGAACCTGATGAAGCCCTGGCCGAGGCGGATGTTCCCCTTGACGGAATCTTTATCGATCCGAATGGGCAGGTTTTGCCCGAGTACTTTGTCGAATTAGTTGCCCAGGCTATGGCCGCAGTGAACGGATATGACTCGCTGGTTGAAGGTGCTTCCGGCGGCAAGGGTTTCCTGGTTGGTATTGATGGGTTTACCTGGCCAGGAACCGCCAGTCCTGGTGATCATCTTCGGGTTGAGATTACTAAAGTTTACGAATTCGGGCCGGTATCAGTGATGCATGGAATTGTCTTGAATGATCAAGGGTTTGTCCTGGCTTCCGGTGATATTAAGGCCTGGGAGGAGCCATCATGAGGTGGGTATTTCTGAGGTGCCTGCCGCTTATTGGCTTGATCTGGGGGGTTATTGGACCGGTTCACACCCAAGGAGCTGATTTTTCTTCGGTGGAGCAGTTGCTCGATGCCGTCCAGGAGAGGTCAGCAGGGATCTCCTCATTTTCCTCCCGTTTTGTGCAGACCCGGTATCTGTCAATTTTTCCCCAACCGGTCAAGTTCAGCGGGCAACTGACCATGGCTCGGCCTGATCGGTTGCGCTGGGAATTCCTGGAGCCTGTGCCGTCGGTACTGTTGCTGGATGGCAGGCAGGGCATGAAGTGTGATGGTGATGCGCCTCCCAGGGTGTTTAATCTTGACGCAGATCCGGTTATGCGGATGGTTGCTCGACAACTTCTAGCCTGGACCAGCGGGACCTATCGAGACGTTCGGGAGAACTTTGATTTTGACTTGATCCCCGGTCCCGGGCTGGGTTTTACCCCCAAGGCTGGTGGGGCGGAAAATGTGATCAGTCGGATCGAAGTTATCTTTGAACCGGAAACCTTGCAACCGTTATCGGTGTCCATCAATGAACCTGGTGGAGATCATACCCTGATCGTTTTTGCCGAATACCGGGAAATCACCCCTTCCGCTACACTTTTCAATACGTGCTCAACCGGTCCTTGATTGTGAAGCTGTCAAGTGAACAAGGTAAGGATTTCGGCCTGTCCGGATGGCGGCTCTTCATCATCCTTGGAGTAACGTTGCTGGGAGTGTACTCTGCTCTGTCGGTCAAGCTCGATGAAGATGCCCTTGATCTGTTGCCCGGTCCGGAAGTTCGTCGGCAGTTGGTGGATCTCTCTCGATTGGGCATGGTCAACCGGATTTTTCTTTCGTTTGACTTCACCGGCCCGAACCAAGAGGTCACTGCTGATCCCAACCAATTGGTTGCGGAAATCGCCAGGGTCGGTTCGATCCTCAGCGCCGATCCCCTGTTTCGGGAAGTTTTTTATCGTTTGCCCGAAGGGTACGAGTTTAGACTGGCCGGAACCTTCCATGAGTATTTACCTGTTCTAGTTGATGGTAAAGATCGTGAGGCCATCCGGGAACGGTTGGCACCGGAACGGCTCCGGGAATTTCTTGTTGACGATTTTCTTAAACTTAACTCCGTTGCCGGTCTTCCTTTGATCGGGATGATTCGCCGGGATCCCTTGGATTTTACCTCTATCGTCCTCGAAAAAATGAAGGGGCTCCGTGGCGGGATGCAGATCTCCCTGTGGAATGGATTCTTTTTGAGCAAGGATCTGAAACATGGTCTGCTCTGGCTTGAAGGTCTGGAAACTATGACCGACACTGTCAACGCAGTTAAGGTCAAGCAGAGTATTGATCGTGCGGTTGCCGGGGCTCCTACAGGCATCCGGATTCGGGTTGTGGGTCCTTTTGCCCATACCATTGCCAATGCCGAGGCCATCCGCCACGATCTGGCGAAATTGCTTCCCATTGCCATGGGGATACTGGCCGTCTTTCTCTTGGCGGTTTTTCGGAGTTGGCGGGCCCTGGTGGTTGTTGCGGTGCCTTTTCTGGCCATTCCGCCAGCTATTGCTTTAGTCGGACTTTTTTCCCCCTCCATCAGTGCTATGGCCCTTGGTTTTGGTATTGTTCTTCTTGGGATTGCGGTTGATTTTGCCGTGCATATCTATTACGGATTCCACCGGGGGCAGGGGTTCGGTCCATCGCTTAAAACGTCGGTACTCATGGCGGCGGGCACAACCATTGGCGTATTTGTCGTGTTGCTGTTTTCCCAGATCCCCGCCCATCGGCAGATGGCTCTACTGGCCCTGGGGGGGATCGGTTGGGCTCTTGTATTATCCTGGTGGCTGGTGCCGATGGTCGGCCGTGGCTGTAAACAATCACCTGCTCTGATTGATAATCGGTTGCTCTGCTTTGTCCAGAAAACCCACAGATGGAACCTGATTCGGATCGGGTGTTGGCTGGTCTTGCTGCTGGCGGGACTCGCTGGGTGGGGGTCGCTTCGTTATAGTGGCGACCTCAAAAGCCTGGATATGCCGGATGACTCGATCAGTCAGAATGAAGAGGCTTTCCTCAGGATATGGGGCAGTGGGGTGGACTCAGCCTTTGTTGTGGCCCGTGGTAGCAGTTCGGCAGAGGCGTTGAATGTCAATGATCAGGTCTACTTTACCTTACGTGAGGAGGGTGGAGAGGGCTTTCAGTCGTTGGCTCCACTTTTGCCTGGACCAGCCCGGCAAAACGAAAATTTGGCCTCCTGGCGGTTGATGCAGCAAGAGAATCTACCTCAACTTGAGCTAGAGTTGCCAGTGGCGGCAGTTGATGCCGGTTTTACCGCCGATGCCTTTGCTCCATTTCTTGACTGGTTCCACCGGGAAGCGACCCTTATGGATCCGGGACTGCTTCTGGAGAGTCCTCTGCGACCCTTATTGATGTCGCTGTATCGGGAGGTGGGCACTTCAGAAGGGGCCGGGGAGGACGAGGTCCTGGTGGCGACAATCGTGCCGGAGACCACAGGGAATCGCCTGGCCCTGGCAGGGGTGGCCCGCTCCCTGCCTGAGGTCTCTATCCTTTCCGGGGGGTTATGGCGGCAGCAGGTTGAAAAATTGCTCCATTATGATCTCATTCGCCTTTCAAGTCTTGCCGCCCTGGTGATTATTCTGCTCTGCTGGGTTTATTTCCGCCGGTTACGCCTGATGGCGGCTGCTCTCGCGCCGGTGGTAGCAGCCCTTTCGGCCATGGTTGTCTTCATTTCGCTCACGGACGGTTTACTGAATATGATGCATGTCCTGATGGGGATCATGGTTATCGGGCTAAGTGTCGATTACGGGATTTTTGTAGTCCAGGCCTGCCGTTCAGACCACACCGCCGCAACTTTTCCGGCGGTATCGGTTTGCGCCGTCACTACTCTCTCCGGTTTCGGTGTCTTGGCCTTTGCTGGTCATCCAGCCCTCCATGCCCTTGGGGTCACCGTTCTGGTTGGAATAGGGGCGGCCTGGCCGACCGCGCTTCTGGTTACTCCGGCATTATTGCCCTGGGAACAAGAGTTGTGAAAAGTTTCTTATTGTATCTCTTTACCGTTCTGCTTCTCTTGGGATGCGCATCGGTTAATCCGATGAATGGCAGGGAGCTTCAACTGGGGACACCCGGTGAAACTTCTCTCTGGAAACTGACCATCGGCACCGGTGACCGGATTCGCTACACGGGACTTCTGGCCTTGGCTTCGGAGGCCGAATGGATGACAGCTATCCTGCTTGATGGAACAGGGATCAAACTCATTGAGGAACGGATTTACCTGGATGGCATCGTTGAGACTCTCTTCGCTTTGCCCGCAGTCCGGCAACAGGGCCTCCCCAGCTATCTTGGTCAGGGTTTATTTAAACTTTTCATGGAGTGGAGAAGCCCCGTAGTTGGTTTCCACTTGACCCATTTTTGCCTCGCTAGCAGCGAAGCTGGATTGCTTACCAAGACCAAAAAAATCGGTCCGTTTCGTCTCTGGACCGCGGTATATGTTTTTAAGAATCCTGACGGAGCGGGTGAGCCGGTTAAGGCCACTCTTGATTTGTTATGGCCCGTTCCTGATCTTAACTTGACCAGATTGTGAGGTAGTCAAAAATGGAGTTGGACATCTTGACCCTGCTGCAGGATTCTTTTGTGGTGCAAAAGGTGGAGAAGCCCCGTTTGGCCGGGAGTGGAGAGCTGGTGTTTCAGCCTGACTTTCCAGGTTTCGCCGGACATTTCCCTGGACAACCCGTTTTGCCGGCCGTCCTGCAGATGGCTACCGTCCGGGTTTTGGCCATGGCAATAGCCGAGCGTCGATTGACTCCGATTGAGACCGGAAAATTGAAGTTTAGCGGGATGATCCTGCCTTTGGAAACGGTACATCTCCAAGTTCAGATGGAACGGGATGAACATCGGTGGTCCACCGGGTTTAAGTTTTTCAGAGATGGAAAGCCTTTGGCCCGAGGGACTTTGATCTTTGTTGAGGAATGAGCATGGGCTTTTTACGTGAATACTTTCAACGCGGCTCCGATGATCCGGAACCGCTCACTGTTACTGCTGTGCGTAGGGTCCGCTTTGAGGAAGTGGATATGCTGCGGATCGTCTGGCATGGGCATTATGTCAGTTACCTTGATGATGGTAGAGTTGCCTTCGGCGATCGGTTCCCGACGGTGAGCTATGATCGGCTCCGCAGGGAGATGGTCGCCGCACCCATCGTTCAACTCCATCTGGACTATCATTCCCCCCTGGTGTTTGACGAGGAAATGCACATTGAGACCACTCTTCATTGGGCGGATTCTCTGCGTTTAAATTTTACCTACCGGATTACCGGAGGGCAAGGGAAGCTTGCCGTTAAAGGATATACGGTGCAACTCATGACCGACCTTGAGGGGAGGACGATTCTGATTCCACCTGATTGGGTCCAGGCCTTCCGAGATCAATGGCGAAACGGAGATCTGCGATGAATCAGATTGTCGTAACCCATTGTGGAGTTATGACTGCGTTGGGCGATCTTGACCAAACCTGGTCCCGATTAATGGCCGGAGAAAGCGGTCTGGGCGGGAATTTTTTTTCAGGCGATCTGGCCCGCTGGCCGGTGGGTGCGATTAACGACCTGGCCGCCGGGCCGGGAGGTGTTTCCAGGGTAACGGAACTCATTGAACGTGGACTTTTCGGCTTGCCGTCACTTCCTCCTGGGACCGGTATTGTGGTCGCCACCACCAAGGGGGCGGCGGATGAGGTGATGGAGTCTCCCGAAGGGCCATGGTCTGGCCAACCGGCTGCCATTGGTACGATGGTGGCTTCGATGATCTCAGGTCAGGGTCCCATTGCCACGGTCTCCGCTGCCTGCGCTTCAGGCACTATTGCCTTGATCCAGGCGGCTCAATGTCTAAACCAATCGGGACAACCCACGGTATTTCTGGTGACAGGGATCGACATCCTGAGCCGGTTTGTGGAAAGCGGTTTTGCCTCATTGCGGGCCCTTACTCCGGATTGTTGTCGGCCCTTTGACCGGCAGAGAAACGGACTGGCCCTGGGTGAAGGGCTGGGATGGCTGGTGGTAACCATCCGTGGGGAAGCGGATCACTTGGGGTGGCCGGTTCTGGCCTCAATTCCATCCTGGGGGGTATCCGGCGATGCCGGCCATATCACGGCTCCAAGCCGGGAGGCCTCCGGTTTGCTGCGGACTTTACGAAAGACCACGGAAAATGGTCAGCGGAAGGTGGGCGGGGTTAATGCCCATGGTACTGGCACTCCTTTTAATGATGCCATGGAAATGACCGCCTTTAATACCCTGGGATGGCACGATACTCCCATTCATTCCATTAAGGGGGCCATTGGTCACTGTCTGGGTGGGGCCGGGGTGATTGAGGCGGCCATTTCGATACGGTCCCTGGCCCATGGCGTGGTCCCACCCACGGTGGGGTATCGGGCATCTCTCCCAGAACAGCAGCTACGGATTTCAGGAACCGTCGCTCAAGAGTTAACCGCACCATCCGTCCTCAGCTGTAACTCGGGGTTTGGAGGAATCAATGCTGCGGTGCTATTCGAAAATTTTGATGAGGCGTAATGATGACCAGACTCGACCCACGTCGTATCCTCCTTATTCATCCCCTGGGCTATCGGAAGGAAGCCGCCGGGCATGATATTTCCCGGTTGGCCAATATCATGCCCCCCCTCGGCCTGGCCAGTATCGCCGCATATCTAGAGAAAAACGGAATTAAAGTTGACCTGGTTGATTGCTATGCCCACCCCCAATCCGATACCCTGATCAGGGATCTTTTGTTGCGTTGGAAACCGGCCATGATCGGGTTCAGTTGCACCACTTCCAGCTTCTTGGACGGAGTGCGCATAGCCAGACAAGCCAAGGCTGCTCTTCCGGGACTCAAAACCGTTTTCGGGGGAGTCCACGTCTCAGCCCTCCGGGAAGGTCTTCTGGATTCATTTCCGGAAGTTGATTTTATTGTGGTTGGTGAAGGGGAGCAGGTCTTAACGGAGTTGGTCATAGCCGAGACCTCTGAACCGGAAGGGATCCCAGGCCTCATCTATCGCGATCGGACCAACACCCCGGTTTTTACCGGCTTTCGGAAAACATTTCTTGATCTTGATACCCTCCCATATCCCGCATACGAAAAGCTGGCTGGATACCCCGATTCCTATATGCTGCCGATCTTTAACTATCCGAAGGCCCCAAATTCCAGTTGTATCTCAAGCCGCGGGTGTCCCTACGCCTGCAGTTACTGTGATCGCTCAGTGTTCCGTCGTAGTTTCCGTTATAACTCGGCAGAGTACCTCTACGGCCATCTCTCCTATCTCCGGGACCGTTTTAAGATTCGACATATAAATTTTTATGATGATCAGTTTACCTTCAATCGCCAACGGGTTGAAGATTTTACCCGGATGATGATTGATCGACCGCTGGGTATGACCTTTAACTGTGCGGTACGGGCTGAGCATATCGATTTTGATTTACTGAAAACCATGAAAAAGGCCGGGTGTTGGATGATCAGTCTGGGCATTGAGACCGGTGATGAAAACCTCCTGGCCCAACACCGTCAGAACGCCGATCTTGGTATGCTGGCCGAAAAGATCCGATTGATTCATAAGGCGGGGATTCGGACCAAGGGGTTGTTGATGATGGGGTTGCCCGGCGAATCGGAACAGAGCATTCAGCGCAGTATGGAGTATGTTTTCTCCTTGCCGGTTGATGATTTTAATCTCGCCAAATTTACCCCCTTCCCAGGCTCACCGATCTATGAAAAGATTCATGAACTTGGTGCATTCGAGGAGGACTGGGAAAAGATGGATTGCATGAGCTTTCAGTTCATTCCCAAGGGGATGGAACTGGAGCAACTCGAAAGACTCTTTATCCGCTTTTATAAGACTCATTACATGCGGCCTAAGGTTCTTTTGGGATATGGGGCCATGCTCTGGCGTTCGCCAGATAGTTGGCGACGATTCGCCAAAAATTTTCTTGATTTTATTCGTTTTGCACGATCGAACCAAAGGTTGGGAACAAGTGTAATTGAAGAGAGGAATATAATTAAGTGACCGAGGACACCCTTTAGAAGGGTGTTGAAAAGTATCTAGTTCTAACCAATTTTCGCTTTTCCGTTAATGCTATTCAATGCATTTTTCTGTAGCCTCTTGTTATTGGTGATCGTTGTCTAAACTTATCAGATTAGTTTTTAGGCTTTTGATCCC
>JAHJAA010000054.1 GCA_018814305.1 Pseudomonadota bacterium
AAAAGTGGTCACAAAAAGATCCTATGGTTTTAGGTCATTTGATGTGCTGAAAATCGCCTTGTATCATGCACTTGGCAATTTACCGGAACCAAAATCCACCCACAGATTCTGCTGAGGAGCCTCATTTTCATCTCCGATTCCCAGCAAAATGTTGTTTGAATGTAAGTCTACTCCAGCGTATAGTCCCATTAGACACCTCCTTTTTGAAAGATTGGTCTCTTTCCTCTCAGTTTATCAGATGTCTATCTCTGACTTACTGAGGGAGGTGCCTTTTAGATGATTATCAGGCTTGAGCGGTATAATATGTTTTATGGAGGCTGACATGCGCCGGATATTTTTAGTGTTATTATTGATGGTTTTTGGGGTTGCTCAGGCCGAGGCGGGACGCACTGAGATCAGATTGAATATTCCCAAGCTCTCCCAAGGGAGCAACCGGCAGCAGCTGGTATATCTTCGGATGATTACTGATAATCGAACCTTTGAGGATCGCCCGAACGAGGCCAGCACGCCTTCCATCGCCGAGGGTGGGGTTGCTTCCACCACCCCGGAAGAGCGACGTTTTTATATTGCCAGGGTCCGTGACGGGTACGGCAAGGCGCGAAATAATATCTTTCTCGATCCGAAACAGCCGGTGGAACAGGTGGTGCGGGAGCTGCTGACGGCCTGCCTTTCTGCTCAGGGGTATCGGGTGATTGGCGAACCGGGGCAGGCCGGTGACAATATCCTGATTATGGATGTTGTCATTGATCAGCTCTGGGGTTTTATCGTCGTCAAGGGGGGAGGTTGGGCCGGCGATACCCCCAAGATGGCTGGTTCCATCAAGACCGTACTGAATGTAACCGGAGCCGACGGCGCCAAGGGGCGTTACGAGGTTTCGGGCGAGGCCCTCCATAAGTTCATGCTGATGACCTCGGGGCACTGGGTTAAGATGTTCGAAGAACTCTTTGATGATTACCGGAAAAATTTGGAGCGGGTGAAATTGCCATAATTTCTGTCTGTTGAGTGAGTCGACCGTCGGGCAAAGTGTATGATTTTCTCCCTTAAACGGTAAAACTTTGTGAGGGGTCAGGGATATGGACCACCGGAAAGCCGAGCTCCGAACGCAGGGTTTCGGCTAAGGCGTTGGCGGATGATTCCTCGCCATGGACGACCAGGGTTAGTCGTGGTTTTTTTGTCATGGCCCCGGCCCAGGCCAGCAGACCCTCCCGGTCGGCATGACCGCTGAATCCGGTGAGAACCTCAACCCTTGCCTTGACCTCATGCTCCTCTCCAAAAATCCGGACTATTTTTTCGCCGTCGATAATTCTTCTCCCCAGGGTGTAGGGGGCCTGCCAGCCACTGATCAGAATGGTGCTTCTCGGATCAGCGATCCGGCTTTTCAGGTGGTGGAGAATGCGGCCACCCTCCATCATGCCGCTGGCGCTGATAATAATCGCCGGTTTATCGGAAGCACTGAGCTCCTTTGACTCTGCAATGGAGCCGGTGTAGCGGATTGATTCAAAGCCAAAGGGGTTGTTGTCCCGGTCCTGGAGCATGAAGGCCCGGATCTCTGCGTCATAGGCCTCCGGGTGCAGTCTGAAAACATCGGTGGCTCGGGTTGCCAGCGGACTGTCCACATAGATCGGTATCTTCGGGAGTTCGCCGGCTGTGAAGAGCTTATGCAGGGAGTAGACCAGTTGCTGGGTCCGGCCGACTGCAAAGGCGGGGATCAGAAGTGAACCGCCTCTCCTGGTGGTTTCCTCAACGATCCTTTTTAATTCCTTTTCGGATTCGGGGTAGGGTGGATGGGACCGGTTGCCGTAGGTGCTTTCCATAATCAGGACATCGGCGCCTTCGATGATCGGTTGGGGATCCCGGATGATCGGGATGCCGGGCCTTCCAATATCTCCACTGAACACGAGCCGTACCGGTTTGCCGGTCTCATTGTCCTGGATGTCCAGGACGATATGGGCGCTGCCGAGCATATGACCGGCATCGACCAGAGTTAATTCAATCCCCGGAAAGATCTGGCGCTTATGGTTGTAGCCCATACCGATAAAGTGGTTCATGGCCTTGACCACATCATCCTTGGAGTATAACGGTTCAAAGAGCTTTTTCCCTTCCCGGGCCCGTTTGCGGTTGACATACTCAACATCCCGTTCCTGCAGAGAGGCGCTGTCCATCAACATCACGGCGCACAGGTCCCGGGTGGCTGAGGTGCAGATGATGTCACCCTGAAAGCCGTTTTTAACCCGACAGGGTACATTGCCGGAATGATCTATGTGGGCGTGGGAAAGGATGATGGCAGCGAGGCTTGAACCGTCACATGGTCCCTGGCGGTTTAATTCAAAGGCCTCTTTGCGTTTGCCCTGGAAAAGCCCGCAATCAAGGAGCAGGCGATAACCATTGACCTCGATCAGGTGCTGGGAGCCGGTTACGGTTTTTGCTGCCCCAAGGATGGTTATTTTCATCTGTTCTCCTTGCTTTGATTATATTTGAACACGTTGATCTGTTAAGAGTATTATCTGCCGATAATAAGCCAGGCGGTATACCCCAGATAGCTGAGGACTAAGAAAAGTCCCTCCCAGCGCATGATTCTGCCTTTATCCGTTATCGAAAAGGGGAGGAGAATCAGGGCAAAGATTCCCATGACCAGCAGGTCGGTAAGACCTCCCTGTGGGATTATGACCGGTGTTATGATTGAGCAGGTCCCCAGAATAAAGAGGATATTGAAGATATTTGAGCCCACGACATTGCCGATGGCCAGGGAGGTCTGACCCCGCCAGGTGGCTACCAGTGAGGTGACCAGCTCGGGCAGACTTGTTCCGACGGCAATTATTGTGAGGCCGATTACCGCTTCCGGGATTCCTATCAGTGTAGCAATTTCGACTGCGGCATCAACGGTAAGGTTTCCCCCGCCGATAAGGGCGGAAAGTCCCCCGATGATCAGGATGATCTGCCAGGCGGTTTTGTCGCGGAAGGGTGTTGCTGCTGTTGCTTCCTGCACCTCTGTAACCAATTGGTCGCTCTGTCTGGGTTTGAATATATCGCTCGCCGTGTAGTATAGGAACACACAGAAAAAGAGCAGAAAAATCAAACCGTCTGAAAGGTCGTAGGTATTTGGGGCTTGTCGGAAAATACTGTCAAACCCCATGATGATTGCCGCCAGAGAGGCAAGGAGCATCATGGGTATTTCCCGTTTGATAACGGTACTATCGATGGCCAAGGGTTTTAGTAACGCGGAAATCCCGAGAATTAAGCCGATATTGGCAATATTGGAGCCAACTATATTGCCGAAAGAGATGGTGCTGCTCTTCCGGATCGCGGCCATCGTATTGATGGCGAGTTCCGGAGCGCTGGTACCGAAAGCTACAACGGTCATGCCGACGACCAGTGGAGAAATGCCCATCTTTTTGGCGAAAGCCGAAGCCCCACGCACCAGCGCATCACCTCCACCCAGGAGAAGTCCGAATCCTGCCAGTAGGATTAAAATTTCTATTCCCATTATTACTCGTCAGCCGAGATGTTTTGTCGGTGCATGAAATAACTGTGCATCAACCAGCCGATGATGATCCCCAGGGCCAGCAGGAAAAAAATCAGCAGTGAGCGTGACATGCTGGCCGACCAGAACAGAAAACTGATTTCAACGACTGCAACATTTTGAATGACAAACAGAACGGTCAGTCCAACCAGAATCAGGCTAAAAATGAGTTTGCTATGCATCGACACCTCCCTGCCGGGTCATATCCGGAGTCCGGGTTTTTCCGGGTTGCTTATCCTTTGCCGAGTGAATTCGTGACCGAGCGGTCAAGTTCCTGCCTGGCATCAATCAGCTTCTTATATTTATCGGTGACTTTTTCAGGGTTTCCAGCGAGGATTGCCTTTAATAAATCACCTTCAAGCTCCGCCACCAGGATCCTCTCGTAATAATCCATGGTTTCCTTCAAATGAGCCAGTACGATTTTGCCGGTCAGGAGCGGGTGGTTGTTGGTCACGTTGGCATCGGCAAAGCGGGTGCCATGTTCCAGTTCCACGACCAGGCCGGCGATGAAGGTTTCTACGGGGATGGTCATTTTTTCACCGTTGACTTCAGCCAGAATAATTCCGGCCTCATCGGCGTCGACGGTGTCATCGGTTTTCCTGCTCCAGTCGCTGAGGCCAAGCTCCCCGCAGACTCTTTGCACCTCTTCAGCTGTCACGTATTGTGGTAGTTGCATGGTTTTCTCCTTACAAGGTTTATAACCAATTTCGGCGTCTGAAAAAATTGACCATGACCACCGCCACGACCAGTAAGATTCCCCAAAAGATAAAATAACTGTATCGGTAATGAAGCTCAGGCAGGTACTCAAAATTGGTGCCGTATATGCCGGCAATGAAGGTGAGGGGGATGAAGATCGCCGAGAAAATAGTGAGGACCTTCATGATTTCATTCAGCTTGTTGGTGATTCCCGTGTGATAGATATTAAGATGATCGGTTAACATATCCCGGTAAGTGTCGATGACTTCGACGGCCTGGGTGGAAAGGTCGAGAAGATCTTTTAAAAAGGGAGTGGTCGTTTCGGCAATGAGGTCGGTGTCGAGATTGGCAAGACGCTGAATGAATTCCCGGGCTGGGCGGATTGACTTACGGATGTAATTCATCTCCCGTTTATACAGATTAATTTTTTGGAGTAATTCCGGGGTCGGATTGTCGAGAATGTCGTCTTCGATGCATTCAATCTGCTCACCCATCCGTTCGATAATGTGGATATAATTATCAATGATGGTATCCAAGAGGGCATAGGCCAGATAATCGATGCCGGTTCCCCTGATTCTGCCCTTTGCTTTGCGGATGCGATCCCGGACTGGTTCGAATACGTCGCCGATCTGTTCCTGGAAGGTTAGGAGAAAGGTTTTGCCAAGGACCATGCTGAGTTGTTCGCCGATAATCATCTGTTTTTCTTTATCGAAGCGGAGCATTTTGATGATGAAGAAAAGATAGTCGTCGTATTCCTCCATCTTCGGACGCTGGCCGGTATTGACAATGTCTTCCATGACCAGAGGGTGCAGGCCGAAACTGTCACCGATATTTTTGATCAATTCCGTATCATGGACTCCATCAATATTGATCCAGGTGACCGTTTGGGTATCCTTGAAGGGGACCCCGTCCCTGATGTTCTCCAGTTCCAGTTCTTGGAGGCCGTTTGGATCGTAATCGATGACCCTGATTTTGGAGTGGTCAACCTTCTGGGTGCCGATAAAGATCAGGGAGCCGGGGGCGGAGCCAATGGAGGCATCTTTTTTTTTGAAAAAACGAGCCATCTGTTTTCCTCGGTTGAGTTTTTGGTGAAATTCATTTGAAAATGGCTGGAGCGAAGAAATCTATTTCTGAGTCACTAACTATCAACAACCGGTTATTTGAAAAGAGGAGTGTTTATTTATATCAGGGTTAATCCAATTTCGTCCAGAAGGTTTTGGGCGATGGGGGCGAAGGTGGAGATTAGAGTGGAGGGATCAGGGCTGGATGACAATCGTCCGAAGACCTTGATCTTGCTGAGTGCTGTGATGGTGGCCATGTTATCCGGAATGAGTCGTTCATCCTCCGGGTTCGGGCCGTCGGAGAAGATTAGCCCCAGGATCGGGATGTTTCTGCTTTTGAGGGCCTCGATGGTCAGGAGGGTGTGGTTGATGGTGCCGAGCCCGCTCTTGGCCACGATCAAGGTTGGTGGGCGGAGTTCTGCCAGCAGATCGGCCAGCAGAAGGTCGCGAGTGAGCGGCACCATGACTCCTCCGGCCCCTTCCACAATGACGAAATCATAGCGTGAGGTCAGTTCCCGGGTGGTGTCAATCAACCGTGTCGGATCGATTTTTATTCCTTCCTGTTCGGCGGCAAGATGGGGGGAGGCGGGCAGGGCAAAACGGTAGGGGACCTGCAGGTCTAGGGGCAGGGTTGTATCAGTAGTGCCGGTTAGTTCCTGCACTGTATCAAGATCGGCGGCCCGGGCGGCGTCACCGGTGGAAACCCATTTCTGATAACAGGCGCGGACCCCGGCCTGAAGAAGAGTCCGGAGCAGAAGGCCACAGACCAGGGTTTTGCCCACATCGGTGCCGGTGGCAGTGACAAAGAGCGTTCGTCCGTGGGTGACCATCAGGGAATAGCCTCCGGTGTGAGGGTGACGTGCATTAGAAAGACCTGGGAGCGGATTCGGCAACCACCGTGGTTTTCAATAAACCAGTGGTTGAGGTCGGTAAGTTGGCTTCTGGTGAAATGAAATCGACCGGATGACTGGCCCGAGGTGCCGGTTTTGCGAATTTGATCCAACAGATCCTTGATCGTTGGATATTCACGGATGATCTGCCATTCCTTGATGGCAACCTTACCCGGGCAGGCTGTAAAGATTCTTTCCAGGGATTCTCTGGAGGGAAAATCCTGGGCGGGCAGCCTGATTTTGTGACCGAGCACGGCCTTTAAGCCCATGGTCAGTTCGGTCATGGTTCCGGGGCCGAAGATCGAGCAGAGCAGGGTGCCATTGGGATTAAGACGGGTCAGGGCACGGCAGCAGAAACCCGGCAGGTCGTCAAACCACTGCAGGGTGGCGTTGGCGGTGATCAGGTCGTAGGTCGGTCCGGTTCGGGCGATGAAGGCCTCGGCATCTTCGCAGAGAAAGTCGATGGTGGGGGAACTGTTTTTTCGGGCCTGAGTGACCATTTCTTGGGCAAAATCAAGGGCGGTGAGGTGGGCTTCGGGATAGCGACCCCGGAGAAGTCGGGTGTAATTGCCGGTGCCGCAGCCGGTTTCGAGAATGGATCGGACTGGAGCATCCGGGAGCAGGGCGGCCAACTGCAGGGCGGTCTCCTTTTGAATGGCGGCATGGTCTTCATAGGTGGCGGCGGCTCGGGAAAATTTGCGGCGGATTGCCTCCTTGCGGAGATGGAGGTCAACCCGGCAGTCGGTGGAGCGAAAGATCGGATGACCGATCATGGGTAGGATGACTTCTCTCGCCCCGGGTATCGTGGGTCTCTCTTCGACCGGAGCAATAAGGTCCCGTTCTCCGTGGATCATGATGGTCGGAATGTTGAATGCCCGTAATTGGTTGATCCGTTGGGCCAGGGGATATCCGGCAAGATAGGTTAATCCATCCTGGAGTCCAGCCAAATACGGGGCGGTCAGATAGTGTTCTTCCAAAAACTCCTGGAACAGACGATAGCCCTTTTTGTCACCCAGAAAACATTTGCGGTAAAAGGAACGAAGAAAGACCTGTGCATCCAGGGCCAGTTCGTTTCTGATCTCTTCGATTTCATCGGCAGGCCATTGTCTCCTGATTGAAAGGAGATACAGGGCCTGAATGTGCTCCGGCCAAGCCAGGGCTGCATCCATAGCCAGATATGCCCCCATTGACCAACCCACCAGAATCACCCCCCGTCCCTGCTTCTCTGTGCCAATCAGGGCCTCGATCTCTGTCGGTGTCTGTTGTGGTGATACCGGTGACTCCGGAGCCAACCACTGTCGGTCGGGAATCAACCGGCAAATCTCGCCATCAAATCCCCATCCTGGGATAAAGATGACCCGATTAGACGGATCTGATGATTGGGGGCCGGTTCGTGTGCGAGGAGGTTTGTTCATGTGGAAATCAAGTAATCCAGGAACAGCCGTCAGGTTGTTATATGTAATAAGTGGTCACGGGTGACGTAGATTTGCATGATTATGACTGGTCGCAATAGTCTTCTATGCGGCCAGTCATAATCATGCGAAAATGCGGTGCCCGTGGCCACTTATTTATTCCACGGTGACGCTTTTGGCCAAGTTTCTGGGCTGATCCACATCGCAGCCCCGAAGATTGGCGATCTGATAGGCCAGGAGCTGCAGCGGGATGGTGTAGAGAATCGGATTCAGCTGGGGGTGAACCTCGGGCAGGGTAATTACCTCATTACTTAACTGTCTGAGGCTTGGATCTTGATGACTGCCCACCAGGATCATCCGACCGTGTCGGGCTTTGACCTCTTCGACGTTTGAGACTACCTTGTCGTGGACCGCATCCGGGGGGATCAAGGCTAGGACCGGCATTTCCGGATCGATCAGGGCGATGGGCCCGTGTTTTAATTCCCCCGCCGGATAGCCCTCAGCGTGGATATAGGAAATTTCTTTAAGCTTCAAGGCCCCTTCCAGGGCGATGGGATAGTTGAGGCCCCGGCCCAGGTAAAGGAAGTCGCGGCTCTTGATCAGGGACTCAGCCATGGTCTCGGTTTCGGCACAGAGGCGCTCCAGTTCACCTTCGATGGTTGCAGGGAGGGCGAGCAGGGCCTGGGTTAGTTCCAGGCTTTGATCCGGGGTGATGGTGCCTTTGGACTGGGCCAGGGAGAGGGTCAGCAGGAAGAGGGCGGTGAGCTGGCTGGTGAAGGCCTTGGTTGAGGCCACCCCGATCTCCGGTCCGGCATGGGTGTAAATGGTGCCGGTGGCCTCCCGGGTCATGGTGCTGCCCACCACGTTGCAGATGGCAAGAATTCGGGCGCCCATTTGTGCGGCCAGCCGCATGCCGGCTAAAGTATCGGCGGTCTCGCCGGACTGGGAGATGGGTACGACCAGAACCGAGCTATCCAGGAGGAGTCGGCGATAGCGGAATTCAGAAGCGATATCCACTTCCACCGGGATTCCGGTCCATTCTTCCAGCCAGTAGCGAGCAACCAGGGCGGCGTGCCATGAGGTGCCGCAGGCGACCAGGACAATTCGGCTGAGGCCTTCAATGAAATGAGTGGTTAGCCCGGATTCAGGGAGGTCGACCTGGCCTGATTCGGGATTGATTCGGCCCCGGAAGGTATTGAGGATGGCTTGAGGTTGCTCGAAGATCTCTTTGAGCATGAAATGCTTGAACCCGGTTTTTTCAGCCATGGCCGCATTCCAGTCAATGTGATGCACCGTTTTTTCAACCACCATGCCGGTATCGAGGTCGAGCACCTGATACTTGTCTTCCTTGAGAATGGCCATCTCACCGTCATCTAGAAAGATAATTTCTCTGGTATAGGGCAAGAGTGCCGGGATATCCGAGGCCATGAATGAGCCGCCCCCATCCTGGACTCCCAAAACCAGTGGGCTGTGATTGCGCGCAGCGATCAGCTGATCAGGTTGTTCGGCCCAGAGCACCCCGATGGCATAGGCCCCTTCCACTCGCCGGAGGGCGGTGCGGACCGCCTCGGCCAGGTTATCGGTGAGGGCCTCTTCGATCAGGTGGGCCAACACCTCGGTATCGGTTTCGGAGGTGAAGTGGTGTCCGGCGGCGGTTAATTCGTCCCGCAGGGTCCGATAATTTTCGATGATCCCGTTATGGACAACCACCAGTTTCCCGGAGCAGTCGCTGTGGGGATGGGCGTTGTTTTCCGAGGGAGCGCCATGGGTGGCCCAGCGGGTATGGCCCAGGCCGATTCGTCCGTGACAGTCGAACTCATCCATCAGTACGGTCAGTTTGGCGAGTTTTCCCGGGCACCGATGTTTGCGGAGGCCGATGCCTTCCTCAAAATAGACCAGCCCGGCCGAGTCATATCCCCGATATTCCAACCTTCGTAATCCCTCCAGGAGAATAGGTACAACTCTCCGGGAGCCTATATAGCCGACAATGCCGCACATGGGTTTTCCTTATGGTGTTTAGGCCGCAAAATTTCGTCGTGATTTCGCGACGATTTCCGGAAGAAGTTCTAAGAAATGTTCAACCTCAGCCCTGGTGTTGTCCCGGCAGAGGCTGATTCTAAGGGCGCCATGGAGATGGGTTTCAGGGACCTGCATGGCGGAGAGAACCGGTGAGGGGTTAAGGTCGCCGCTGTGACAGGCCGAATGGCCAGAGACCGCGATCCCCCTTTCGTCAAGCTCCTGGATGAGGCCGGCCGATGAACAGTGCTTGAAGCAGATATTGGTTGTGTTGGCCAAGCGGTCAGAATCCCGGCCATTGATTAAGGCGTCCGGCAGGGCGGTAAGAATTTTGGATTCCAACCGGTCGCGCAGGAGCGCAACTTCCTGGCGGTAGGTGGTCAGGTGCTGTGCGGCCAGGGCACTGGCGGCACCTAATCCGGCGATGCCCGGGGTGTTTTCGGTACCGGCCCGTTTGCCGTGTTCCTGGCTGGCTCCGAGGACCAGAGGGAAAACGGGCGCGGTTCGTGAGGCATAAAGGGCGCCGACCCCTTTGGGGCCATGGAGTTTATGACCGGCGATGCTCAGGTAGTCAGCGTTGATTTGAGTCGGATCAAGGGGTTCCTTCCCGACCATCTGGACTACGTCGCTGTGAAAGAGCACTTTGTTTTTACGGCAGATTTTGCCGATGGTCGCCAAGGGCCAGATGACCCCGGTTTCATTGTTGGCCCCCATCAGCGAGATCATCAGGGTCTCGCCGGGGCGGATTGAGGTCGTCAGTCGATCAAGATCAAGGTTGCCCTGATGGTCAACCGGCAGGAGCTCGATCTCATAGCCTTGGTTGGCAAGAAAGGCCAGCGGGGCCTGGACCGAGGGATGCTCCACCACTGAACTGATGATATGTTTTCGGTTGGGATAGGCTCGGGCGGCACTGAAAATGGCGATATTGTTCGATTCGCTGCCACCGCTGGTGAAGAGGATCCGGGCCGGTTGGGTGGAGAGGAGTTCGGCCACCTGCTCCCGGGCCAGGTCAACGATCTGACGGGCTCTTTCACCAATCCGATGAGCACTGGAAGGGTTGCCGAAGTTCTCATCCAGGGTGGGGAGGATGGCCGTCCGGACCTCAGGGGCAACCTGGGTCGTGGCATTATTGTCAAAATAGATACGATTCATGGCGGGCCTAGATCTCAAGCATACGATTCAGGGAGAGACGTGCCCCCTCAGCGACTTCAGGGGGGACGGTGATCCGGTTGACGATCCGCCCTTCGACCAGATTGTCCAGCACCCAGAGGAGATACCCCGGTTTGATCCGGTACATGGTTGAACAGAGACATTGGAAGGGGGAGAGCGAGTGGACTTTTTTGGCCGGAAACATGTGTGCCAACCGGTTGACCAGATTGATCTCTGTGCCGACGGCCCAGGTGGTTCCGGCAGGTGAGTCGGCAATGGTCTTGATGATTGCCTCGGTGGAGCCGTAATGATCGGCGGCAGCCACCACCTCCCGGCGGCACTCGGGATGGACAATGACTCGGATGGCCGGATCCTGCTCGCGCCACCTGGCAACCTGGGATGCGGTGAACTGCATATGGACGGTACAGTAGCCGTTCCAGAGAATCACTCGAGCCCGGGCCAGGGTCTCGGGAGTATTGCCACCCAATACCTCGTCGCGATCCCAGAGAACCACATCGTCACCGCTCATTCCCATGGCATGGGCCGAGTTTCGGCCCAGATGCTCATCGGGTAAGAATATTACCTTGTCTCCTTGGTCAAGCGCCCAGGTCAGAACCCGTTCGGCATTGGAAGAGGTGCAGACCGCTCCTCCCCGGCGACCGACAAAGGCCTTGATCCGGGCGGCTGAATTGACATAGGTAATCGGGATCAGGCGGGCTCCAGGGACGGCCTCGGTGAAATCCTGCCAGGCGTATTCAACCTGGTCGATTGCGGCCATATCGGCCATGGGGCAACCAGCCCGCAGATCCGGCAGGATTACGGTCTGGTGGTCTGCGGTCAGAATATCGGCGGTTTCCGCCATAAAATGGACCCCGCAAAACACAATGTACCGGCTGGCCTGTTGGGAGGCAGCCCTGGCCAGCTTGAGGGAGTCCCCCACCAGATCAGCAAACTGAAATACAGCCTCCTGCTGGTAGTGGTGCCCAAGGATTAAAAGATCATCGCCCAGCTCCTTGCGACGCTGGGCGATTTTTTGAGTGAGAGACTGTTCGTCGTCTTCCAGGTAGACAGGATCCAGGTCCACCTGTTGTAAAGCACACATGATTTAATAGTTCCTTTTAGGTGGCGTCAGATTTTAAGCCAATCCGATTCAGTGCTATCCTGAATCTTTTAACAAGTTCTTTAAAATAGGATGGGTGCGAAGCACTTAGAAGCCGCTATAGCGGACCGCAGATTAAAAGTAATTGCGGTGTACGTGCTCTGCACCCAAACAGTTAAACAAGCCTGGGAGATTTCAAAAGTCCGGTTACGATAGCACTATTTCACAACTCGGACCCAATTGGCGCAAGGACCTTTGTCGCCTTCGGTTTCACCGAAGATGACCGAGTCCCCTTCGTTTAAAGCGCCTATGTCATTATCTTTTAATGCATTGGCGTGAAAGTAAACTTCACGCCCGTCCTGGGTGACGATGAACCCGTATGCCTCCGGGGGGGAAATGGTCTTAACTACGCCACTTAAGTTGTCAGAACCGCCGTCCTCCTGACCTTTGGCCGTTTGCCTTTTTTTGCGCTGCATCTCCTTTAATTGCTGGCTGAGATTGTCAAAGGCCTTTACCAGAAGCGGTTTCACTGCCTCGCCTTTCCGTTTGACAATGAGGGTTTCACTGGGTACGGCTGCCACTAGACGAATCTCGTATCCGCCTTCCTTATGATGCTCGGTCGCTTCGACCGCAACTCGGAGATTGAGGACCAGTCCTGGATGATGTCTGAGCAGGCGATCTCGTTCAACTTCAATTTTGGTCTGCCATGATTTACGGATTTCCACATGACGTCCTTCAACCTGAAGTTCCATTCAACTACCTCCGTAGAATGATTAATGCTTGATCACGGCTGGGTAGCCGTAACCCGTTTGGAAAGCTGCTTATGAATTCATGCTACCATAAAAAGGAGAGAGTTAAATACCCTGGATATAGATAAATTTTTTCTCACCTCCTGCTGGTTGATTTTCAAAAAATCCTTTTCCAGTATGCTTAATCTAATCATTCATCGCTTAAAAAATAACCGGTTCAGGTCTTTTTTTCATTATTAAAAAAGGTATTTTTCGGAGGAAAAAATCCTTTTCCATCCAATCAAGAACGATTATTAAGAAATTATCACTTTTGATTGAGTGGATATAGACAAAATGTGAAGGTTATCTGGTCGCTCCGCCGTTAAAGATAGCCTGGCGCGTTATGAAATAGAGGAGGGAAAAGTTTCGATGGGATCAAAAGATAAAGATAAAAAAGGAAAATATGTGGATGAGAAGGGAAAGAAGCTTAAAGATAAGTGTTGTGAGAAATATATCCGCAAAGGAAAACACTGTAAAGATTGCCCCCTGGCCGTTGAGTGTATCCTCCCTGATAAATAGACGTCGCCGATTTGATTTGTGGTAGGATGGAAAGATGAATTTTTTCAGGGTTGAGAAAAATATGGTTGTCCCCGGGACATGGAAAAGGAGTAATGGATGAACTGGAAATCCCTTTTTAAACCGATAAAGAGTATGAGCCCTGAAGAGTTCAAGGCTTTTCAAACGGGACATAAGTCCGACGAGTATGTGCTTCTTGATGTTCGGCAACCCCATGAATATGAAAAGACCCATATCCCGGGGAGCAAGTTGATCCCGGTCAAGCAATTGGCTGAGCGATTGGATGAACTCAAGCGCGATCGGCCCATAATCGTTTATTGCGCAGGAGGGGTTCGCAGTAAGGCTGCGACCCAATTTCTCACCGGGCAGGGGTTCCGGGAGGTTTTTAATATGACCGGTGGCATTCGCCAGTGGCAGGGGCGCCCTGCAACCGGAACCGAATTGCAGGGAATAGAATTGTTGAATCCCCAGGCAGATTTTGCGGATGGCCTTGCCTTGGCCTATGCCTTGGAAGACGGGCTCCAACAGTTTTATTTCCGCTTAGCTGAGGTTGTTGATAATAGCGACTGTAAACTCCTGTTGACCCGGTTGGCCGGTTTTGAAGATAAACATAAAAGTTGGTTGGCCGAGGAGTACCGGAGTATCCATAAGAACGATCAGGCCCCCCCGGTGGATGAAGGTGATGGAGCCGTGATGGAAGGGGGGCGTTCCGTTTCCCAGTTCCTGGCCAGGATTCGGCCGGAATTTATTGACCTGCAGGAAATTTTTGACATGGCCATGATGTTTGAGACCCAGGCCCTCGATCTCTACAGTCGGCTCTCGGTTAAGACCGAAATTCCTGAGGTGAAGGATCTTTTTTTACGGCTCGTGGAAGAGGAAACGACCCACTTAAGCTATCTTGAGCGGGAGTATGAAAGAATGATGGTCAGAGCCTAAGGTCGAGAAGACCGGCTGGGGGCTCTGTCAATATGCTTAAGCGAGTTTTGCAAAATAACCCCAGTTTCATGGGTCAGAGATTATTCTGCTGATTTTTTATATCGGGGGAGGATCATGGCTGTTTTCAATTATGCAGAATCAGGGGCCACTTGTCTCATCAATGGTGCCGACCTTGATCCCTGCACCATTGTTATTTTTGGTGCCACAGGTGATCTTGCGGCGAAAAAATTGATTCCCGCGCTGCTGAATCTCCATGGCAACCGAACCCTCCCGCGACCTTGTGTTATTGTCGGCTGTGGCCGGACCCCTTTGGATGATGAGGGTTTTCGGCAGCGGTTGCAGAAAAACTGTCCCGAAGAGACCCGACAGCATGCGCTTTGGGACGAGTTTCTCCAAAAGGTTCATTATCAGGCGGTTCGTTATGATGATCCCGATGATTATCAGAAACTCGTGACCCGTCTGAAGGAGTTTGACGAATCGGCGGGGACCGCAGGTAATCGTATATTCGATCTGGCGGTGCCGCCTTCCCTTTATCCGATGATCGCCACGCGACTGGGCGGAGCTGGGCTTGCTGAAGAAGCCGGCAGTGGTTGGTCGCGGATTGTGGTTGAGAAACCCTTTGGTCGGGATCTGGCCTCCGCCAGGCAGCTTGATATGGTTCTTCACCAGAGTTTCACTGAACAACAGATTTTCCGGATCGATCATTATTTGGCCAAGGAAACGGTCCAGAATGTAATCCTGCTCCGGTTTGCCAATGCCCTGTTTGAGCCGCTTTGGAACCGTAATTATATTGATTATGTCGGGATTGTGGCGGCTGAGAGTGTGGGGGTGGAGAGCCGGGCCGGGTACTATGAAGAGGCCGGGGTCATCCGTGATATGTTCCAGAATCATCTTTTGCAATTGCTGGCTTTAATCGCCATGGAACCGCCTTCGGTATATTCCGCCGAACGGGTTCGGGACGAAAAGACCAAGGTCTTTCGAAGTCTGCGGCCCTTCTCAGGCCTGGATTCTGGCTCCATGCCTGTTTTGGGGCAATACGCGAAAGGGGTTATTGATGGCGCTCCCGTGGTGGGGTATCGCCAGGAGTCCGGGGTTGGGCCGAATTCTACGACCCCAACGTTTGCCATGATGAAGGTCTTTATCGATAACTGGCGGTGGAACGGGGTGCCGTTTTACCTGGCCTCCGGTAAACGCCTTCCCCGCAAGGATACCAGGATGGTGATTCAGTTCAAGGGAGTTCCCCATTCACTCTTTCGGGACGTCCTGGGGGAGGGGATTTCCGCCAACCGCCTGACTCTTGGTATTTTTCCCGAGGAGGAAATCCAACTTTCGTTTCAGACCAAGGTCCCCGGGCCACGGATCTGTCTGCGCAACCGCACCCTTAATTTCAAGTATTCCGATGACGTTGCCGGGCCGAAGCAGGTTGCCTATGAAAAGGTTCTCGTGGATTGTATTCAAGGGGAGCAGATGTTTTTCTGGAGACAGGACGGGGTCGAACTGGCCTGGGAATTTCTCGATCCTATCCTGGAGATTTGCGAGGCCTGTACCTTAGGGAACCAAGGGCTTGAAACGTACCGGGCCGGAGAGTGGGGGCCCCAATCGGCAGGGGAGTGGATATCCCGGATAATGTCTTGAGGCCCCGAGGTTGGACGATCCGATCGTAAGGTATAGTATAAGGGATTTGGAGAATGACAAAAGTGGTGTCTGGCGGACAGATTGAGGTCGTACGAACGGGATCTGAAGAGGAATTTATCTCAATTGCGATGCAACGGATTTTCGCGATGGGAGCTGGGTCGATCCGTGAACGGGGTGAGTTTTCTCTGGTGTTGACCGGTGGGCAGACGGTGCAGCCGTTATACCGGAGGATGGCCGATGCCGCTCTGTTCCGGGCCGCATCGCTGGATCCTGCCCTGGTTCAATTCTTCATGGGAGATGAGCGTCGGGTACCGGAGGATCATCTCGATAGTAATGCCGGAATGGTCAAGCGTCTCCTGCTCGGGCCTTTGGGTATTGCCCGGGAGAACATAACCTTGATGCCTGGGGCCGATCCGGACCCGGTCGCTGGCGCTGCCCGGTATGAAAAGGAGCTTCGCAGCATCTTCCCTCCGGAGCGATGCCGGGAGGGCTTCCCGGTTTTTGATCTTATTCTTCTGGGGATGGGGAGTGACGGGCATGTGGCCTCGTTATTCCCGAATTGCGAGGCCTTAACCGAGAAGAAGAAGTGGGTTGTTCCTTCTCTGCCGCACAGGATGAAGCCCGCAGTGTCCAGGTTAACCCTTACCTTGCCGCTGATCAATCAGGCCCGCATGGTCATGGTGTTGATTCAAGGGGAGGTGAAGCGGCGAATTGTCGATGAGGTCCTTATCGGTTCCCCGGAGGCGGCTGGCTACCCGGCCGGAGCTCTTGCTCCGTCTGGTCAATTGTTGTGGTTGATGGGATGATCATGTCCGATATAAAAATAAAGATGGGGAGAGCAAAATGAAGATTCGGATGCTATTTCTGATGATATTGGTGGCGGGAGTTTTCTTCTGGCAGGCAGGCGCTGTAGCCGCAGAAAGTCGATGTACCGAGATTCTAGGGGATACCTGTCTCAACTGTCATGGGGAAGAAAAGTTTTGTCCACTCTTGGGGAAGTCGCTTAAGTTCTGGAAGGCCACTCTGGATTTAATGGAGGCCAATGGGGCGGAACTGTCCAAGGACGAATTTGCCCTGGTCGCTGAATGCCTCAGCCTTCCAGCGCCTGAAGCCAAGGCTTTCTGTAAGCGTTAGACCTCTTGTCTGGTCGGAGCTGACGATAAAGGGGGATTTGTAGTTGTATCGGGGGCGGCTGACTCCCCCTGAACGTAAAATATAATCAATAAAATAGGGAGTTGTCGTGATAATTGAGAAAGGAGAGAAGGTTCATGTTGTATATCGTCGACTTCTTGAGAATGAAGTTCGCCGGCATTTTATGGGAGAAATCGTAGAATCAAATGGATCAATAGCGAGAATTGATGGTTTTGTTTCAATCTTTGATTCAACAACTAATAAATTCACTAAAAAATCAGAAAAAAGAACGACAATAATTGATTTGGCTGAAAGTGGATATATAGCTAATATATTACCAAATTATGTAATTATAGATGATTTGCAATATGTATTAAATCAAAACAAAAAACTTGTGCTGACGGATGGCAAGACTTTCAGCTTAGATATAAATGAATTCGGAAATTTTAGATAGTTTTCATCCAGAAACGGTCTTTTTCGAGAATCTCTGCGTCAAACCGCACAGTTGCTTGTGCGGCGTACCCATGTACGCCTCCGCTCAACTGTTTGTTTTCCTGGACCTTCTCGAAAAATCCTCGTTTCTGAATTGAAAACAACACGTTTCATCATCCGTAAAGTCTGCGACTTTACGGATGATGAACTAGATAGTTCCCATCCAAAAACGGTCTTTTGGTCCGGTAGCTGCGTTGCTCAGTTGCCGAGAAATGCTCACGTACTCAAGTATGCTCCGCTTTCTCGTCGCCCTCGCGTCTTGCTCTCGACCCAAAATCCTCGTTTCTGGATGGAAACTAGATAATATTATAAAAATACGTATAACTATTATGTTACTGAAGGCGCTATACGGCAATTTGGTTGGCGCTACAGTTGGTCACTTCCGGTCGGCCCCGGGGTTTTTCCCATGGCAATGAGCAATCCCCGGAGCCATTCCCCTTTTTCCTTGCGGAGCCGGGCTTCCCGAAGGGCCAGAACTTTGAACCCGGTATCCCTGGCTAACCGCTGCAGATAGTCGGGCGAATAGCAGTATCGACCTGACTTCTGAAGGGTATAGTCCGCATTCCCCTCCCCAAGTTCCACCGAAAAAAGCATGAGGGCATGATCGCTCGCTCGCTTGGCAATGGCCGTGAACAGAGGTCTGATTTCACCCAGATAGATGAAGACATCGGTTGCGATAAATAGGTCGAAACATTCAGGGCTGCTATTGAGATGTTCGGTGATGTCGGCCCGGTGCAGCGAATCGTAGATCTTTTTTTCTTCGGCTTTTTTGATCATGCCGCCGGAGAGGTCAACTCCGGTAAACCGGGAGACCCGCTCTTTGAAGTGTAGACCGGCCAGCCCCGTGCCACACCCCAGGTCGATTCCATGCCCAAGTTTTACTTCCGGGGGAACCAGATCATCAAATAACTCCTTCAGTAACCGGGGAACCTCGTAACCGAGTTTCTCCGTCAAGGTTTGTTCGAAATTCTCCGCATAATTGTCAAAGAGTTTGGTGATATACAATTGAGGCGCCGAAGTCCGGGACTCCCCTTTGAGGGCTGAAAGCATATACTTTGCCGACTCCTGGTCATGTCCGTGGTCAATGGCGTTCTGGTAGGAGAGAATGGCCTCTTCGGTGCGGTCGAGGGTGTGGAGGACGATGGCGAGATTGGTATGGGCAATCCCGTAGTCAGGTCGAAGGGAGATGGCCTTCCTGTAACAGGCTTCCGCCTCCTCCAGGCGGGTCTGTTGTTTGTAGAGTGAGCCCAGGGTGTTGTGGAGTTCCGGGTCGTCTGGGTTCAGGCGAATGCAAAGTTCATGGCAGTTCACGGCTTCGGCCAAGTGTCCAAGTTTGGTCAAAGTAAGTCCAAGATTATAGAGGCAGTCGGGCTCATCCGGCTGGATTGTCAGGCCATTTCTGTAGCATTGAGCAGCCTCGACAAAACACTCCATTTCATAGAAGAGGACCCCCTTGTTGTAGTGGGCCGGGAAATGGCTTTGGTCTGAATCGATGGCCTTTTGATAGCGTTCCGCCGCCTCCTCAAAGCGGCCTTCCTGGTGGAGGGTGATCGCCAGGTTGTAGTGGGTGTCGGCATGGGCGTTATCCAGTTCCAGTGCCGCGGTATAGGTCATGATGGCCTCGTTGGTGTGGCCAAGGTCTTTAAGGGCGTTGGCCATATGGTGAAGGGCCTGGAAATTTGTTGGTTCCTGGTCCAGTACCTTGCGGTAGCAGGCGACCGCCTGGGAGAGGTCTTCCCCGCTGTGGTGGATGATTCCGGCATTAAAGAGAGCATGTAAGTTGTCAGGATCTGAATTGAGGATTTTCCGGTACAACCGGAGGGCCTCCCCGGTTTTCCCTTTACTAAGGAGGTCAAGGGCATGGCGGAGTTGATCCTGGATTTTGTCGTAGGAATATTGGGATGGTATGGCCCGACCGGGCTCTTTTGTCTGATAATGCTGCATTGCTCCGGGACTGGTTGGTTTTGATCAGAAGTCCATCCGCATCAGGACGGCGGTTACGGAAAGGTTCTTTACCATACCACGCCTGGAAATTCAACAGGGTCTCTTTAGGATTTCCCAAAAGCTATCCTCAGATTCAAATTCATACAACAACACGAGAATTACCCTCAGGCACTCAAAGGACTGAGTTGACGATCGGAGGGTATTGAAAGGCTCATGTGTTTTGACGATTCACTTTTTTGCAGTGAATTATACCTTGATACGATCCATGACTAATCTCACCCCTGGTTGGGGAGATACCCTTTTGTCCGGAGATGATTTCTGATCTCTTCGGGGGAAAAACCGATCTTTTTTGCCACTCGCAGGGCGTGACTCTCCGTGGAGATTCCCTTGGCCAGTCGATGGGTCGGGGTGTCATCGATGAATTCCACCTGGAGGTACTGGCCCTTGTCCTGTTTTAGAAATTGTTCAACTAATTCATGGCTATGGGTGACCAGAAGGGTGTTGTTGCCGATGGTATAAAATCCGTTCATGATCTCCACCGACAGATTCATCTTTTCATGGGTGGTGGTGCCTTCGGCGATTTCATCAAGAATCACCAGGCTTTGGGGGGTGGTTGAATAGAAGATATCCCGGGTTACCTTTAACTCGGTTCCGAATCGTCCTTCGTCATCAATCAGGGTGTCGAAGGAGGGGGCCTGATAGGTGATCTTGTCGGCCAGACTCATTCGGGCGTAACTGGCGGGAATCGGGGCTCCGATTTGGCCAAGTATCTGGCATTGGAGCACGGTCTTGCAGATGGTGGTTTTGCCGCCACTGTTGGGGCCGGTGATAAAGGTCGCCTTGACCTGGTCCAGCTCCAGGTCGTTGCCGACAAAGGATGGATCATTGACTGATCGGGTGGGATTTCTAAGGTCGTGGGCCGAGAAGTAATGGTTTGGGCTGGTCCCAAATTCCGGGACCACGGTGGGATGAGGCACGGTTTTGCTGTAGGTCACAAAGGAAAGCAGTTCGTCGATGGCGGCCACCGCCTCGATGGCCGAGGCAAAGCCGTTTGATTCGATGAGTCGGTTTCTAATTGGCAGGATCGCGGTTTCAAAGTCGAAGATCGGTTTGATCACCGAAGCATAAATAATGCCGAAGATGCTGAGCCAGCAGGTGAGAACAAAACCGGTAAAGGCCACGGCCTGATTCATTAAACCGAACAGCCCGGCAAAAGCGAACATAATTGACGGGATTGCCGGGATAAAGGCACCGATGGTGAGTCGGGTAGGCCGGAACCGGAGCCGGAGCCATGGTTTTTTCTCTTCTGCTGCCTTGATTCCCTGGGGGGTACGATAGCGGGGACCGGAGATCAGACTGGCCGTATTAGAGTTCCTGAAGCTGAGGATGGATTTGAACATGGAGTCCAGATAGGCTGTTTCAGGCTGAGGAATTTCTGCAGCCTCCAGCATGAATTCAAGGGAGGTCATGGCCTCGTTGAAATCGTTATAGGGGACCAGGGCCTGCATATGAGCGTTGAGAAATTTAAAGAGATGATCTTCTCCACTACTGAAGGTTTCTAAGAATTCGGCGATGATATCCTGGAGTCTTGCATTACTTTCCAGTTCACAATAGGAATCCTGTTTAGCGTGAATCAGTTCGATGGACTCCGATGGATTGGTCAATGAATGGAACAGGTGGGCCGAGCCCACATGGGTTCTGGTATGGTCCATGGCCCGGAACAGGTCATGGATTTCCACCAACTGAAGGGTGCGCTTGTCTACCACGGTTTCCGGCAACAAATCGAACATCTTCCGGCTGTTGAAGGGTTCCGCTTCGTTACGTTCGTCGATGATCTCGTTACGAAAGTTGAGTTCAATAACGAGTTTTTCACTCTCCATGGTCATTGATGTTGACTCCTCATGGGCCTAAAGGTCCGGTCTGAAAACGTGGTGGAAGCGGAAATTGGTGCCGAACGTGATTGATCCGGCCCAGGGCCGTTTTAACTGCTTTGTCTGATATGGTGCCATGCTTTCTGGCTTTGTCCAGGGTGGTTAGGGTATCCCTGATTTTATCGTGATCCTTGCAGATCAGCAGAAGGTCCGCCCCGGCATTAAAAGCCATTACCGCTGCTTCAGCTACCTTTTTTTCGTTGGCAATGGCTCCCATTTCCAGATCATCGGTGATAATCAGACCGTTGTACCCCAGTTCTCCCCGTAAAAGCTCGGTCAGAATGGAATGGGACAGGGTGGCTGGAAGCTCAGAATCCAGGCCGGGATGGATGGTATGGGAGGTCATGATCGCGGCAACTTCTGCCCTGATTGCTGCCCGAAAGGGCGGGAGGTCATGGGAGATAACCTCGGACCGGGGCCGGTCGACCCGGGGGAGGGTTAGATGGGGGTCAAGCCGGGCAAGGCCTAATCCTGGAAAGTGCTTGCCGCAGGCGGCCACTCCCTCCTGCTGCATGTTGGAAATAATCAGGTTGCCGAGCGTTGCCACCTGTAGCGGATTTCCACTGAAGCTGCGCCGTTCCATAAAATAGTTGCAGTTGGCGGGTGAGACATCGAGAACTGGGGCCAGATTGAAATTGATGCCCACGTCCAGAAGTTCTTTGGCGCAGATTGTGGCATATTCCCGGACAGCGGTTTCAGGGTGTGGGCTTTCGGCGAGGGTTCTGGCGTCGGGGAAACGGGTCCAGGGGGAGGGTAGTCTCGCCACGGTGCCTCCCTCTTGGTCAATGGCAATGAGAGGTGGGGGTAGATGGTGGTAGCGGCAGTGGTGATGCAGCGCAGTGCATAATCTGCGGAGTTGCTCTGGTGTGTCAATATTTCGAGAAAAGAGAATGAAATTGTTAATGCCATGATTTTCGATCAGGTCGGAGGTTGAATCATCGAGTATCAGGCCAGGGAGGCCGATCATCAGGAGGTTTCCTGAACGAATTGCGGATGCGGTCATGGTGCGCTTTTAGTCGTAATCTGGTAGGGCACCGGGTCGGGAATTCCTGCTTCGGCAAAGCCTTTAAGGCGTAACTGGCAGGCATCACACGTCCCGCAGGCAAGGCCTGTGGGGGCAGGGTCATAACAGCTATGGGTTAATCCGTAGTTGATCCCCAGTTCCATCCCGGAAGCGATGATCTCCGCTTTGCTCATGGTCATTAGTGGGGCATGAACGGTAAAGTTCTGTCCTTCCTCGGTTCCTGCCTTGGTGCCCAGGTTGATCATGGTCTCAAAGGCGGTGATGAATTCAGGGCGGCAGTCCGGGTAGCCACTGTAGTCCAGGGCATTGACCCCGATAAAGATGTCCCGGGCGCCGAGGACTTCGGCCCAGGCCGCTGCATGGGCCAGAAAGATGGTATTACGACCAGGGACGTAGGTGTCCGGGATGCCGCTGCTTATCTCTGCCTGGGGCCTATTTTTGGGAACGGCCAATTCGCTGGTCAGGGACGAACCGCCGATTTTATCCAAGTCAAGGCGCAGCACCAGATGACGTGCGGCTTGATAGTGACGGGCAATGGCCGCGGCTCGCTCCAATTCGATTTTCTGGCGCTGGCCATAGGCAAAGCTCAAACAGAAACAGGTAAATCCCCGGGACCCGGCAATGGCCAGGGTGGTGGTGGAGTCCAGTCCGCCACTTAAGAGAATCACCGCATTCTTTTTTATTTGATTGACGGTCATAGCTATTGTTTTGGAATTCCAAAATTTTCAAGGTGCTGAAACGCTTTTGGTAACTGGGTAGGCTTCCGGGGTTCACTTTAATCGGTCATTGGAGGAATGGCAAGATTCAAGGCGGGGGGAGAGGCCGCCATGACCCATGGGTGTTCCCGAAGGCCATGGCGGTTTGAACGAATGTTTTTTATGGCAAGACCGATCTGTCGAGGCGGTTACCGGTGGCCTTCCTCAGTTACAATCTGTTTTCTTTCTGCGACGCCATCAAAAATCATAACTTTGCATGAATTTTCGGGATGGCTAAGCAGAAAGGACGATATCCGAGGAGTAGGGCTTTGTTGAGAGTGAGGCTATACATCCCGTATGTGGAGCGAACAACAAAGCCCTGCGACGAAGGAGATCGTTCTTTCTGCGACGCCATCAAAATTCAACGGCCAGCTGGGCGGAGATGCTATGGGCTGCATCGCCATCCAGGTCGGTGTAGAGGTACTCTGCTGAAACCGTGGTCTCTTCGGCCAGTTCATAGGAGACTGTCCCGCCGAATCGTTTCAGGTCATCGGCGAAATCGATGCCGGCTTCAGCCCGGATTGCGACACTCACTTTTTCCATGGGACTGACCCCTACTTCGATAAAATAGGCAGCGGGCTGAGCACCGGTCAGTTCTTCGGCTCGGTCAGGATCGACCATGGTTGACGCTGAAAAATCATCAAGGGCCCCAACATATTCGGCATCAAGGGTCACCGGGCCGAGCTCAGCCGAGACAAAGGCGCTAAAGGCTCTGACATTGTCGTCATAGGAAGCGGTGATATTGTTGATTAATCCAAGGTTGGTTTCAGCCAGATCGCAGATGTACGAGAAGCCCACGGTTATCGTTTCTACTGGGGTAATCTGAATCGAAGCGACCAGGTTGTCGATGAGGTCATAGTCGCCGGAGATATCCCGGTCTCCGTTAAACAGGCCCAATTTAACTTCCAGGAGATTGTTGGCCCAGGAGGTTTGCAGTGCGGTCTTGTTGGTTTCGCCAAGGTCAAGGGTCAGAGGGTCGCTGATCATACTGCTGTTGAAGTTCCCAAAGGGAAGATACATCTTGCCGCCGCTCACAATCAGTTTGGTGCTGGTGGTGTAGGTAATATAGGCCTCGTCGGTATCGATGGGGGTACCGTCGTCTTCATGGAGCAGGATAACGGTGGCTGCGATATCCTTGGTGAGAGCGGCGTCGAATCCCAGGGTGGCATCCACCTCGAACCCGCTTTCATCGTCATCGTTATCGGTTGTGGTGTACCCCCCGTTGAACTCAACCGAGCCCCACAGGGTAATGGCTTTTTCTCCGGAGAACAGGGTGAGATGATTCCCTTCGGTGGCTTCCTCTCGGATGTTCGTTTCTCCTCGGTCTTCAGGGCCTTCCGCCAGGGCAGGGCCGGTTAACAGCAGGCAGCTGAGGGCGGCTCCGCCGATTTTAAGGCTCATTTTCTTCATGGTTCCTCCTTTGGTGATTCATACGTGTTTTGAGCCCATGCCCCGGGCTCGGGTAGTGGTTGACAATGAGAAGAAAGTAGTGTGACTAATTAGTTTTTCGTTACACGTAGGAAATCCTACGGGATACGGAAACAGTCTGTCAAGGATAATATCGATTTGAGTTGTCTTTTTGCTCCTTTTCTGAGAGGCGGGCAGAATTGAATTCTTGAAGGGAGGAGGAGCCTCGGGTATTATCATCTGTTGGTGCTATGGTTATTGATGCCCGGATTTCGGGTTCTTTGCCTGTGGAAGGCGTGTTTGTCTGGAGGAGATATGTCGGATATCGTTCGTTTCGGAATTTCATTGGATGACCGTTTATTGCAGAAGTTCGATTCACTGATTTCCGAAAAGGGCTACAGTAACCGCTCTGAAGCCATCCGGGACCTGATTCGGAATGCCCTGGTTGAAGAGCAGTGGCGTCATGACGACGATGATGCTGTTGGTACCGTTTCGCTGGTCTACAATCATCATACCCGGGAGCTTTCGGATAAGCTGACCGAGCACCAGCATTCACATCATCAAAATATTATCTCGGCTCTCCATGTTCATCTCGATGAGCATCATTGTCTTGAAGTGGTGGTCCTCAAGGGTAAAGCCCGGGAAATACGGAAGTTGGCCGATGAACTGATTGGAACAAAAGGTGTCAAACACGGGAAGTTGATGACCACAACCACCGGCAAGGATATTGTCTAAAAGCGTTGGTCGGATCGCCCTCCGTTGAGGGCGGTGGGTGACGAAAGAGTGATCCTGACCGAAGGGGCCGGGGTAAGGAAAAGGGGACGGTGTGGAAATCGACGAATTTGTACGTTTCAGGAAGAGGTTGGGGAAAACCCAGAAACAATTGGCCGAATTACTGGGTACTTCGGTGAAGGCCATTCATAGTTACGAGCAGGGTTGGCGGAATATCCCGACCCATGTGGAACGGCAGCTCTATTTCCTGTTGGCCAATGTCCGAACGGAGGGGGATCCCCCCAAGGCATGCTGGGTGATCAAGAAGTGTCCACCCGACCGGAAGAAAAATTGTCCGGCCTGGGAATTCCACGCCGGACAATTCTGCTGGTTTATCAATGGAACCATCTGTGAATGTCAGGCTCAGAATAACTGGAAAAATAAAATTGAGATCTGTCGACAATGTGAGGTTATGAAGACCTTGCTGAAGATCCTTGACCAGCCAGTGGTTGAACAAGAATAATTGTCTCAGATATTAGTTCTTCAGCTCGTGCTGACCGGGAGCCTGCATGTGACTACGATTCCTGCAGGGCAGACCTCGGCCCGGTAGGCTAGGATCATTACCCCGGACAAGCGGCATTGATCCAGGGTGCGAGCATACAATGGGTCGATGTGCCCGGCCGGAGCGAATCGATCCACGTCACCCCGCTGTACGCAGAAGATCAAGGCGGCCCCATTTCCCTCCGCCCGAAGTCGTTGCAATTCGAGCAGGTGTTTGGTTCCCCTGGCGGTCACTGCGTCCGGGAACAGGGCCTTGGTGCCGTTGGCCAGGGTGCAATTTTTGACCTCGATGTAGGTTGCGGTATCGTTCAGGGTTGTCATAAAGTCCAGACGACTCTTACCCACTGAAACTTCGGGCCGGATGGTATCGAAATGGGCAAGTTCGGTGATGATCCCGTTTTCCAGCCCTTCCCGGATCAGCTGGTTGGTGCGGCTGGTGTTGATTCCCACCCAGAACCCGTTTACTTGGACCATTTCCAAAGTATGGGGGTATTTTCGGGTTGGGTTGGGTGATTGGGAGATCATCACCGGCAGATCTGGTATATCGCAGCCCAGCATGCTTCCTGAATTTGGACAATGAACCGTAATGATATGGCCGCCTTGGGTTTCGATGTCTGCTAAAAATCTTTTATAACGGCGGATGAGTCGTCCGGGCTGAAGCGGGGTGGAAAATTTCATGGTACAAGGAGCCTCTTGAATTCACGGAGAGTCAGTTGGCGATTTTTTAAGACAAGACGGAAGTTTTTGGGGGATTTCGGGTGTCCTATCTGCCTTATGACCTTGTGGCGCGTTTAGCGAGTATCTGGCGATGAATGAAAAACCGCATGCCAAAAAGGCCGTGGCCCTGCGCTATGATCCTGATCGCGATCCCGCACCGGTGGTGTTGGGTAAGGGGGTGAACCTTCTGGCCGATAAAATTGTTGAGTTGGCCAAGGAGCATAACATCCCGATTTACGAGGACAGTGATCTGGTCGAGGTCCTTTCCCGTCTTGATCTCTCCGCAGAAATTCCTCCCTCAACCTATGTGGTGGTTGCGGAAATCCTCGCTTTTGTATACCGGCTTAACGGGAAATACAAGTAATTTCAATGTCGATCCATCGGGATCGTTGCCTTCCTTGAACCGTGTCCCGTTTGGTTGGTCCCATCAAGTACCCTCTCCCTGCTTTTCCTCCTTTACATTACGTTGAATTCTTTCAAATTGATGGTGTGGTTTTTTTAGGATCCTTTAAATTACGGGATTGTAGTGTGAAGACACCCTAGGAGCCTGTCGGATTAAGACATGAATCTGCTGCAAATTCGAGAAATTGGCCCATGTTCCCATAGATTTTCGTTAAATAGCGCTGCTATTCGCCTCGAATCCATGGAGATCTGTCCTCGATTTGTCGAATTTTCGCTACGATTCTCTTAATCCGACAGGCTCCTAGAGCAACGCCGGGCAGGGGAAAAATTAGAAACGGAATGAACCTAACGGTAAACGAGTGCTGTTAGCATGATTTTTAGAGCAGCCAGGGCGATAATTATTGCCAATATCCTTCTCAGGATTTTCACTGGAGTTTTTTTGCTGACTCTACTGCCCAGGATGACGGCTGGGATCACCGAGACCACCACTGGGATGGTCAGCACCCAGGCAATCTGTCCGGTTGAGGCTTTACCGATAAATGCGGCTGCAGTGGAGAGTGCCACGATGGCCAGATTGGTCCCCATGGCGATTCTGGTGGGAATTTTTAGGTATGAGGTCATCAAGGGAATCAGGATAAAGGACCCCCCCTGACCAACGAGCCCGCCAAGGAAACCGACACTGCTCGCCACAGTGACGCTTCGCCAGCGGTTGAAACTGAGTTTATTCACATCAGGAGGGGCTGATTCCGGTCGTTCGGGGGAGAGCATGATGACTGCTGCGACCACCGCCAGACCACCAAAGACAAGGCTCAGGAGATGGTTGCCAACGAATTGAGAGGCGATCCCCCCAAGGAGTGAGGCGACAAAGATCGTGCTCCCCATCCACCCGGCCAGCGATGGTGAAACAAATTTGAATTTATGATGGGTTATGGTTCCAACCAGGCAGGCCGCCAGACCCTGCACAACGGTCAGGCCTGCAACCGTGCGCATGTCCAGGGGGACGAAACCGAGGGCGGGGGGAACCAACAGCAGGAGGGGAGCCATGATTATCCCACCCCCGATGCCCAGAAGACCGGAGAGAAAGCCGCAGATCAGGCCGAGAAGACCCAGGAGCAGGAAGAACATCTTTATCAGTCAATCGTTATTCCCACCGGTGCGTCAATAACCTCACCGATCCAGGCGGCACAGGCAACTCCGTTCCGATGAAGTTCTTTTCTGAGCTGATCTGCCTGTTCCTTGGGCAGGGCCAGGAGCAATCCCCCTGAGGTCTGGGGATCGTAGAGGAGCTCTTCCTGGTGTGGTGTAAGATTCGTGGCAATGGTCAGGTTGTGATTTGCCACCATGGCTCGGTTACCCTTATTGCTACCGGTGGTTTCTCCCTGTTTGTACATGTCCAGGGCGCCGGGATAGAAAGGCAATTCCCGGTAATGCAAGATAATACGGGAGCTACAACCGTGGGCCACCTCGATGAGATGGCCGAGGATGCCGAAGCCGGTAATGTCGGTGCAGGCGTGGATATCATAGTTCAGAGCCGTTGTCATGGCTGTGCCGTTCAAGGCTGCCAGGGACGGGAGGACGGTCTGTTCCAGTTCGGTAAACGACATCTTCCCGGACCGGACTGCGTTGAACAGAACTCCAGAGCCCAGGGGTTTGGTGAGGATCAGGGCATCACCGGGGCGGGCGCCGGCATTGGTAATAATCCGGTCTGGCCTGACCACACCATTGACGCAGAGCCCGTATTTTGGTTCCTCGTCATCCACCGTATGGCCACCCACCAGGCAGGCCCCGGCCTCGACCACTTTGTCGTGACCTCCGCGCAGGATCTCCTTGAGTATTCCCATATCCAGGAGCTTGGAGGGGAACATGACCACGTTTAATGCGGTCAGAGGCTTCCCACCCATTGAGTAGATATCGGAAATTGAGTTGGCAGCAGAGATTTGCCCATACCAATATGGATCGTCAACCGGTGGGGTGATGAAGTCCACCGTATTGATCATGGCGATTTCGTCCGAGATACGGTAGACCGCAGCATCGTCAGAGGTTTCAATTCCGACCAGCAGGTTGGGATCATTGGGTTGAGGTAACCCGCTAAGCGCTTCCGACAGAGCCGTCGGACTGATTTTGGCAGCTCAGCCGCAGGTCCTGGCCAAACCGGTCAGGGTTTTCTTTTTAAAGAGATTCATTTTTTCCTCAGATAGGATGTTTCGATATTAATCGTTTGATAGATAGGATATTCCAATATAGAATGTTGACTGAAAAAGTAAACCAAAACTTGATGGACTCGTAAAAAGTCCATAGTACCGCTTTAGGATGGCTAGGTAAAAAGTTGATATACGAGGAGTAGTGGTGGCGCGAAAGTGGAGGCATACATCTGGTATGTCGAGCATTTCGCGAACCCGCTACGACGCTGTAGAGCGACTTTTTACGACGCCATCAAAACTTCAGTTGAGTCGAGTGGTCAGTGTTGGTCGTGGTCAGGTTGGTGGGTTGGGACAAAGGAATGGAAAATGCTCTGATCAGCCACTTTCTACAGGTCCGATTTGCTTTGTCTCGCCCCCAATGGTCCCCGAAGTCTAAGTTTATACCTCGGTAGCGTGTTACACTCCATAACTATCCAGATTTTTTTTATAGAATTCAACATGGATTGGAAAGCATTTACTCCCAAATATTTGACATTGGAATTCACGATGTGAGATTCTTTGGGGGGATATTGCAGGCCCGTCGGTAGGTGCTGGAGGTTTTCAGAAATCTTTTTCTTGGCAGTCACCGTACCTGATGGAGCTTGTTGGGGCGGGGGAAATGTTGGTGCTGTTTGAGTCTTTTTCAAAATAAATCATCTCCTGGTGATGTCGCCTATGTCTGATGGTTCAATTCTCATCATCGATGACAGTAAGTCGGTTCTTGTTTTTCTCAAAGAGTTGATTGCCCGTCACGGTTATACGGTGCTGTCAGCCCAAAACGGCAAGGAAGGCTGGGACCTCATCCAGGTGAATGCGGTTGATTTGATCTTCTCGGATCTGGAGATGCCTCTGCTGGATGGGGTGGAGCTCTGTAAAAAAGTCAAGGGGCACCCTTCATATAAAGAGATCTACTTTATTATTTTTTCAACCCACAAGGAGCTGAACGAGAAGGTCTACGGGTTAACTTCCGGAGCCGATGACTATATCGAAAAGAACACCCATCCGGATGAGATCCTGGCCCGAATTAATTCCGGGATAAGGATCCGTAACCTGCAGAAAGATCTCCAGCAGACCCGCACCCATCTGTATCAGCAGGAAAAGATGGCCTCCATAGGTCAAATGGCAGCGGGGGTTGCCCATGAAATAAACAACCCCTTGGGTTTTATTGCCAGCAATCTGCGGACCCTGGGGAAGTACATGATCCAGTATCAAGGCTTTGTTCAGGCCTTGACCACAGATATCCTGGTCGATCAGGTCCCTCGCTCTACTGAGTTGAGGAAGCAGTTTAAGATAGATCATATTGATCAGGATAGTGGTGACCTCATCGAGGAGTCGTTGGAGGGTACTGCCAGGATTGCCAAAATAGTCCAGGGGTTGAAACAATTTTCCGGGGTGGATGATGCCGAGGTAAAACCGGTGAATCTGAATGAGTCTCTGGAGTGTACCCTTGAACTCATCATGGGGGAATTGGCTCCCAAAATCACGATCAGGAGGGACTTCAGTGATCTGCCTGAAATCAAATGTAACGGGCAGCAGATGAATCAGGTTTTTATGAATCTTTTGCTGAATGCCGGGCAAAGTATCCAAAACAATGGTGAGATTGTCATTCAGACTCTGGTTAAGGACAATAAAATTCAGGTGAGTATTACTGATAATGGATGCGGCATGGATCAGGGGGTTTTACATAAAATATTTGATCCATTTTATTCCACCAGAGAAGTGGGGATGGGCACCGGGCTTGGGCTCACCATTTCCTACGATATTATCAAAAATCATGGTGGAGAAATCCTTGTGGAAAGTGAAAAAGGACGGGGAAGTAAATTTACAGTCATGTTGCCTGTTCGGGCATGAGCAAAGGTCTCCCCGGCGTTCTTGGAGAAAGCGGTTTAAAAATATCGGGTATGGTTATGACTCAGAATAAAACGCTTCTGATTGTGGACGACGAGGAACTGGTCGTAAAATCTCTGGTTCGGGAATTAGCTGACTGGGACCTCAATCTTCTGGTCGCCCATAACGGGAAAGAGGCCCTGGCCCTGTTTAAAGATCATGAGATCCACGTCGTGATGACCGACAACCGGATGCCCGGGATGACCGGTATTGAGTTGCTTCAGGAGGTTAAAAAGATTTCACCTGTCACTGTGCGCATCATGATGACCGGTTATGCCGACCTGACCACCGCATTGGGGGCGATAAACTCGGGAGAGATCTTCAAGTTTATTGTTAAGCCATGGAATAATGACGAGTTGGAGGGGATTCTCCAAGAGGCCCTGGCTAAAGGCATTGGTTGTGCCTCGGAACCGAAAGCTCCGTGAAGTGATTCATCTTAGGTGATCTGGTCGTTGGAAATTAAAATCACCAGCGCCCCAGAGAAGGTCGGGCGATCCCCTGTCATTCAGGGGAAAGGGCCGTGTGAAGGTCGAAACTGTTGGTGCCGTCCGCCGAATACCCAAAATAGACCCGGTAGTAACCGGGTTGGTCGATGCGTTCTACCACATCCGGATCCAGTTTGTTTTCGGTCCCTTCTGTCGAGATCGGGGTGTCGTTTTCCAGGGTGAAGGTCTCACCATCGGTGGAGAATGCCGTGCGGATTCCACGTCTCCCAAAAGGTTCGTCGCGGAGGCTGTAGGCGAAGAACAGGCGGATTCGCCCATCGGAGAGAATGATGACGTCGGGATCGACAAAGCGGTCATCGGTACCCAATCCGGCAATGGTGATCGGGCCGGAGCGGGTCCAGGTGATTCCCTCATCTGCCGAGACGGCGTGGTGTATACCATTGCCGTTTCCCACGTAGTAGAGATGCAATTGCCCATTGGCCTGAAGCAGGTCGGGGACCGAGATGAATTTATTTTCTTCGTTGTTCGGGACCATGACCGAGCCCGATTCCAAAGGGCCTGCCACCGGGGTAAAGGCAACGCCGTCGGTGGAGGTGGCACGGAAAAATCGTTTAACCCCGCTGTTGTCTTCTCCTTCGTAGATCATCAGATAGGTCGTGTCGGCACGTTTGATCACCGCCGGATTCTTGATCGAGGCCGTGGCGGAAAGGGCACTGCCCCGAATCATACCGGTGGATTGGGTTTGAGGAAAAGAGCGACCATCAGTGCTTACTGCCACCTGAAACTCCGACCGGCCCATGAGAAACATGCGGTACTCATTCCCGTCGGTCAGGGTACAGGTGGAGGTGACTTCTTCAAAGAGGGCTCCCTCTTCTTCGGCCCATTGTCCTGCCCCCGTGAGGGCCGGGGAGATGGTGGATGAAGAACTCCCGCCTCCACCGCAGGAGGCCAGGAGGGCGGTAAACAGCAGGAAAAGGATTCTTATGGTCATGGTTTTACCTGTTCTTTTTTGGTCTTCGTCCGAGGGTGCCAGTTGTGGTAGGATCTTAGCAATCGCTCAGAGGTGAGAAGTTTGAGGCAACGTTTCCAGTCGATAACAAATAACTTTGGAGTTCCCAATGGAATACATCGTCAAATTTATTGAAAGCATCCAGCGCACACCCTCTGCCATCAGTTACCGGTTTAGCCGGCCAGCCGGTTTTTCCTTTGCACCAGGGCAGTATATGATTGTGAATCTGGCTGAAGATCTAGTTCATCCACTTTCCTTAAGTGATACCCCTGACCAGAAAGGATTTATCGAATTCACCAAGAGGATGACCTCCAGTGCTTTCTGCCGTAAATTGCAAGACCTGACGGCCGGTGATCAAATCAAGGTGAAAGGCCCCATTGGTCGGTTTACCCTTGATGGGGCGGATAAAAGTCTTGTTTTTCTGGCCGGTGGCATCGGTATTACCCCCATCAGGAGCATTCTAAGGACATTGGCCGCGCGCCAGGATCCACCCGAGAATACCGTCTTGATTTACGGTAATGTAAACGGAGCGGATATTGCCTTTCGCAGTGATCTTGAGGAGATCTCCCTCCCCGGTTACCGGGTGGTCCATGTTTTAACCGACCCTGAGGGGGTTCCTGGAGCCAGCCAGGGTTTCATCTCCTCCGAAGTCATTGGTCGGGAAGCGATGGATTTGAAGAGCGCTACTTTTATGGTTTCAGGACCGCCGGTAATGGTTGAGGCCATGAAAAAGAACCTGGCCGGGCTGGATATCGATGGGAACCGGATCCGGACGGATATCTTCCTCGGTTATGAGGACTGATTCCGGTTGAGGTCCGAATCAACCGACCCGTTTTCGTCTCTTCCCGGTCCTTTCAGTTGACCAGCCCTTTCTCCATGGCGTAGCGGATCAGATCAGCGGTGGAGTCGACGTTAAGTTTTTCAATAATCCTGGCCTGATAGGTACTGACTGTTTTCGGGCTGAGGCAAAGTTCTTCACCGATATCTTTAAGCTTTTTGCCAACGGCAATGAGACACAACACCTGATACTCCCGGTCTGAGAGGTCCTCATGGGGGGCGTCGTCCGGTGATTTTTCCATGGTTGAGACTAATTTACTTGCCAGGGATGGGGTCATGTATTTCTGGCCGTTAGCCACCTTGCGGATGGCAGCAGTCAACTCTCCTGCCGCGCTTTTCTTGGTTAAATAACCAGCAGCACCAGCCCGCATCACTCTGATCGCGTACTGGTCCTCCGAGTGCATGGTGAGGATCAGCACGGGCAGACTCGGTTTTTCCTCTTGCAACTCTTTCAGTACTCGAAGACCGTCCTTGCCGGGCATGGAAATATCCAGAACGACCACGTCCACTTCCTGTGACAACGCCATCCGGAGAATATCGTGGCCATTGTCCGCTTCTCCGATCACCTGGATACCTTCTTCTTCGGCAAGGATCTGTTTCAGGCCGTCTCGAACAATGGTATGGTCATCGGCGATCATTACTTTAATCATGCTCTTTCTCTATTAAGGGATTGATTTTTGGTATAACGGCCCGGACAAGAGTGCCGCCGAAGGGTTGCCTGGTAATGAGAATCTGGCCGCCATGAGGCCGGATCCGTTCCTGCATGCCATGGATTCCAATGGAGGTCGGAGCCCGAAGTTGGTGCTTTTCGATGCCAATCCCGTTGTCCCTGATTTCAAGGATCAGGGAATCCTGCTGGTCATCCAGAATCACCTCAACCGCGTCGGCTTTGGCATGGCGGGCAATATTTGTCAGTGCCTCCTGGCAGATACGGAACATCGCCGTGGCCGCCTCGGGGGGCAAGGTGATACCGTCGGTCGCGCCACTTAAGTGGTAGCTTATCACTGAAAATCGTTTGGCAAATTCGTCCACCTGCCACTCGATGGCGGCGCCGATCCCGAAGTGATCGAGGATTGCCGGTCTCAGTTCGGTGCAGATTCGTTGGATCGAGGCGATGGTTGTGTCGATAATTTCTGACATGGCCCGCACCTTGCTCTGTAGCCTATGGTCATCCTGCGGAAGTTTCCGGGCCAGCCAGGATACGTCCATATCAAGGGCGGTGAGGGCCTGGCCCAGGTCGTCATGGATATTTCGAGCGATTCTGGTCTTCTCTTCTTCTCGTATCGACTGAAGATGTTCAGACAGATTTCTGAGCTGGTTGCGAGATAACTGTAGTTCATTTTCAGTAACTTTGCGTTCTCTGATATCGCGGGTGATTCCCAGGAGACTTTGCAACTTGTTTTGGGGGTCATAGAGGAAACAGATATTAACCTCGCAACAGATGGTCGTACCGTCTTTGCACAGGAGGTCCAGTTCAAGGCTCCTGGTCCGACTCAGGTCTTTGTTCGGCCATTCTTCCCGCTCCATCTCTTCGGCAAAAGCCCCCATCGCCAGCTTGTAGGCCTCTTGGGTCATGGATTCGTGCAGGGGCATGGCCATGGCCTCTTCAGCGGTGAATCCACGCATTTTTTCCACGGAGGGACTGATGTACGTGTACCGCAGGTTCAGATCCATGGTCCAGATCACATCGGTGATGTTTTCCGCCAGGAGCCGGTAATGTTGCTCCCGTTCTCGAAGGTCGTCTTCCAGCTTTTTCCTCTCTTTAATCTCCCGACTCAGGTCCTGGTAAAGTTCCTTCATAGCTTCGAAGAGTCTGGAATTCTCAAGGGAGATGGCAATCTGGGAGGCCAGGAGTTTCAATACTTTAACCCGTTCATCGGTAAAGACCCCGGTGATTAGATTGTTTTCAAGGTAGAGAAGGGCGACAATTTTTTCTTGATGCGTTACCGGTAGGCAAAGCAGTGAAAAAACTTTATGGCTGGAGAGGTACGGATCATGGGCAAAGCGGGGGTCGGTTGAGGCTTGGGCTAGGACGATTTCTTCACCGGTTCGGGCCACAAAATTGATGATCGATATGGCAAGTTCGTTATGGTGGCCGACTGGTTTGTTGTCAAAAATCGTGATTTGTGATTTTCCCACGGCCCCTTCGGCCAGGACAAACAAGCCATTTATCTCATCAACCGTCACAAACACCCCCCGTTGGGCTCCGGCATTTTCGATGATAATCCGCAGCATTTGCTCTAACAAGCCTTTGAGTTCCATCTCCCGGGTCAAGGCTCTGGCTGCTTTAAAGATGGATTGCAGGTCAAGGGAGTAGAGCTCTGTCTCCTCGGTCGTGGGGCCAGTGGACCGGGTTGCCGTAAAGAACTGGGGGTGTTCTTCCCGAAGCTGGGTAACCTTGGTTTGGGCTCCCCAACCTTCATAACAGGTCACGGCGGTTGTTATTTGCCCTGCGGCCAGATCATCAAGTCCCTGGGAGAGATAAAACCTGGCGGCCAGTTCATGGGCAATTGCTTCATCCTGGAGATACCCGTTTTCTCGAGCCGTCTCAATCGCTTCGTTGTAGAGCTGGAGGGCCGCCATTGGCTGTTGAGCGTTTCGTTTGGCCTCCGCTTCGAGCAGAAGATATTTTTGCCGGAAATTGAATGGGGCCTGGGTGGACCAGGTATATAATTTGTTCCTGCATTTGCGTAATCGAATTGGCAGGCATTTCTCGTTGAGCGGCAAGCGGCCCCGACAGAGTTTAGCAAGAACCAGCCCATGGTAGAAATAAAAATCAGCGACCTCGAGTTTACCCAGCAAAATCGTCTCGATGTCACCATAGACCTTGGACCCGAATGAAAAGGCCTCTCGTTCTCGGTGGTTCAGGTACAAAAGTTGCTGTTTGACCAGGTAATAATCGTAGAGGGTCGTTTTTATTTCCTGTCCGGTCATTCCGGCTAGAAGCTTTTCTTCATTAAAATCATCATTGCTGAGGCTGTCCGGTGCGGTGGTTTCTCCGGACAAGGCGGAGGCCGCCTGTAAAAAAAGAATCTGGACCTCGACTTTTGCTTTGAATCTGGCCTTTTTGCAAAAGGTCAGGTATTCCCGGGTTTTTTGTTTGATTGTATCAAGGGGCTCTCCCTGTGACCAGTGGTAAACCGCGAGGGCTGCAACGCTATAGGCGGCATAGGTCAGATCTCCGTGACGGAGACCGAGTTGTAATGATTTTTGGAGATACTCGGCGTCCTTTTGAGCCGGTTGGGTCCAGTGAGACAGCAGGGCTCCGAAGATATAGTAGAGCTTGCAACCCAGGCCGGTATCGGAAAGCCGTCCATAGAGTTCCAGGCCGACTTCTCCAAACCGGCGACCATTCTCGTACTCGCCGAATACCGCTCCGATTATACAACCAAAGGCCATGTACGCGTACGGGGATTGGGGGGTATTGCCACATTCCAGCGACATCCGGACCATTCGCATCAGCAGAAAAACCAGGAGATCCCGATTGCTGAAATAGGCCGGTGGAACCATCTTGATCAGAAGATTCATGATGGCCTGCTGTTCGGAATCAGTCATTTCCGGCAGGGTTAGAATGGTCTCTATCTTACGTTTACGGAAGTGCCATTTGATAAAGGCCAGTTCTGTAAGAATTAATGGCTTGAGGGGCAGGGAATTAATCTTGAAGCCGAGAGTCTGTAACCCTTTTCTGCCGCAGGTGAGCGCTTGGCCGATTTCCCCGCGGATTTCATAGAGAACCACCATCAGGGCATAGACTTCAGCCCGGTCAAGCCGGTTGGTGGTATGATCAAGGATTGTTTGAAAGATCTCGGCTGCCTCTTCGAATCGGGCGCAGAGGAAGAGGCTTTCTGCCAATTCCAGGGAAAGGGGGTAGGTCAGGGCATAGTGGGATTGCCAGCCATTTTCGGTAAGCAGAGCAAGCCCGCCTTCCAAATAACCGGCTGCCGCGTTGTACGCTGCGGCCGCTTTGGCCTTGCGGCCTGTTTTTAAGAAAAGTGCGGCAACCCGGCGGCATTCGGTTGGCTCCGCGATCAGTGGGATGGCGTGGAGAAATTGATCGGCAATGGTATAGAGCCATTTTTCCCAATCGCTATCTGCCCCTATATCCGTCAACAACCGAGCAATCCGGAGATGGACGGCTGGGCGGTCATTTTCCGGGATCAACGAATAGCCGGCTTGCTGGATTCGATCATGCAGAAAACGGTGGGAGTGAGGTGAACGCTGGTCGTGGCAGGGGAGGAGGAGCCCTGCCCTTACGGCCGCCTGGAGTAATATGGTGGTGTAGGTCGGGCTGAATCCACCGAGCGCTGCCAGAAAATCGGTATCGAATCGGTTGCCAAGGCAGGATGCAAATTTGAGTAGTTTCTGCCCATCATCAGTCAGGTTCCTGATCCGGGTTGTCATCAGAGAGACGATGTCCTCGGTGAGGCCGTGGTCGCAGATTGCTTCCAGGTTCCAGGTCCATACCCCCACCACGGGGTCAAAGGTTAATAACTGGAGTCGAAAAAGCGTCAGGATCAGTTGTTTGGCAAAAAAAGGATTTCCGTCCGTGGTATTGATCAGCAGATCGGCCATGGGCGTGATGGTTTCCGGTTGGCAGTGCAAGGTGTCGGCTAACAGGTTAAGGAGGTCCTCTCTGGTCAAGGGTGATAAAGCGATGATCCGGTTGGGAATGGTCTCGTCTCTGCGGTGGAGCAACTGCTGCAAAGGATGGTCGTCAGCCATCTCGGTATCCCTGAAGGCTCCAAGGAGTAGAAATGGTTCATCAGCCAGGGTTACCAGCAGACTCTCGACTAATTCCTGGCTGGCGGTGTCCATCCACTGAAGATCATCAAGAAAGAGCAGCAGGGGAGAACTTTTTTTGACAAAGATACTGATGAATTTTTGGAAAACCAGATTGAATCGATTACGGGTTTCGTCTGGTGGCAGGCTAACCACCGGAGGTTGTGGGCCGATGAGAAGTTCCACCTCGGGCAGGACATCGATGATGATTCGTCCATTTTCGCCGAGGACTGCGGCGATTTCTCGGCTGCGGATTTTTAAACGACTTTCGCTCTTGGTGAGGAGTTGCCGGATCAGTCCCTGAAAGGCTTCGACGATGCCACTGTATGGAATGTCCCGATATTGTACGAATTTTCCATGGATTACGTATCCAGGACCGGTGGCCTCGGAGGAGGACATGGTCTTTTGGACCAGGGAACTCTTGCCGCAGCCGGGTGGCCCGCTAACGAGCAGGACGTGAGCTTTGCTGCCCTCCAGGAGCCCGTTAATGGCTGAAGTAATGGTGCCAATTTCGTCTTGGCGGCCATAGAGTTTGGTGGGGAAGCGCGGAGTAGTGGGTATATCGTAACGGCCGATGGTGAAATCTTGATCGGGACCTCCTGTCTCAAGTGCAATCAGGCATTGCCTCAGGTCGCACAGGAGGCCATAGGCACTCTGGTAGCGGGCATCAACGCCTTTCTCCAGAAGTTTAAGTACGATATCGTTGATGATTTTGGCCGTACGGTCCTGTTCGGCCAGAGGGCGGGTCGGATGCTCACTTATGTGGGCGGCGATGAGCGCCAGGCGGCTTTCGCCGGCAAAGGGGAGGCGATCTGCCAGCAATTGGTAGAGGATGATGCCAAGGGCATAAAGATCGGAGCGGTGGTCAACCGGTTGCAGGATGCGGCCGGTTTGCTCAGGTGCCATGTAAGCCAGCAATTCAAGCGACAGACCGTGCAGGGAGTCTTCCGGAGAGATCTCAGGCGAGATGAATCTGGGGGAGATGAATTTAATCTGCCATCCATTCTGGTCAACCAGGATGGTATCGGGGGTTAAGGCAAGATGGGCAAAGGAACGGCTATGCAACTGCCCGAGCCCTTCGGCCAGGGCCAGGGCCAGCTGAAGATATCCGTATAAATCCAGCCCGGAAACATGATCAAGTCGGGATAGGGGGATACCGTCAAATGCTTCCAGGACGAGAAAAACATCTTGTCCGTTATATTCCAGGGTGTGGGGTTGCAGGAAACATTTCAGGCCAAGGGTTCTGGTCGTTTCATATTCACTGTTGAGGCGGTCGAAACAGACGGCCTTTCTGGGTTCGTTCCGGCAGCGTTTGATCAGAATCTGTTGGCCGTCCCGGATTCGTTCTCCTTTAAACAATTCCGATCCGTAGTCCCGGCCAACCAGTTCTCCAAGAATATATCCCGACATGTGAATCATAGGGTAGTGCTCTTAAGGCAGTATCATAATCTGACTGGCGAAGGAGGTCGATACTCTGAACGTAACGAATACTTTGACCATTTTTCCCATTTGGATGCAACCTTTGTTCATGATTGCTGCTGGGGAGTGGTTGCCTGGGCATGTTCAGATGTTCTGCTGTAAATTTTTGGTTGCCGCCTGCCCTTCAGCGGGAAAGTTTGGGATTGTTTTGCCTCCAAGTGAATGAAGAAACGAAAAGCATTCGTATACGGAAAAATTTCATTTTGCTATGATGAACGAAGAGATGTCCGGTTCCTGTATCAGGAATGAGGATATTGGCGTTACCTGGGTTGTTAAAAGCACGGCATTTGAGGAGGAGTGGGTATGAAAAAGACTATCATTGGGATCAGTTTGCTCTGGATCGTTGGTATGCTGGTTGCCTGCAGTGGGGGTGGTGGGGGGAAAAGTTCCGCCCCGACCGGCACCGTTGGTTTGTATATTACCGATGCCATGGGCGATTACCAGCAGGTGACTGCGACTCTTAAAGATGTTCAACTGCGGCACACCGGGCAGGGGCGTTCCTGTGATCTTTTGGTCGGAGAAGAGTCCGTGGATATCGCGAACCTCGGTGATACCCTGCATTGGCTTGATAATACCGAATGTGAAGTGACCGAGTATAATCGGCTTTACCTGGAGTTCGATCAAACTGTCGACCTGATGGATGGGAACAATACCGCCGGAAGCTGTTCCTTTGTCTCCTGGAAAGAGAAAGGGGGGAGTCCCAATCGGTTGACCTGTATTGATAATACCTGTTCCATCGAGATGACGGGGGCCGTTAATGTGGTGGCCGGGCAGATCACTCCGCTGGCCCTTGATTTTGATCTTAAGGAGTTTGAGGTCCAGAATTTCGGCGAGACCGACTGTGCGGTGACCATGAAGGTCGAACCCTTGAATCATAATGATATGGAAAATCAAAAGCAGAGCGGCTATTCTGAAAGCCTGACCGGTTCGGTTTCCTTACTTGATTCCACTCTCCATACCTTCCTGCTCACCACCAAGCGGGATACGACTTTGACCGTTGATTATAGTCAATCAGTCTCCAATGGACTCCCGCAACCCGGCCTCGATGCGTTGCTCGATTTTGCTCAGACCGGAAGCCTCAAGACCAGGGTCCTGGCCGAGACCGTGGTTCCTGATTCCGAAGGTTCCATTACGGCTACCACCATTTATGTCAAGCTGGATGGAAGGCTGTCCGATCTTGATCAGACTGCGATGACTTTTACCCTGAGTTCGGATAACCTGGTGATTCAGGTCGATTACAGTGTTGCTGAAAATTCAGGGCAGGATGACAGTGATGATAATGTGGAAGGGATTCTGGTTGATGATGCCTGGGTTGAAGTCAAACTCTACGGGGTTGATTCGTCGGTCTATTTCGTCCATGAGGTTGAAGTTGAGGATTCCACGGCCCCTGATACCAACGACTGATCACTGAGGATCTCTTGGTTTGGGGATCGGTGGAGCGGTATCAGCAATCAAGTTGAACTTTTGCCGTGAAGGTTTTTCTTGGCGCCCGTGGCAGCGAGATGGACGGTTCGAGAGTCTGGGGACTCGCTCCGTTGGTATGACTAAAACATGTTTGATATCCTCTGAGGAAACGGGCGCGTGAAAAATCAGGAAAACTGGCAACCGGGGAAGTATGTCTATCGGAAGGGAAAACTGGTTGCGTCAAGGGATACCAATGAAATTCGTTGCGGATCACGCTTGGTTGCTGATCTGGTCGCCGGGTTGTATGACACAGCGCTTCGGCGCCATGCAAAAGGTCGGTTGCTGGATCTGGGATGCGGCAAGGTGCCCCTCTACTTGGTTTACAGGGATCTGGTGACGGAAAATATCTGCGTCGATTGGGAAAACACCCAGCATACCAATGATTATCTTGACTATGAATGTGACCTGACCCGGGAATTACCCTTTGCCGATGGATCGTTTGACACCATTATTCTTTCCGACGTCCTTGAGCATATCCCCCAGCCGGAAATCCTTTGGCGGGAGATGGCCCGGTTGTTGGCTCCGGGGGGGAAGATCGTCATGAATGTCCCTTTCTTCTACTGGCTCCATGAGCGGCCCCACGATTATTATCGATATACTGAATTCGCCCTGCGCCGTTTTGTTGAACTTTCCGGATTGAGCCTGGTCCAGCTGGAGTCGGTGGGGGGCTCTCCGGAGATTTTGGCTGATATGCTTGCCAAGCATATCCAGTTTATCCCGGCGGTCGGAAAACCGACGGCGGTTTTTATTCAATACCTGGCCCAGCTATTCGTAAAGACCTCTCCTGGCAAGAAGATATCGAAAAAAACCAGCGAGGGGTACCCGTTCGGCTACTTTCTGGTTGTGGAAAAACCCTGATTCATCAGCCCGGCAAGGAGCTTTGCCCAAATAGTTCATTTCTCTAGTTTCTCCTCCCGCCCCTTCGCCGATTTACCCTCCTTCAGCTTTCTTGGTTAGAAACCCCTTAATTCTCCTGGGCAGGTGGGAAAATTGTGCCCACCTGTCGCCCTTGCATCCTGCTCGGGCGCGGGAACTTCATGGTTTAACTTTCAAGAATAACTTTAAAAACAATGAGATGGGAATCCCCTTTTTTGTGTGGCATGCAAGTTGCTTTGTAAGCGATCAACACCAAATAAGGAGCCACCATGTTCATCAAAAATAAACTGGCGTTACTGGAAAGTGTCGAGGCCATGCTGTCCCAGGAACAGCGGATGAACCAGATCGCCAACAATCTGGCTAATGTGGATACCTCGGGCTATAAGCGGGAGAGCAACACCTTCTGGGAGGTCCTGATCACGCAGGGTGATAAGCCCCAACGAGTGGGCAAAGGGGTCCAGGTGGTGACCGATGCCAGTCAGGGACGGCTGGAACCAACCGGCAATCCCCTGGATCTGGCTCTGGCCGGCGAGGGGTATTTCAGGATCCAGACCCCCAACGGTATTCGCTATACCCGGGACGGGAATTTCCAACTCAATCAGCAGGGACAGTTGTCCACCGCAAGCGGGGCCCTGGTCATGGGGGAAGGCGGTTCGATTGTGGTGAGCGGCAGCAATGTAACCATCGCTGAGGATGGTCGGGTCAGGGTAGATGGCGTTCTGGTCGATCGAATTGGGGTGGCGCGGTTTGCCGATCTGGACATGCTTAAAAAAGAGGGGATGAATCTCTATCGGATGTCCGATGAAGGGGCGGTGGAAGTGGCGGCTGACAATGTGACTATTCAGCAGGGGTATCTGGAAGGATCCAACGTCAACACGGTTTCTGAAATGACCGATATGATGGCCCTTTACCGTGACTATGAGTCCCAGCAGCGGGCGATCCGGATAGCCGATGATCTTGATGATCAGGCGGTCCGCAAGGTCGGCCGGTTGATGGCTTAAACGTAGGTGAAATCCGGGCGATGAGCCCGGACCTTTAATCCTTAAAACCGGGAGTGAAAGAATGTTACGGGCGCTTTATTCAGCACGAACAGGCATGATCGGCCAGCAGTTGCAACTGGATACCATTTCCAACAACCTGGCCAACGTCAATACTGCCGGGTTCAAGAAAAGCAGAACCCAGTTTGAGGATCTGTTTTATCAGGAGATCCGGGCGGCAGGGGCGACTAATTCCGATGGGGGGACGGTTCCTTCCGGGATTCAGGTCGGGATGGGGGTGCAACCCACCTCGGTCCAAAAGATCTTCACCCAGGGTGATTATGCCGAGACCGGGAATGATCTGGATCTGGCCATCGAAGGGCGGGGGTTTTTCAAGGTTTTGCGGGGGGGAGAGGAATACTTTACCAGAGCGGGGAGTTTCACCAGGAATAATGATGGCTATATCGTTACCCAGAACGGTGATCGTTTACAGCCGGAATTTGCAGTTCCGGTCGGTGCCACCGATCTTTCCATCGATCGAAGCGGGGTGGTTACGGCCAAGGATAGTAATCAGCAGGTGCTGGCCACTATCCAGTTGACGTTACATGATTTTATTAACCCTGGAGGGCTAAGGGCGGTGGGGGGCAATCTGTTCCAGGCCACTGAGGCCTCGGGCCAGGCTGTTGAGGCCAATCCGGGGACCAGTGGACTGGGTACCCTGGCCCAGCATTATATCGAGGCCTCCAACGTTGATGTCACCGAGGAGATGATCAACCTCATCGTGACCCAGCGGGCCTATGAGGTGAACTCTAAATCAATCACCACGGCGGACCGGTTGCTGGAAATCAGTAACAGTTTGGTCCGTTAATCGCTGGCAGGGACAAGATGGGACGGATAATTCATAAGGGCGTATTCTTTGGGATCTGGTGTTTGTGTTTACTGGTGCCATGCGTCACGCTCGGTGCCTCGGGCGGGGGAACCTGGGATCAGCAGGCATTGGCAGGAGTGTTCCGAGAGAAGTTGCTTGATCGGATGCCGTGGGAGGGCACCGAAGTGGAGATCGAAAACTTCAACTCTCAGCCGGCTGAGTTGCTCTTACCCGCTGGAGTTATCGTCTTTGAGATTGTTCAGGGGGAATCTGGATTTAAGCCGGGGAGAAAACTGTTGGTTATAGCGGCAAAGGTGAACGGTCAGGAGGTTGCTCGGGTGCGAATGTGGGGGGATCTGCATCTCTATGGCCAGGTGGTTTGTGCGGGGAGGCAACTGTCCCGGGGGGACCTCCTGACCGCCGCCGACGTAATACTGGTGCGGAGTGATTTGAGTCGACTGGGGGCCAACGTGGTGCGGAGAGGGGAGGAAGCGGTGGGGAAACGTCTGAGCGTTGGCCTTGGGCCCGGAGCCCTGGTCTATGACCGTTTCCTGGAAGAGCCACCTCTGGTCGAGCGGGGTGATTTGGTGACCATTGTTGCCCGGAATGAACATCTTTCGCTGAGCGTGCCGGGGAGGCTGCGGGAAGAGGGGACTCTGGGGGATTTGGTCCGGGTGAAGAATCTGATCAGCCGTAAGGAATTGCTAGCCCGGGTAGAGGATGAAAGGACCGTTGTGGTTTCCATGGATGGGCAACTGTAAACCAATGCCTTTAGGTCCGGCAGGTTTGGAAGCTGATCTTGAATAAATCAAGAGGCGTATTATGAAGAACATTCTGCATCAGGTCATTGTCGCCGCTTTGTCGTTGCTGCTTTCCGGGTGTTGGTATTCCGGGCATGATGACAGAGGGGCTGCCGCCGATCATGTTCCGGTTCGGTCTTTTGCCATGGCGGAAGCGGAACGCCCTCTGCCGGTGGTGGAGAGCGGGGCAATCTACCAGGCTGGTACAGGACTTGACCTTTATGGAGACCGGCGGGCCCGCAGGGTTGGGGATCTGGTCCTGGTCAAGATTGTCGAGTCGTCCAGTGGTGCCAAGAAGGCGACTACCTCTACTGGACGAAAGTCCTCGGTCAGTGGCGGGATCACTTCTTTATTTGGGGCCATGAAATATTTAACCGATAAAAATGTTCGGTTCGTGCCTTCGGCCACCAATATCCAGGCGGAGTTGACCAATGATTTTGAGGGTACTGGCGAGACGAAGCGGAACAGTACGGTAACTGCGACCATCTCGGCCAGGGTGGTGGAGAAAACCCTGGACGGGAATCTGCTGATCCGTGGGTTCCGTGAGATCCGGGTGAATGAGGAAACCCAGCATATTATTTTATCTGGTCTGATTCGACCCCAGGATGTCGGGGATGATAATTCGATCCTGTCCTCGTATATCTCCGATGCCAGGATTGAATACGGCGGTAGCGGAGTAGTTTCCGAGAAACAACGGCCGGGCTGGTTGGCGCGCAGTCTGGATGTGGTGTGGCCGTTCTGAGGGGGGAGTGCCTGAAATTATGGAATCTTTCGATCGGATGCGGCAGGCCTTCCTGACTTGGTCGGGGGGGGGGAGGGATGCTGGGAAAAAAATGCCGCCCGGCAGTACTTTCGGGTTGGTCCTGGTGGTTGGTTTCGGAGGGGAACCGAGGTGTGGCGAGAGCTGGCGGGTTGATTTGCTTTGTTGTGATCCGCTGGCATCTAAAATGCACTCAGTTAATGAAGAAGGGTCGGCCTGATCCTGAACTGATCTGGTGAGGAGAGACGGATGAAACATGTACTGAAAAATGGACGGACCGTTTATGGGTGGTTTGCCACATTCGTTTTGGTGGGGCTTTTGCTCCCGACTCTTAGTACCGGAGCCGTGCGGATCAAAGATTTGGCCGTGGTTGAGGGAGTTCGCGATAATCAGCTGGTTGGGTACGGGATCGTGGTGGGCTTGAACGGGACCGGCGATGGCAGCCAGGCGGTTTTTACCAGCCAGGGGCTGGCCAATATGCTTGATCGACTCGGCATGCAGGTGGATCCCCAGTCTCTCAAGGTTAAGAATGTGGCAGGGGTAATGGTTACTGCCAAACTGCCACCCTTTATGAAGCCAGGGCAACGAATCGATGTGCTGCTTTCTTCCTTGGGAGACGCAAAATCCCTGCAGGGAGGCACTTTGGTGGCGACACCTTTAAAAGGGTTGGATGGCGAGGTCTATGCCATAGCCCAAGGGCCCCTGGTGATCGGCGGTACGGCCCCGAATCCCCACTTGACCGCCGCCCGGGTTCCCGATGGGGCTACCGTGGAGCGGGGTGTTCCGGTTGCTTTGCAGGACCGCGAGCGGTTGACCTTGAGTTTGAAAACAGCAGATTTTACCACGGTCCGGCGCATGGTTGCGGTGATAGATCAGGCCTTGGGGGGGGGGTTCGCCAAAGCCAGGGATGGTGCCACCGTTGATATCAGCCTTCCTGAGGCGTTTCGGGACAGGGTTGTCGCCCTGGTGGCTGAGCTGGAAAACCTGGAAGTGGAGCCGGATCTTTCGGCCAAAGTAATTCTTGATGAGCGAACCGGCACCGTGGTGATGGGGGGCGATGTCAAAATTGGTCGGATCGCCTTATCCCATGGGAATTTAAACCTGAGGGTCGGCGGGACTCAACCGTCGGCCCCGGGAAGTCTGTTAAATATTGAAGACGGTACGTCCTTGGGCGAGGTGGTCAAGGCCTTAAACGCCATCGGGGTTGCCCCCCGGGATATGATTGCCATTTTTCAGTCGATCAAGGCCTCGGGAGCCCTGCGGGCGGAACTCGAAATCATCTGAACAGCGGGAAAGGTCCATGGAGATTACAGGATTGTTTAAGAATTTTCCGGGTTCCGCCGATACGATTGGGCAGGGGATGGCACCACCCAAATCGGGAGAGGCGGAAGAGGTCCGGGATACGAAATTGCGGAAGGCCTGTGGTGATTTTGAGGCAATGCTGTTGAATCAGTTGATGCAGACCATGCGTAAATCGGTGCCTGAGGGAGGTCTGTTCGGTGATTCTTTTGCTGGAGATCTCTATCAGACCATGCAGGATGAGGCCGTGGCCCGGCAGCTGGCCGAAGGCCAGGGAGCCGGTCTTGGGGAGATTCTCTATCGGCAACTTTCCGGCGACCATCGATCGTCGGGTGTCATAACCTCAAAGGGTGAGCGGTAATGGATGATTATCAACGGGAGACAGGGTTGAACCAAAACGGCGGACGGCCCGAGGAAACCCAGGAAGAGACGATGGCCCGAGTATTTGAGTGGTTAAAACGGGAGGTTGCCCTTTGTCGCGAGATGGTCGAATTACTCAACGCCGAGCGGGCAGCCCTGGTGGCCATGGATATGGAGAAGCTGATCGGTTTTAGTATTACCAAGAAAAATCTGGCGATCAGGATCAGTCGTCTTGATGAAGGGCTCCAGGAGGTGGCTCAAAAATTGGCAGGTGAGGCCGAGGGCCAGGTGGTGAAACTTGCCTGTCTGGAACCGATGGTTTCTCCTGATGAGGTTGATCGCTTACGACAGTTCCGCTCAACTCTGGCTGAACTCCGGTTTGAAATTGGTGATCGGAACCTGGTCAATCGGCGGTTCGCCGAGGAAACCCTGGGGTATATCGGTGACGCGATCCGGATGATTACCGGGGCCATTGCCGACCATACCTCCTATGAGGGTCGGGGAGGGATGCGAAAGACGGCCCTTGCTGCCAAGATGATCAGCACTGAGGTGTAATCATGGGCGGACTTTCCAGTGTTTTGAATATTGCCAAGGAAGCGCTGCTGACTCATCAGGTGTCGGTTCAGGTGGCCTCCCATAATGTGGCCAATGTTGATACCCCTGGGTATAGCCGACAGACCCTGGAAGTCGGGGCCAATCTGGCGGTTCCCTCCGCCATCGGGAGTATCGGCAGTGGAGTAAGGGCCGATTCTATTTTGCGTCATTACGATCAGTTCATGACCCAACGAATTTTTAATCAGAACTCCATCATGGGCAACCTCCAGGGGCAGGAGGACTCCATGCGGATCGTGGAGACCGTGTTCAACGAGACCAGCGGCACCGGTCTCAACAATCTGTTGAGCATGTACTGGGATTCCTGGCAGGAGCTGAGCAACAATCCGGAAATCCAGGCAAGTCGACAATCATTGATTCAAACCGGTCAGGCCATGGTTGATCAACTTCACTTCATGGGTACCGAACTGACTAAGATTAAATATGATATCGGAGTAAACCTGGGTGCGGCCATTGACGACGTTAACGGCATAACCGGGCAGATCGCAGATCTAAATAATCAGATCGCCTCATCGGAAGTCGGTAACCACCAGGCCAACGATTTGCGAGACCGTCGGGATCAACTGGTGGGAGAGCTTGCCTCTCTCCTCGATATCACCTATCTGGAAAATTCGTCAGGCTCATATTCGGTCATGTTGCCCGATGGACATCCCCTGGTGGATAAGGGGGCGTCCTGGGATCTTGATTGGCAAAACAATCAGCTCAAATGGAAGAGCGTGAACAGCGAAGGTATTGAAATTACGGCAACTATTGGCGTAGGCGACGAGGTTGGCGGCAAGATCGGCGGTTGGCTTGAAGTCCGCAGTCAGTTGATCGAAAATGATCCGAACAATTATCTCGGTCGTCTTGATGCCTTTGCCAACGCCCTGATCAGAGAGGTTAATCAGCAGGTCAGTGAGGGGGTTGGTTTGCAGGCCTATGATGAATCAATCCTTGGTACTTCGGAGTTGGCCAACGAAGCGGTCCTGACCACCATGCTTGACTCCGCTTCAGCGGTGGCCCGGATCGATGCCGGGGTTATTCGGATCAACGACCGGGAGGTCGGCAAGGTGGACGGGGCGGTGGCGGTTGATGGATTGGCCATGGGCAAGGCGGCCAATGCCGTGCAGGCGATTAACGACGCCACGACCGGGGTTGCAGCCCGGTTGACCACCCAGGTATCCGGCGCTGCCGTTACCCCGATTCCGGCCAATGACGGGGAAGTGATCTCCTTTGACCTGAACGGCATTACCATTTCTTATACTGTTGATAACGACGGAGCCGTTCCCCTGCCCGACGATAATGACCAGGCAACTTTTGCCGCCAATATGGTCGCCGCCATCAATGCGACCCTGACAGCCTATAATGTTGATCCCACCAATCCGGTTGATATAACCATCGAAGCGGTGGTCGGCGATGGTACCAACGGTGGCGCCGTTAACTCCATTATCCTTCGCAACACCAATGCCGGTGACGATTCAGAGATCCGGATCACCAACCTCTCATCCAATCCCGCCTCAGGCATCGAAGCGAACCTGGGTCTGACTGCGGGCACCTATCGGGCCGATGCCACCCACAATACCGGGGAAATCACCTTGTTTTCCCGTGGCCCCTTTACTCTGGTGGCCGGCACTGATGACCGGGTGCTCAATGAGCTGGGGATGGGTGGCGGCATGTACCCCACCGACAATCCCGGCGATGGTCGATTTACCTTTAGTTCGACCAACGGCACGGTGCAGTATTCTCTTCACGGCTATGATTATTTTGACGAACTGGTTACCGACGGCGGGACCTTTGAGTTATGGATTTATAATACCAACGGCACCTTGGCCCTGCCCCAACCCCTGGCTATTCCTCTGGACCGGGTCTATACCTTACAAGACGTGGTCGATGCCATTAACGTCACCATCACCAATGCCAGCGGTGGTGCCCCCTGGATTACGGCGGTGGTCAATGGTAATCAGTTGGAGTTGACCCCGGATGCCAACCATAGTTATGCCTTTGGTAAAGATAGCTCGAATCTTCTGCAGGTTGCCGGGGTCAATACGTATTTTACCGGGCATGGCGCCTCAGATATCGGGGTTAATCCGGATATGGCCAAGAACTTGGATTTCATCGGTGCCGGGACAGTTAACCCGTTCGGTGAGATATTTAAAGGGGATAACAGCAATGCCCTGATGGTGACCCTGATTCAGCGGACGGAAGATATTGCCTTTACCGGCGCCAACCCGGGCACCCTCGACGGCTTTTACAATACCCTGGTCAGTGAGATCGGCATGAAGGGGAAACGGGCGGCCCAAGATTATGAATTTAATGAGTTGGTCAGTAATCAACTGAACCAGATGCGTGATTCGGTGGCCGGGGTCTCTCTGGATGAGGAGATGGCCAATCTGGTTAAATTTCAGCATGCTTATACTGCGGCGGCCAGGTTGATCGGGATCGCCGATGAGATGATGGCCGATCTGGTCGCTTCTTTGAACAGGTAGCATAAGAGGTCTTCTATGCGGGTTACCATGCGTTCTTCCTACCAGAGCATTATTACCAATCTTAACAGTCTTAACTCCGATCTGTTCAGTATCAATAACCGGATTTCATCGGGGAAGGAGATGTCCAAGCTGTCCGATGATCCGGTCAGTCTGGCGCTGGCGCTTGGCTTACGGACCACAGTGGTTGAGATCAAGCAGTATCAGGAGAATCTTGGTTTTGGTGATGATGTGATCGCCGCCTCGGAAGAGGCCCTGCAGCAGATCAAGGAGTTGACTATTCGGGCCAAAACCTTGGCCCTGCAGGCTATCAATGCCAGTCAGACCCCGGACACCAGGGCCAGCATCGCCAGCGAGGCGGTCAATCTTTTTGAACAGTCCGTGGTTCTCGGCAACACCCAGGTTAATGGGAAATATATCTTTGGCGGGTACCGCAGTACCGGTTATACCACCGAGGAACCGGAACCGTTCATCGTCGATAAGCGAGACGGCTACTTGGTGAGCGGCGGCACCCCGACGATTATGAACTCGACTTTGACCGCAACGGTGACCAATAACGCCATTGCGGCGGGTGCTTTGGCGGTGAATGGCAATGTGGTCGGGGTGATCAATACCGCTGCGGCGGTCAACGGACTGAATATGACCAAGGCGGCCAATGCGGTGACGGCCCTGAGCGCAGCGGATCCTGCCATTTCGGCCACCGTGACCACCCTGACCTCCAGTGGTGCGGTAACCGATGATCCGGTTAACGGGGTGAGCTCCCAATTTTTCTTCTATCTCAACGGTCAACCGGTGACCGTGGTGGTGCCGGATGGCACTTCTTCAGTTACCGCTGCTGTTGCTGCCATTAATGGGGCCAGTGATCTGACCGGGGTTCAGGCAGTAGCTGGTGATACCACCAACGGTGGGGCCAATAATACTATTGTTTTCCAAAACCTCCAACCTGGTGACGATTCGGCCATTATAGTCACTGATTTTCAGGTTTTATCGGCAGGGGGCGCTGCCCTGGGTTTCGGCAATTTTAACCAGGTGGCCGATGCCACCCATAATAACGGCCAGATCTCCATCGGCAGCTCTCAGTCCTTTACCCTGACCAGTCCTCTTGTTGCTGATGACTCGATCTTGGCCGAGCTTGGTCTTGGCGGTGGCGGAGTCGGTTTCAACGACGATCCAGGCGATGGGATTCTGGGCTATGGTTACTCATTGGCCGCCGGGGATCTTCTGGTCAACGGGTATGCTACTAGTGCGGCCGTGGATGACGGCATCTCGGAGGTCTACGGTGACAGTTCGGCTGCCGCCAAGGCGGCGGTGATCAATGCCCAGTCCAAGGATACCGGGGTATCTGCCACAGTGACCCCCGCCGTGCTTGGCGCCTTCGATAAAGTTGAGGCAGGGACGGGACCCGGCTTTTTGACTGGCACCGTGTCAAACGGGGCCATTGCCGCAGGCGACTTGGAAATCAATACCTTCCCTCTCTCAGCCATCGCCCCGGGAGCGGTAACTAACGGGCTCAATACCGGTAAGGCCTATAATGTCCGGGAGGTGGTCAATCAGTTCGCCGCTGCCACCGGCGTGACTGGACGACTTACCACCCTTTCGGCTGGCGGGGTCGCCGCTGGCGGGACCCTGACCACGGTCAGTTTTGATTTGAACGGTGTTCCGATCAGTTTTTCCACCAGTACAGACCCGGCCCTGGACGCTCTTTCGGCCATCCAGACCGCCAGCAACTTGACCGGGGTGACCGCTGTTCTCGGTAACGGCAATAACGGTGGGGCCATCGGTTCGGTGGTCCTGCAAAACGCCGTCACCGGCGATGAATCCGATATCGTGATCACTGGTTTTAACAGTGGAGTCGGTAGCGCCTCAACCGGCCTGGGTAATATCAACCAAGTGGTGGACGCCACCCACAATACCGGTGAAATTAGTCTGTCTTCAGCCACCACCATCGATCTGACCAGTCCCAACAATCTCACCAATGATTTTATTTTAGACGAACTTGGTCTGGGCGGTGGAGAGGCCGGGACCATGATCGTAGGTGATATGCCCAATGACGGGAAGCTCTCCTTCGGCTCCACCCCGGTCCTGCTCAACCGTGGTGATCTGGTGATTAACGGGGTAGATATCTTTGATGCTGCCACCATGATCAGGGGTCTGGATCCGGATAATCAAGTGATCAATGCAATCAACGATAAGACCGCCCTCACCGGGGTGACCGCCACCCGGACTGGAACTGGCGCCTTGATGCTTTCCGCCATCGACGGACGGAATCTTCATGTCCAGACCAGCGCCATGGGGGAAAGCGTTACTCACTTGAACGGTGGCTCTCCCCCCCTTCCTCAGGATCGGGTCTATTCTGGGTATATTCAACTTTTCTCAGATCGGCGATTTACCCTGGAAGCCCCTCCCACTGCGGGCGGATATGAGTCGGGCCTGGCTTCCTTCGGATTGGCTGGCGGTGCCACTAATGCCGGGGAGCCCACCGATGTTGCCGGTGATGGCCGGATCGATGTGGTGACCATCGGTCGCTTAGATGACTATGTTCGCTATGCCGGAGACCGGTTGGGTGACTTTGAGATCAAGGTAGGTAGTCGCAGCACCCTGGCGGTTGGGAAAAACGGATATGACGCCATCTCGCAAACCGGGGTGTTCGTGACCCTGAAGGGATTTGAAAAGGCCTTGCTGGGCCAGGACTTTAAACAGGTGACCAGCGTCAATACCGCGTCTGCGCCATCCCAGAATTTTGCTGGAGGGAGTTCCGGTCTGGCCGGACTCGGTGAGCTGGTCGATGGCAACTTCCGAATTACCGTGACCGATTATAATTTTTATAATCCCCGGGTCCTCTCCACCACCATTCCGGTTTCGGCAGAATATGATAGCCTGGACAGCGTTGCCACCAAGATCAACGGAATCCCCGGGATTCACTCCTATGTTGATGATCATGGGGCGTTGCGGGTCGAAGTGGACGATCCGGATCGTTATTCCATGAATCTGCAGGATGAAAGCGGCAATTTTTTGAATGTCATGGGCATCACTCCCGATCAGTTGCAGATTCAGGCCCTGGAACAGTGCATTGCCGATCTCGATAATCAACAAATCGCCCTGACCAGACAGGTTTCCGACTTCGGTGCCAGGGCTAACCGCATATCGATCCAGACCAGTATCTTTAATTCCATTGAACTTGGCACCGTGGAAAGTCTGTCGGAAGTTCAGGATACCGATATCGTCAGAGCGGTGATGGATCTGCGAGCCAAGCAGACGGCCTATGAGGCGGCGTTAAGTACGGCGGCCCAGGTCATGCAGTTGAGTTTGGTTGATTTCTTGTAATAGAATCATTTTTGGTAACCTCGGTGCAGGTTATGGTGGTCGGTTTTCCCTTGGGAGACGGTGATTGATTTTAGTGGATCGGAAAAGGGATTTGTGAATAGAATGGGGCATTGCATGCTGGAAATTATGGAAACAAATGGCCAGGGAGGGCTTCCGCAATGCTGGTACTGTCGAGGAAAGTCGGAGAGGCGATTGTTGTCGGTGATGATATCAGAATTAGAATCCTGGAGATGAAGGGCGGCCAGGTTCGGGTTGGGATTGAGGCCCCGGATCAGGTGGCGGTCCATCGTGACGAAATCTTTCAGAAGATCCTTGAAGAGAACAGGCGCGCGGCCAGTGAGGCCCCGGCAAATCTGGATGATTTGAGCGATGTCCTTGAGATCAATAAAGGGTAGGCCTTTGATGCTACCTGAGAGGAGGTGACGGGTCGTGGAAGCTGCGGTAGAGAACAAGACGATTGTCAATACAACACGTTTCGGCCAGGTTGAGATTGATCCGGACCGGGTGGTGACCCTGGTGGCCCCATTGTGGGGATTTCCCCATGCGACTCGGTTTTTTCTCCAGAAGCACAGCAATAAATCGCCATTGATGTGGCTGCAGTCTCTGGATGATCCGGGTCTGGCCTTTGTGGTTAGTCCTCCGTCAGTGGTTTCGCAGGGCTATAAACCTGAAGTGAACGATGGGGTAAAATCGGAACTTATGATCGGTAATGACCGGGAGATGGATATTTTATTGATCCTGACCGTGCCCGGAGGACGCCCCCAAGATATGACGGCCAATCTTTTGGCGCCGGTGGTGATCAATGTTAAAAAAAGGTTGGCTCGTCAGGTTTTGCTCGATCCGAATCGGTATGATCCCTGTCATCCTGTTTTTGAGCGCCATTGAAAAGGCGGAATTTGTTGAAGTTCTTGGCATAAAAAAACCTGAAGCGATCGCTTCAGGTTTTTTTATGCCAAGAACACTGATCTCGGTTTTAGACATCGTAGGGCGCGTCGTTTAGAAAACTCTCCAGCATTTTGTTGGCAATATCCTTGGGGTCTATAGTGTATTCACCCCGAGCGATCAGGTCTTTAATAACATCGACCCGTTCGGATCTGATTGCCGGGGTTTCATCCAGAATAGAGCGAATAGTCTGGATGTCCCGGGATTCAGGAGAGAGTTCAACCCGATCAGTTGAGGCTGAGGAGGCGTTGGCTGGCTGGGCTCTGTTTCCAGAACCGTTTTCAGAGGATCGCTTCACTTCCGGCTTAGACTGGGTTTTGGTCTTCATCTGGGGATAAACATTGGTCAATTTCATGGTAATTCTCCGGACATCAAGGACTCTGCCCAGTAGGTTGGGTCATGTCGGCAGCAAAAAACTGCCACTTAATTGTATTCTGTCTGACTAATCTATCGACAGATATTTAGCAGACATTAAGGAAAAAATGAAGAAGTACGTAAAAAAAGTTTTGGTTTTCCTCTTTTTCGCCTGGAATCGGTCCTGATCATTCAATTCATAAAAGAACAGAGGGCTGTTGCTTGGGTTTGACAATTGCTCTAATATTATTTAATACGATTTTATCAGGAAGAGATCTTAATTAGATGCAAAATATAACATAAGGAGCATACCCATGAAAATTTCCATTGATCGAAATGTTGTTGAACTCCATCCGGAAAATAATCAGGAGACTGCCGACCTGGAGATTCTCTGGCGGATCCTGATCGATTGTGCCAATGAAACCAAAAAGTTGACGCCGATTGGTGAGTACGTGCCGACCAAGAAGAATATGGCTCGTTTTACAATTGAAGGTGTGGCCGGCGGTCTTGCCGCGCCCTCAGAGCGGACCGCGGATGAAGACAGTACCTATATTTGCATGACCTGTAACAAATATACCAATGTCAATACGGGTGAGTCCGTCCCCGTATGCTGTGGGGTGCCGATGGAGCCGGTGGCATAAATTGCCGGTGGTAACTATCCATCAGCACCACATCTTGCGGCGATCAGGCCGGCTCACGGAGGCGGGCTATGCATCGCCAGCCCGCTTACCGCAATCTGCGGCGCTGATGAACAGTTACAGTTCCAGATAATTGCTCCTTTTTCGGCAGGATTTGGATAGTTCAGCAGGTGTTCTATTGATCCGGGTGGTTGAACGTCTTCGGCTGCATATCACCGGCTGCTTCGTAAAAAACATATTTTTGGCTTGGTAAGGAGAATTTTTGATGTCCAAGGTCGTGAAAAAGGGGAGCCGCGTGACGGTCACCTATACCGGGAAGTTTGAGGATGGTACCGTCTTTGAGAGCAATGTCGGCCGGACTCCGCTGGAATTTAATGTTGGAAAAGGCAAGGTGATCAAGGGTTTTGAGAAGGGGGTGCTTGGCATGACCTTTGGCCAGACCAAAACCGTCACGATGAAACCGGCCGATGCCTATGGTCAGAAAGATCCTGAACTGATCGTCACGGTCCCGGCCGGATATTTTCCCCAAGCTATCGATCCCGAGGTGGGTCGCGAGGTGGATTTTACCATTCCCGCCGGAGACATGATCCAAGGGGTGATCACCGCCATCGACTCGGAGGATATCACTGTGGACGGCAACCACCCCCTGGCCGGCAAAACCCTGATTTTTGAAATAAAGCTGATCGGGCTGAAATAAGGCGCGCGACGTGTGATCAGGGATCGGCAGCTCTACTCGTCATCGAGTATCTCTTTCAACGGTCACCAATCCCGGCCCCTCCTCAGGGGTCGGATTTTTATTCATCCTCCTGTTGCTGGACGGTGGTCTTTTCGACGGCCTGATGAAAGGCCTTCAGAATGGTATGCATCTTCTGACATAAAGGACAATCGCAATCAACTTCATGCTCTTCTGAACCACTCCGGCAACAAGAACAGGCGTTGTGGTGATCATCATCGCGTACGTTCATGATTCAACTCCCCAGCTGATAATAAACCTTTCAGATTTTTTCTATTCACACGGGATTCTCTTGATAGGAATGGTCGCCATCATCAGTACGGCGGCTCTTCCTCCACCGGTGGTTGATCGCGATCCCGCATTTCCCCTTTGGTCTGGGCTGGGGTAGCCTTCAGGGAGAGGAACTTGCTGCCATCTTTCTTTGATTCCCGCACCCAGGCAGCCAGTTCGTATTCCTGACCTTCGATGTTGATCTTGCCCTTATACCAGGGGCGGGAGGGGTTCCCTTCCTGGTTGTTCTTGAACAGTACCCCGGTGTTCGTGTTGTCATAGTCGGCCATGTTTTTTGCTCCTGATGGGTTGCCGGTTAGTAGAGGCAGGTTTTCCATACGAACGAATCACCCAAATTGCAGCGTGTGAGGTGATGTTTATCTGAGCCTTGGTATTGAAAACCGGATGTTTACCGACCCATACAATACGACAATTTAGACCGCAAGCCAATCAGGTGTTTGCTTCCTAAGAAAAAAAACCTTGGTTTCCTATTTGATGCCGCTTAATTTAGTCGGGGAATCCAAATCGTCAGGAAGGTCGGTTTCCAACTCCTGGAGCATAAAATGATCTGTTTCAGTTCGGTGGTACTATTTCAGGCTGATTATTCTGTGGAGAAATAATGGATAAAACGATTATATTCATATCGATTGTTATTTTTCCCCATCAACAAGCCTCAGGGAGGAAATACTCATGAAAATGCTCTTGACCCTTTTGTTCGGACTTATCCCTTTTTTGGCCGGAGCCCAGGACTACCAAGGCTTCAATCAGGCGGATATTGGAAAGATGATGCAGCAGGCGGAGATCCTCCAACAATGCATGGATAAAGTGGACAAGGCTGAGCTTGATGCCATAGATCGCCGCTCCGAGGAACTTGAAGCAAAACTGAAGGCCTTATGTGAGGCCGGCAAGCGTGATGAAGCTCAGAATACGGCCGTGGCCTTTGGCAAAGAGATCCTGGCTAACCCAGCCTTGGTGCAAATGAAAAAATGTGGTGATCTTACCCAGGAGATGCTGCCCCCTGAACAGCGGCAACCATCGGAATATGACTTTGATTTTTCTCAGAACCATGTCTGTGACGAATAACCGATTCCATCGAGACCTAAGTATTTGAGTCGGGGGGCGAAGGGGGATGTTGGATGTCCCTCATGCTCCCTGCAATAAAACTTAGGGGCTCAGAAAATGCTGATATACCATAACGCATCCCGCCTTCGGGCCATCTTGGGTCGCGCCTCAATCGCAGGTAAGCGAGGAATCGAGACTCCGAAATCCTCGCCGTAACAGCGACAGCGGTGTCTGCTGCTACGCCTG
>JAHJAA010000055.1 GCA_018814305.1 Pseudomonadota bacterium
CCGGGCAAGATCCTTCTTCGACCTTTTCGGAAGACGTTTCCAGTTTGGGAACTGATTTTTTAGTTGTTTAAGCGCAGTTAGCTTGATATTCTTATGGTGCATGAAAAGCCTCCGTTTTGGTCAGGGTTTCTTTTGGTAGGTACTCCCTTGTCATTATAGAGGCTTTTCTGTCTTATGTAACTGTTTTCATTGAATATTCATTGAGTCTTTTCAACACCCTTTTTATGTATTAAATATTTTAACGCTGGCTTTTTTGTAGGATTATATAAATATTTTCAAAGGGATATTATTTTTTTGACAAGAAATACTATGGCGAAGACTATCACCACGCCCAAAGTCTTTTCCATTACTTTGGGCGAAAGCTTGAACGAGCCCAGAAACGAGCCCATGAACCCACCGACCAGTACAGCCATAATAAGCGGGATGTAAGCAGTCAGATCAATCGAGTTGTATTGCAGGCGAGCCAAAAGCCCTGAGAGGGAATTAAGCCAGATGAATACGGCCCCGCAGGCTGCGGCTTCCTTTTCGGTGCCGAGCCCCAGAATTATAATCAGGGGGACCAAATAGATGCCGCCCCCAATCCCAACTATCCCCGCTATCAAACCAAGTATCGAGCCGCCGAGAAGCGAAATGATAACTGCCTTTTTTCTGCCGATATCAAGTTTGATCGTCGTCTTTTGCCAGAAATAAATGCGGACCACCACAAAAATCAACGAGAACAGCAGAACCCAATAAAAAATTGTCGTGGGCAATCGCAGAGATCCCCCCAGATAAGCCATTGGCATCGAAGTAATCAGAAAAGGCACAATAAGGTTCAGCCGACCATGTCTGTTTCTGATGAAATTAAAGCCGCCAACCGAAGTGACAAATAGGTTTAGTGACAGGGAGACCATTGGAATAGCCATGGTGCTCACCCCGAATATCGCCATCAAAGCGGTATACGAAGAGCCACCCCCCAAGCCCACACTTGAATAGGTAAAGGCCACAATAAAAAAGAGGCCGGCCATAAAATACTGCGATGAAATCATCTGATCCATAATCCTCCGTTGGCCTGAGTTCTTACCGTACCCCTAAAATGTTTTTCATCACGGCGGGCAGGTCAATCACAACAGGAAAGGTTGTTTTTTTTGCTCATCATAGGCTCCAGGAACCGTACAAAGAGCAGAGCAGCCGCAGCCCCGCCTGCCAGAGGCCCCAGCACATAAACGGTGACAAAACCGTACTGATCATCGGGAAAAGCGGCCTGCCCCCAACCGGCCAGCCAGGCAAATAACCGTGGGGCCAGGTCGCGAGCTGGATTTAAACCGGCCTGGGTCAGCGGTGCCAACACACAGATAATCGCAGTCACCGTGATCCCGATAAAGAGCGGGGCCAGGGCATCATGGGGACGACCGACATTGCAGCCCTCGGTCAAGGCAAAAATCATGCTGACCAGGAGAAAGGACCCCATGGCTTCAGCCGCAAAGGCATTCCAATGGGATACAGTCGCCATCCTCCCGGAACCTGGATTGGGATAGAATTCCCCGAAGATCATGGCCGTTTTGATGGAATCAGGAGTTCCCCGGACAATTGCATGGCTGGTTTCATAAGCAGCAATTGAGCCGGCAAACAAGGTATAAAGAACTACCGCAGCCAGAAATGCTCCAAAAAACTGGGCGCCAAGATAGGCCGGCAACCGCCGGACCGACATACGTCGGCCCAGGACCATCGCCAAACTTACGGCCGGATTCAGGTGGGCACAGGAGAGATGGCGAGTGGCATAGATGGCCAACGTAACCCCCATTCCCCAGATAGTAGCCACCTGGAAAAGACCGTTATGGGCAGAGAACAAAACTGTAACCGCTACTGATCCGCATCCGAAAAAAACCAGAATGAAGGTGCCGACCAACTCGCCGAAAAATTCAGATGAATATCTCATATTTACTCGCTCTTAAAGTCATTGCGCTAAGTTCAAATTGCTATTGGCCACAATTCGTCCTTCGCCATGCTTGATGGTAAAACCGAGCTGATCCAGATATTCCAGCACCGGCAGACCAATGCCGCGGTTAAAATCAAGCGCCTCCTTGCAGTCGCGCAGACAGAATTCCCCCTTTTCGACGATCCAGCTGCCGACTTTTTTCTTGATTTCCGCAATGGCGGCTCGGGTGAGATAACGGCCGTTCTTCAGGCGGATCATCTCGCCTGTTTTACAGAAGAAGTCCAGACTCCGCTCGACCTGGCGCATGGTAAACGATTCTGTTGCCGTCTTGACGAAATATCCGGCGCTGAAAGGCCGGACTCCCTGATCTTCGGCATAACGCTGTAATAAGGCTGCCACCCGTACCAAATCTTTCGGGAGTCGCTGTTTAAAATCAGCGGGCCGGATTCCGCCCTTCTCCTTAAGCCAGTGCTCTTGCCGACAGAGGTTCTCAACGATCATCAATGCGAGTTGTTCGTCGCATGACGGCCGACATTGGTGCATAATCTCCAAGACCTGCATGGGTTCCCTGTCCGGCTTGGTTTGAAAAGCCGCGCGCAGTATATCGGAAAAATTTCTGGAAAATATTTCAAGATCAGACACCCGAACTATTTTGCCGGCAGATAATTCGACCAGAGTTTTAGCCATGAGGCCTGAGGCAACGTACTCTTCTATCCTTTTTGGCGGCCAGATTGTTTGGGTGGCCAGGGAGTTTACGTCAATAGGCGTTCCAGGATGCAATTGGCAGAACTGGGCAAAATAGGCGGCAGGGTCATCGGCCTGTAGCGCCATGAGCCGGCCGGAAATTCTTGCTTTGTTTGCTTCACGGACTTTTTCCCCGTTGAGCTCCAGGACGTTGCCACCGGCAATAATGGCATTCCTGTTCAGGGGCGTGACCAGGTAATGATCTCCGGCCGCAACCACGGCAGGTTTTTTAAGTTGCATCTGCACCAGGCGGCGTCCGGCTGTTTCGTCCCGGGGAGAATCAATAAATTTTACGGTGGCGGCATGGACCGAGACGCCAAGATAGAGTTTGACCTTCTGCCTGTTCTTGATCCGTTCTCCGATGTGCGGAGGGATTTGTATGACCGCGTTGAAACGGGACACGGGCGGGTATTGTCCGGGCGCCGCAAGGCACATGCCCCGACAGATATCATCCATCCCGATGCGGTGGAGGTTGATGCCGATCCGCTGGCCGGCGGCCGCCTCGTCGATTTTCCGGCCATGCTGTTCCAGGGAACGGACCCGCGTACTAATACCGCCCGGCTGAATATGAAGCTCATCGTTAACCCGGATTCCCCCGGAGAGAATAGTGCCGCTGACCACTGTGCCGATCCCGGAAAAACTCCGGATCTGGTCGATCCAGAGCCGGAAGGGCTTATTCAGTGGTTTGCCGGAACATTGCGCCATGGCCTGGTCAAGGATGGCGATGACCTCTTCCCGGCCGCCGCCGTTAATGGCCGAAAAACGGATAACCGGTTTTCCTTCCAGAAAGGTGCCCGCCGTCAGTTCCATGATTTCCAGTTCGGCGAGTTCCAGGGTCTCGCTGTCCACACAATCAGCTTTGGACAGGACCACGATGCCGTTACTGACCTGAAAAAAGGTAAGGATGTCCAGATGCTCCCTGGTTTGGGGCATAACACCGTCATCAGCTGCCACCATCAGAACGGCGATATCGACACCCTGCAGCCCCCGGATCGTGTTTTTCAAAAAATCACGGTGCCCGGGAACATCGACAAAGGCTGCCATGGTGCCGTCAGGACGGGGCCAGCCGGCAATGCCAGCTTCCAGGGAGAGCCCGCGCCGTTTTTCTTCGGGATGGCGGTCCGTATCGATACCGGTCAACTGCCGGACAAAAGAGGTCTTGCCGTGATCAACATGACCGGCAACCCCGATGGTGAGGTGTTTCATTGCGCTTTTCAATTTAAGTGGAAGGGGCAAGGGGAATCGAACCTCCTCCTGGTTTTGCAGACCAGGCGCACGGTTTTGAAGACCGCCGGGCGCACCAGCACCTTTGCCCCTGTCGTTCTCATTTAGTAACAACCCACTCCTCATATGGCCATTTCTCCATGCCGCCGGTCAGAATGGAGAGTTTTGCCTCCGGCACCCCTTGCTCCTTGAGATAGTCATAGGTTCGTTTCGCGCCCCCCTTGCCCCGTGGGCAGACGACAACCACTGCTTCATAATTCTTTGCCTGGCTGATCGCAGGGTAAATGGTCTGGCGCTCGGCATCCGACTTCACCGGATAGGCATTGGTCTCCAGCGATCCCTTAATATGGTGAGCGGCGAAATCCTGCTTTTCCTGGATGTCCACCAGGAGCACCGGCCTGGCCGCTTCGAGCCAGCCTTTCAGTTCCTCGGCGGACACATACTGGTATTCAGCAGCCATGCCATACTGCGCAAAGGCCAGAAATGCGGTACAGATTATCAAGACAAGTTTTTTCATGATGATATTTCTCCTTTGTTTTATTGGTGCGCAATTAACCAAACTTTTGTCAGCAATAGTATCTTCCCTTCAATTCACATTTTTCGTAACCGGAACACCGATCACATACCTCGTAGCGGATCCGCTCCTCAGCACCCCAGAGTTGCCGGGCCGTCAAGGCGCATTGCAGTTCACAATCGTTGCACGAGGCCGGTTCATCGGCCCGGACCAAGGTCCAATGATCATTTTCGAGAAGGCTTTTCTTCTTCTGGTTGCAGGACGAGCAGAGAAACTGAAAATGAACATTTCCCTGTTCGTCTTTCTTTTTCCAGGTCGGCATGTCAGACCTCTTGCTGATAACCGGCGTGCAGGGCGGCCCCGAGAGCGCCGACCAGGTCTGGAGATGGATTTGATTCCACCTTGACCGTCCCCAATCTGTCCTGCAACAGTTGAACGATACAGGGGTTTCTGGCCACCCCGCCGGAGAAGACAATGGACTCACCGTAACCGACCCGGTTCAACATCCCGACCAATCGCTCCACCACGGAGAGATGGACGCCCATCGCAATATCCTTTACCGGAATGCCGCGGTTTTTCATGGAGATAACCTCGGATTCGGCAAAGACCGTGCACATGCTGTTGATGGCCACCTCGTTGCCAGATTCCAGAGCAGCGGCCCCGAACTTGCCAAGGCGAAAGCCCAGAGAGGCGGCCATTATTTCCAGAAAACGGCCGGTGCCGGCGGCACACTTGTCGTTCATCTGGAAATTACTGACCTTACCATGTTGATCCAGGGCTATGACCTTGGAATCCTGGCCGCCGATATCAATAATGGTCCGGCAGTCCGGGAAAAAATGACGCGCGCCGATGGCATGGGCCTTGATCTCGGTGATCACCTCATGGGCAAAATGCTTCTTGGCCAGATGCCGCCCGTAGCCGGTGGCGACAATTTTTTTGGCGTCATATCTTCCTATCATCGACAGGGCCTGATCATACGGATCAAAACCGCTCTCAACCAATTGCTGATCGACAAGTTCGCCATCGCGAAAGGCGACAACCTTGATAGTCCGTGAACCTAAATCAATACCGATATGCATAATAATTACCATTCTAAATATATAAATCGCACCCCATGACCGACAATCACAGCCGGTAAACGAGCATGGGGTGCTGCAGGTTCGCGAGTCTGGAACTGCTAGCCATAATATAAAAACCAAGGCCGACAATCCCAGCCGGTAAACGAGCAGGGGTGCTGTAGATTTGCGGGTTTGGTGCCGTTCGCTATAGTTTACTATGCGAACGGCACCAAACGCGTGAAGATGCAGTGCCCCTGTTCGTTTACCCCCGAATCTGTTCGAGAAAGGCTTCGATGCGGGTCTGCAACTGGCCGACATCCTCGGGGGAATAATCCGTCTCGATGGATAGGTACGGAATCCCTTCCTGCTCGCACATCTCCCGGATCTTGATCTCCTCGATGTTGTAGGTATGGCAGAACTGCAGGGAGTAGTGGAGAATCCCCTGGGCCTTTGAGCTGCGATATTCCTTCAACACCTGGTCAATCCGTTCATCGTTCGGGGTGAAACAGGAACAGTCGATCTGCATATAGCGGTCGGTCAGGGCAGCGAGTTGCCGATCCATATCGGTCTGATTCTCGTCGATCAGATCCTTGAAATAACGGGTGCCGATACAGGACTCCTCATTGACCACCACCGCGCCGGCCGTTTCCAGCAGGTTATGGACCTTCCAGTTGGGCAGCGCCATCGGGGTACCGGAAACCATGATCCTCGGCGCTTCAACGTCAATCACTCCTATACCAGCCGCAACCCTCTGTTCCAATTCATCGCAGAGTGCGTTTACTTTCTCGGCAAAACGAACCGGCTCATCATAAAAGGCAATCTGCTCGATCAACAGACCATCCTTGCCGCTGATCGGGGCAGGACTTGCGGCCCGCAGAGCGGTTAGGCGCTGCAGGGCCTTGCGTTTATTGTTGATCACCTTGATGGCTTCGGCAAGATCTGCCGCCGAAATCTCACTCTTGCAGACCTCCTCCACCTTGGCCTTGAAGTCCTTCACCTCCTCAATCCACAATGTCCGATCCCGCGCCTTTTTCATCTGGGGGATCTCCATGACGTAGGTTGGTACCAGTCGGTCAAGGATCTCCCAGGTTTTTTTCTTGGCATCACAAGTGGTCTCGCCGTAGACGAAATCAACCGTCTGGAAATAGGGGCAGATCCGTCCAGCCTTAAAACCGTAAGCCGATTTGACCATCGGGCAGATGTTGCGGGGCAGGATTTTTTCGGCATCGGGAATCGACCCCGCCGAGCCGCCACAGAGACCAACACAGACACCACCAGCCGCCACTACAATCTCTTCCGGGATATAGACACAGAAGGTACCAACTATTGGTTTGCCTGTTTTTTTAACCTCAAGCATCTCTTTGATCCGGCCCCCGAAGATTTCGGAGACCATATTATCGAAATAGGCCATTTTCTCCGGCCGGTTCGCCTGGGTCAGATACATTTTGCCGTAAACCTCACCCAGCATCTGCCGCGCTTTGTCAAAGCGAGGTACATCCATGTCAAGCTCAGCCCACATCTCGGGATACGCCTTTACTTCAAAATTTTCCGTACTCATATTTTTCTCCTCTTGGGTCAAATTAGCATCCACAACTGCCGCTGCCACAGGAACCGCCGCAACCACCGGCAGAATCGGGGAGGGGTTTTTCACTGGTGATGGAAAAACCGCCCCCTCCCCCGCAACCGCACTCCGATTTTTTTTCAACGAAATCCACCTTGATCTTGCCACATTCTCCAGCCAGGTTCTCAGCAACCAGCAGGGTGAATTTTTCGTTTTCCAAGGTATGGTCGTTATCTTTGCGCTCATCCAGAGCAAGTCCCAGGGACATGCCGCCACAGCCATTCGCAACAGCGATCCTTACCGGTGAAACGATGTTGTTCTCAGTCAAATAGGCGGAGAGTTTTTCCTCCGCAATTTCAGTTACTTCAATCATGATGTTCTCCTTTTTGTTAGTGTTTCATAAAAATTAATTGCTGATATTATTCTCTTTGCTAATGGGTTTCTCCAATAAACGGATTATGTCCTCCGCAGATTTGTACCCCGGCAGAACCCGCCCATCCGGCAGGATCAGAGTCGGGGTCGAACGGATCCCGATACTGGCCGCCAGCGCCAGATTCTTCTCGATCCGGTCGGTTTCACAGGTGGGCGGCGCAAGGGATTTTCCGGCCAGGCTATCCTCAAGCATTGCCAGGGAATTGGCGCAGACAATGGCCTTGGCCCGAGCGTATGCCTCCGGATGGCTGGCCAAGGGAAACATCTTGATATAAAAGGCAATGTCCGGCCGTTTATTAACGACTCCCCGCAACTCCTTCTGTAGTTTGGCGCAATACGGACATTGCGGATCGTCAAAGATGATGATCCTGTTTTTTGCCGTCGGCTTCCCAATCAGCAGGGCATCCTCCAAAGGGATCTGACCTACATCAATCCGGTTCAGATCAACAAACCGCTCCTGGGTAATATTCTGTCGGTTGTCGATTTTAATCACCGACCCGCTGATCAGGTATTGTTTGGAAAAATCCATAAACAGCGGGATCACTTTCTCCTGCTCTTGGAGATCAATTTCCCAAAGGCCTGGAACCTCAGACATCTTCAGGTCAACAATGTTTTTCTCCTCAACGGCGAGCAGTTGGGCCGCATCCTGTTTGCTTAATTGATGACATGATCGGCATTCCCCGTCACCACATCCGTCTTTAGTAAAGGCCGACACGATTCCCGCCGGCAACAGCAACAGCAGTAAAAAGCACAATGATAACAACCTGATTTTGCGATTCATAAAAATTCCTCCTATGGCTGAATAGATCAACGCTTCAACCCATTATTTCCTGTAAGCCGCCAAGACAACTGTAAACAGGTTATACTCCTAACTTCTGCCGCCAGTAGCTGCCGTAGGCCACCCCCATGGGGTTGTTGGCCAGAACCCGGTCCTTTACCGCCAGTACGGTGACCGGGGCCTCCGAATATTTCGTAAAGAGGATGTCATGACCGAGGCAGAGTCCCAACTGGATGTTCAATTCGGTTTTGGCCCTGTTCAGCATCTGGGCCTGGCCGATGGGGTTGCAGGCGATCTCGAACTGGTCCGGCTTGATCTTGCTCATGCCGTGCTCGTCCTTATCGAGGCCACTCATTTTGCAGCAGACCGAATCGACCTTGAAGTGCTGGGCAAGAACTTTGGCAACGAACTCCGCCTCGCTGGCCAAGCCGATGCAGAAGGCCACTCCCAGGCGGCTGTAACCGGCCCGTTTGCCGAACTCGATAATCTCCTCAAGCCTGGTCATGGAGTTGCCGAACTCGCCGCGCATCTCCTCGCTGATATTGTGGAAGCTCAGGTTTTCCTCCAGGCTGTAGTCGGAGAGATCGAGACTGCCGCCGGTACAGTCGAATCCCTCCTGATTGCAACGGTTCTTTGGTTTTTGGCCGCATTGGGCGCATTTCATGGGTTCATCCTCAAATATTTTTAGCGATAATATTTATTCTGTTTCACAGTCTGGTTTAAACGTTTAGCAGTGGGCCAGATGTGGGGGAACAGGACGACGAGCAATAGCAGCGCTATGCGAGTCGGGCTGATCGCCTGCAGATGGTGTGCTGCTGGACGTTTAAATGTTTATTACGCTGTCGGCCACCTGCATCGAGGTAACGATATCGAGCATATTGGTGGTCTCGCCGACCCGTTTTTTGTCCAGTAGATCAAAATGATTCAGACAGGTGCCGCAGACCAGGATGGAGACGCCGACTGCGGCGAGGTCCTGCAGGACCGGCAGGGACTCGGCCCCTGCCACGGCCAGTTTCACGCCGTTGTTGACCATGACCAGCCGCCAGAGGTCCGGCCCCATCTCCTTCAAGGTCTTGACGAAGTTGAGCATCAGCCCCGCGCCCAGACCGTCATCGCCGTGGCCCAGCCGGTCGGTACCGATTACAACCAGGATCTTTTTACCGCCGCCGGCCAGACCGGCCAGTTCCGTTTCGTTCATGACCTCGCAGGCCGCATCCCTGCCGCCGCCGGTCACCTTGAAGTCGTTGCCCATCGCCTCCACCGTCACCTGGAATCCCTGATGGGTGAGAAAACGGCTGACATTCTCACGGGCGGCCTCGTTGTCGACCAGCACCGCGATGGCCGCGGGATTTTCCGCAGCCAAGATATCCCTTACCTGCATCACCGGCGCCGGGCAGGCCTGGCCCCGGCAGTTAAGTTCTACTGTCATCTCTTTCCTCCAATGGTTATTCAACTAAGATTATTTCCCGTGGCTCCGCCACCACCTCGCCGATGATGGTTGCCGCAGCCACCCCACCGGCCTTGAGGGCCAAGAGCAGTGAGTCCGCCTCCCCGGCCGCCACCGTGATGAGGAGGCCGCCGGAGGTCTGGGGATCAAAACAGAGATCCCGCCTGGGCTGCCCAACCGACTCGGCAAAGGTCACAAACTTGCCCCGGAATTTTTTGTTGTTATAGGCCCCGGCCGGGATCAAGCCCATGGCCGCCCATTCCAGGGCCTCGGGGTAATGGGGCAGAGTCGCCGAATCAATCCGCAGCCCGCAGCCGGAATCAACCACCATCTCAGCCAGATGGCCCATGAGGCCGAAACCGGTAATATCGGTGCAGGCGCTGACCGGGAAATCCGCCATGGTCTCAGCCGCCACTCTGTTTAAAGTCGCCATGTTGGCGATCACTAGTTCCGTTACATCATCTGTGGCCAATCCTGCCTTGATGGCGGTGCAGACGATGCCGCTGCCCAAAGGTTTGGTGAGGATCAGCCGGTCGCCGATCCGCAACCGCTTCTTGGTGAGAATCTTGGCCGGGTGGACATAACCGGTTACCGACAGGCCGTATTTCAGTTCCGGGTCGTCGATGGTGTGACCGCCGACCAGCACCACCCCCGCCTCCCGCAGGACGCTGAGCCCGCCCTCGATGATCTGCCGGAGGATGGCCAGATCCAGGGTCTTGGCCGGAAAGGCGACGATATTCATGGCGGTCTTCGGCGTGCCGCCCATGGCATAGACGTCGCTCAGGGCATTAGCAGCCGCGATCCGACCAAATTGATAAGGATCATCGACCATGGGCGGGAAGAAGTCCAGAGTCTGGACCAGGGCGATCTCGTCGCTCACCCGGTAGACCCCGGCATCATCGGCCCGCTCGAGGCCGACCAGGAGATTATCGTCTACCGGCAGGTCGAGGCCGCACAGAGCCCGGTCCAGGTCGCCGGGCGGCAATTTGGCGGCGCAACCAGCGCCCTTGACGGTTTGGGTGAGACGGATCGGGCTTTCAATCATGACCCAACACTCCCACCGCCGTAGATCTCCTGCAGCGCCTTTCCACACTTATCCTGGACCAGTCCCGCGATGACGGGCCGAGAGAAATCCCTGCCCTTCATCATCTCCCGAGAGGCATTAATCAGCCCGGTGCGGATTTTCCGACCCCGGGCGGCTTCAGCGGCCTCCGCCAGATCCCGGCGCACGGCCTGGGGATCCTTGCCCTCGGTCTGACCCAGGGGACCAAGGGCGGCGATGCGCTGGGTGAAACCGGTGATGATCTTGACGAAGTTCGGACCTTCGGCGGCCGAGGCCCATTCAATCAGGAACCGTTCACGGGCGATACCGAGCCGATCCAGCATCTCATGGACGAGGGCGGCCGAGACCAGGGCTTGGTAGTTGCCGTCCTGATAATGGCATTCGCCGGGGTGACACCCGCCGACAAAGATGCCGTCGGCGCCATTGGCCAGTCCCTCAAGAGGGAATGAGGGATCAAGCCGGCCGGTACACATGATCCTGATAACCCTTAAGTTTGGCGGATACTGATAGCGGCCGACCCCGGCCGAGTCGGCGGCGGTGTAGCAGCACCAGTTACAGAGAAATCCTAAAATATGGGGATAATATTCGTTGGTCATTATTCATCTCCTTGCGGGTTGAAGGCTCGCACCTGGGCCATGATACCGCCATAGGTGAAACGGCCCATGTCGATGGCTAAAGTCGGGCAGCGGGCGGCGCAGACCCCGCATCCCTTGCAGGAGGCGGTGATGGTCCTGGCCTTTCTGAGCTTGCCGTCTTTAAAGATGGTGATTGCCTTGTAGGGGCAGAACGACTCGCAGGCGCCGCAGCCGATGCACTTGGCCGGATCGATGTTTGAGACAATGGGTTCCGGGGCGATGGTGCCACGGGCCAGGGGCTGACAGGCCCGCCCGGCCGCAGCCTGAGCCTGGGCGATGGTCTCGTCGATGGACTTGGGGGCGTGGGCCAGGCCGCAGACAAAAACCCCGTCCACCGCCAGATCCACCGGCCGCAATTTGACATGGGCCTCCAGATAGAAATTGTCGGCCGTCACCGGCACCTTAAGTAACTTGGCTAGTTGTTCAGGCTCCTCTGGGATGATACCGGTTGCAAGAACCAGGAGGTCAGCGCTTCGTTCCACGTCCTCGCCCAAAAGCGGATCGAAAATCGTCACCGTCGGCTTGCTCTTGCCACCCTTGCCAACCTTAACCCGGGGCGGCGCCGTCGGGGTGAAGCGGGTGAAGATCACCCCCAGTTGCCTGGCCCGTTGATAATCGTCTTCCATAAAACCGTAGGTCCGCATATCGCGGAAGAGGATGGTGACCTGGGTGTCCGGGGCCAGTTCCTTGATCCTGAGCGCGTTCTTCACCGCCTGGCCGCAGCAGACCCGGCTGCAGTAAGATAAATCGTCCCCACGGGAGCCGACGCACTGGATCATCACCACCGAGCGGCAGGCGGCCGGTAGCGGTTTTTTCGCGGCCAGCTGCGCCTCAAGCTCCACCTGGGTGATGATGCGGTTTGATTCTCCATAGCAGTATTGCGTTGGTTGATATGGCTTGCCACCGGTGGCGATGACCACCACTCCGTGATTAATGACGGTTGAGCGGTTGCAGGGCGCCAAATCTGCTTCGTTATCGGCCTGTTCACATACCAAAGTATTGTCTCCAGGCCTCTGCCTCGCATCTTCGGCGCCATGCAACCGCTCAAGACTCTTCTGGACGCCTTCGACTGTCGAGGTGAAGTTGCCGACATAGCCGGAGATATTGGCCAGGGTCGCCTCGGTCAGCACGGTAATTTTCGGGTGGTTTTCGATCTTGCGCACCAGCTCCTTGATGACCTGGCGGGGATCGTTGCCATGGCGGTCGCGGCTGAGCAGAGTCGTGCGGCCCCCCAGTTCTTTCTCACGTTCAACCAGAGTGCATTCAAAACCCTGATCAGCGATGGTTAAAGCGGCCGTCATTCCAGCCAATCCCCCACCCAGCACCAGGGCCGAAGGGGTCACCGGCAGCTGTTGCTCTGCCAGCGGGGTGAGTAAACAGGCCTTGGCCACCGCCATCCGCACCAGGTCCTTGGCCTTGGCGGTGGCGGCCTCCTTTTCATGCATGTGCACCCAAGAACATTGGTCGCGGATATTGGCCATCTCAAAAAGGGCCCGGTTCAAGCCCGCCTCACGCATGGTCGCCTGAAAGAGGGGCTCATGGGTGCGGGGGGTACAGGCCGAGACCACCAGCCGGTTGAGGCGCTGCTCCTTGATGATCTTGACCAGCTGGCCCTGGGTATCCTGGGAGCAGGAGTAGAGATTGTCGGTGGCGTAAACCACATTAGGCAGGGTTGCGGCGTAGTCGCGAACCGAGGGGACATTGACCACCCCGCCGATATTGATCCCGCAATGGCAGACGAAGACCCCGACCCGGGGCTCTTCATCACTGATATCCCGCTCGACCGGGAAGGAGGCGCTGACCGTTTCGCTGTCCCGGCCTTTCGCCAGCAGCCCGGCGCAAAGCCCGGCTACCCCTCCAGCCTGGGTGACCGAATCGGGGATGTCTTTCGGCCCCTGGAAGGCGCCGATCACATAGACTCCGGGCCGGGAAGTAGCCAGGGGGGTGAAATTGTCGGTAGCGGCGAACCGGTAAGGGTTTAGATCGATCCCGGCGGCTTGGGAGAGCTGTTCGGCATCGTCTGGTGACTCAAGACCCTGGGAAAGGATCACCATGTCGAATTTTTCGTAGTTGTGCTGGCCTGATTCATCGCTCCAGGTCAGCAGCAGGCCACCGTCGAACACATCCTCCACCTTGGGTGGCCGAGCATAGATCACCCGGAAATTGTTTTCGGCCACGGCCCGCTCCCGGGCAGCGTCGAAGCCCTTGCCGTGGGTGCGCACATCCATGTAGAAGAGGGTGATCTCGGCGTCGGGATCGTGCTCGCGGGCCAGGGTCGCCTGCTTGATGGCGTACATACAACATACCGAGGAACAATAGTTGTTGCCGCAGGTGGCGTCGCGGGAGCCGATACACTGCAGGAAGGCGATTTTTTTAGGGTGCTCTTGGTCGGAAATCCGGACGATCTCCCCTCCCGTCGGGCCGGAGGCGCACATCAGCCGCTCATGCTCGAAGGCGGTGAGGACGTCGTCAAACCTGCCCCAGCCGTATTGACGGAAATTGTCGTCGCTGATCCGCCCGAAGCCCGGGGCGAGAACCACGGCGCCCACCGACAATTCGAGAATCTCTTGTTCGTCGTCGAAGCGGATTGCGCCGGCCTTGCAGACCGTGGCGCAGAGACCGCAGGTCTGGTGGTTTAGTTGCAGGCAGCTCTTGGGATCAATGTGGTAACTGGTCGGCACCGCCTGGGCGTAATCGATGTGGGCGGCGTGGGTGACCCTGAGATCTTCATTATAGTCGTCGCCGATCTCTTTCAGGCAATAGAGGGTGCACTGGCCACAGCCGGTACAGACATCTTCGTCAATGTAGCGCGGTTCTTTCCTGACCCTGGCGGTGAAATGGCCGGGAGCACCGGTCAGCTCCAGGAATTCGCTCTTGGTCAGAATCTCGATGTTGCCGTCGCGTCCCGCCTCAACCAGTTTGGGGGCCAGGATACACAGGGAACAGTCGTTGGTGGGAAAGGTCTTGTCGAGCCGGGCCATGATCCCGCCAATCGCCGCACTCTTTTCAACCAGATAGACCTTATAGCCGAGGGCAGAGAGGTCTAGGGCCGCCTGGACCCCGGCGACACCGCCACCGACAACCATTACGGCGCCACTGGTTACAACGGATTTTATGTTTGGGGCTGGGGCATTCACTGTAACTTCCTCCTCGATGAATCAACTGCACGCAAGGCTTGGTCAGACAACCGCATGCAATCCTGATTCCTCAGAGTTAAGACCTTACATAAGCGTCAACTCAACAAAGGAGGGGAAGTGCGGGGCCTGCATTCGGCACAACCCGGACCGGGCGGCGCACCAGACGCAACATTCAATATGTTTGGTGTTTATGACAATTCATGTTTCTTCTCATCAATCTGATGCTATAAATATTCCAGGTATGTCAGTGGGCGCCGTTCCCCGGACAGAGGAACAGCGCCCAGGTATTTGCTTAATCCTTCACAACCGGCAGTCCCGCCTCTTTCCAGTCGGCGAAGATTGCCTGGTTGATCTTCTCGTAGCCGAGCTTCATCAGTTTCCGATAGGCGTTGTAACTGCGGCCCCCGGAGTTGCAGTAGACGATGATCTGCTTCTTCTTGTCGAGAACTCCGGATTGAGAGGCAAAAGAGGCCACCGGGATATTGATAGAACCGGGGATATGACCAGCGGCAAACTCTTCCTGATCACGGACGTCGACCAGCTGGATGGTATCACCACTGCTTTTGAGCAACTGGTCAAGATCGGCCGGACTGAGCTTACTGGTCTCGATCCGCTCCTCATAGTTGGGTCCGGCATAGATCGGCATGCCCTTCTCTTCCCAGACCGGCATTCCTTCGGCATAGACCAGAACATTCTGATAGCCCATGGCTATCGCCTTTTTCGCTGCTTTTTTACTCTTACCGCACTTAACGCCGTTACAGTAGAAGACGACCTGCTGTGATTTGTCCTCAGGCAACAGATGGGCATACTCGGTAAATTCTTTATCGGGCAGACTCTCGGCGCCCCGGACATGGACCTCCTGGTACTCCTCAGGACTTCTGGCATCAAATACCGCTACCTCCGTCCCGTGATCGAGAAGCGATTTCAGTCCGGCAGTATCGATCAGGCCGAAGCCATCTTCGGTTATTTTATAGGTAGTGAATTTGTAACCGAAAGATTTGGGATCATAAAAATCCAGCGGGTCGCCGCCGACTTCACCATAGGGATAGCCAAAGGTGTTGAGTGGCGCGCCATGCTGGGCAGGATTCAGGACAAGATCACGGCCCCGGGCCAGTTCAACCCGGTAGGCGTCCCATCCGCCCCAGAAGTAAGCGCGCAGTTCAGCGGCTTCACCATCTTCCAGCTTCAGGTTCTTTTTCAGCATCAACTTGCGGACATCGGCTGGATCAACCGGCACCCAGCCATAACCAGGCAGATAGAACTCAGCCCAGCAATGCTGCCACTGGCTGATGTCCTGGATATCATTCTTGCCAAGGCGAATCCCGAAGATCTCCCGGGCCGGAACCCCGGCCGCCCGACATAATGCGACAAAGACCGAATGGATATCGGTACATTTACCGCCCGGAGTCTGCAGCAGAGAACAGACGTCCCCCGGCCCGCAGCCGACGGTCTTCGGATCACGATACATATTGTCACAGACCCAGTCATAGATCGCCCGGGCCTTGGCCAGGGTAGTTGCCTTGCCCTCGGTAATTTTTGCGGCCAACTCTCCGACCGGCCCATCGAGCGGTCCCAGACTGGTAGCGGTAAGCCACATGGCAAAATCACCCCGGTTCCAGGCAGCTTCCACTTCGGGCAAGTCACGTTTGACCACCTCCTGCCGCGCCGCCTTGAAGGAAAGAGTCAATTTCCGGCTTTCGGCGCCAGCCGGCCATTGGGCGTAAAGCATCGGGGTCTGATATTTTTTATCGGCATAGACCGCCGACTCGGCAAAATCGCCAACTACCCTGACTGCAGTGATGTCCTGGACTTCAGACGAAATTGGATAGGGAACCCAGAGTTCCACCTTTTTGTCTCTTACCTGTTCGGTAAGATCAAAATTCATACTTACAATTCCGGCAGCACTTGCGGCCAGACAGTTTGCGCTAAAGAGCAAACCCAGGCCCAGCGCCGACAGCAAAGACATTGTGATTCTTTTCATCGCGTTCTCCTTTGGTTAAAAAAAATTATGGAGAAGAGCGGACGTAACTTTATCTGATGAAATTGGTCTCATAAGGGAAGATACCGTGAAATGGATCGAGATGAACAGATGGCAACAGCATCTGGAACAATCAGGATGATTTCAGGAAAATCGAATGCGGGCAACTCCTGAAACCTTGTTAGAGCAAAATATTTTCTGCAGGAAGGAATAAAGCGGAGAATTACCCGACAATATGAGAATCAGCCTCGACCAGGCTGAACGGCTGGAGCCGTCATCGTCAGATATAGTTAAACATCACTCTTTTCTCCGTTTGAACTTAATAGGGACCAGATTTATATCATCCGGGCTGACAACATGTCAAACAGTTTGTATAGGAACAACCAATACGATCAATCGCAAATACCGATCATGGACCACTAACTATTCGTAAAAACAAACATCTGATCTGACAAATTTTGCTATTGGCAGGCCCGACAAACCCTATTTATATGTTTGTCAATCCACATATTCCAATAAGTAAGTATTCCGCATTTTCCAATAGGTAAGTATTCCGCATATCCCAATAAGTGAGTATTCCACATATTGTGGGAAAAATTACGCAATATGAAGGGCGAGAAACTGCTCAACAAAAGAGGCAGGGGATCTCTGTTGTTGACAAGAACATGTTTCAATGATTCATTGCTAGGAAAGGGGTTAGCAAAAAAATGGATTCACGGCAGTTGGGAATTTGGATCCTATTTTTTGAGATAGAATTTGGGGGATATTGCGGGAGTAGAAAGTGATAGGTTACTTTCCACATATTCCAATAAAAGGGTGTTGAAAAGTATCAAGTGCTAACCAATTTTCGCTTTTCCGTTAATGCTATTCAATGCATTTTTCTGTAGCCTCTTGTTATTGGTGATCGTTGTCTAAACTTATCAGATTAGTTTTTAGGCTTTTGATCCCTGGTTCAGGGTAGCTCTCGTGTTTTTTTGATAAACCAGCTAACGATATCAATAAAAAGGTGCCACTAACAGTATTTTGTTTACATCAAAATTATAATATTCGAGTTCTTACAATTATCAGGCTGCCTTTCTATCTAACAGGGGCAGTTGTTGCGACCTGACAGTCATTTTCTTTCTCCTGGTACCTGCCATTTCTATCAGTAATACAGCAATACTACTTAATGTGCATCTGGCCATGGTGGC
>JAHJAA010000056.1 GCA_018814305.1 Pseudomonadota bacterium
ACAGACTGCCCGTCTTGCCTACCGATCATATATGGTAGAAGGACTTCAACAGGGACGCCGTACGGAATTGGTTGGCGGCGGTCTGGTTCGAAGTCTCGGTGGTTGGGTGGAGGTTAAAAACCTGAGGTCCGGAGGTCGAGACCATAGCATGAGCGACGAACGGATATTGGGAGAATCAGATTTTGTCGATGCCGCACTTTCTCAAGCAGAAGAAGCCCTTGAAAGGCGATATAAACTGAAGTCTCTTGGGTATGATTTGCCTCGTCTAGCCGAAAGGGCGGCAGAAATTTTTGGGATAGAAGTTGAAGAAATATATTCTCCAGGCCGTAAAGATCGTAAAGTTAAAGCAAGAAGTCTTGTTTGCTTCTGGGCTTCTAGAGAACTTGGTATTTCATTGACGGATTTGGCGCGCACTTTCGTAATGAGTGTCCCTGGTATCGGTTATGCCGTGGAAAGAGGAGCAAAGCTCGTGAAGCTGAATAAATTCACTTTGTCAGAATAATTCGTTAGTTACTTAGGAGCGTCCCGCGATCACGCGATCAGTACTGGCGGCACGACTTCCTGTGACTCGGAAAGCGAAAAAATACGGAGAGACTTGAACATGTCAAATAAAATACGAAAGAAGAAAAAGATCTCCGGCGTTCAACTCAAGCAAAGACAGCCTGGTGCTGACCGGCAGCGTTCCGATCTTGGGGAGACCATCCAGACCGCCCTGTACTTTCATCAATCCGGGAATTTGCATCAGGCGGAAGCCTTTTATCTTCAGGTTCTCGCCGCTGATCCTGCCAATCCCAGCGCCAACAATCTTCTCGGAACCCTCTATTACCAGGTCGGCCAGGTCAATGCGGCTCGGAAATTGGTCGAAAAGGCCATCCTGGCGAGCCCCTCCTACAGTGAAGCCCATAATAATCTGGGCAACATTCTGAATACCATCGGTGACCATGAAAAGGCCATCCTCTGTTATCGCAAGGCTTTGCAGTATAAGCCGGATTATGCGACGGCTCATAACAATTTGGGGATTGTCCTTGAAATTACAGGACGAGATCAGGAGTCTCTGGAAGCATACCGGAAGGCCCTTGACCTCCATCCTGGATATGCCGAGGCCCATGCGAACAAGGGTTTTGTCTTGCGGAAACTCGGTCGCCTTGATGATGCGGTATCCGCCTATTGCAAAGCTCTCAGGCTTAGGCCCGATTTTCATGAGGCCTATGGAAATTTATCTGAATTGCTGAAATTTTGTCTGATTTTTCCGGGTTCAGCCGGAACTCAACTTGAGCGAAAGGAGATTTTGCTCCAGTGCCTGTTGAGGATGGATCTGGAGCACCAGAATTTTTATCACGCCTGTTGTCATGAGCTTTTTCAGGGAGAAATTCTTGACGAAGTACAGCTCTTTCTTGCAGAGAAAGACGATGCCGCGGGCTATCACAATAGCATTCTGCATGAGGTACTGATGGGGTTGATGACCGATCAACTCATGCTCTTGATGCTCAAAAAGACCGTGGTGGCAAGCCGCTTGGTTGAGGATTTGCTGACCCGTCTCCGGAGGGGACTGGCGATGATCCTGGCAAGCGTTGAACCGGATGAACAGTTATGTCGCCAGCTGACCCCTTTCGTCGTCGCCTTTGCCCAGCAGTGTTTTTGGAATGAATACGTCTATAAAACCACAGAAACAGAGCAGCAGTTTTTGTCAAAAAGTATCGATCAGTTGATGGTGGCAGACTCATTTACGAGTGTTACTATTCCCCGTCTTGCTTTGCTGGCCTGTTATGCCCCATTGAAGACCTACGACATTACCCGCCGATTCCCGTTTGCTTCGCCAACCGACGACCGGGATCTTTCTGAACTTGTTCGGGTTCATTTTGCCGAGGTCGAAGCGGAGCAGGCCTTGGCTTCTCGGATTCCTGAGCTTGCGGCAGTGCATGATCACATCTCATTGCAGGTGAAGCAGCAATATGAAGAGAATCCCTATCCCCGGTGGACCGGCATTTCCCTGACTCAGCCAAGACCTTTTATCGAATGTTTACAAAAAGAAATTGCGCCGAACTTTCCACCGGGTCTCGTGTCGATCGAGCGGCCCGAGGTGTTGGTTGCCGGGGGGGGAACCGGCCGGCAACCCATTACCAGTGCGGTGGCCTATCTGAATTCAGCGGTGGTGGCGGTTGACCTCAGTCGGGCGAGTTTGGCCTATGCCAAGCGAAAGGCGGATGAGTTCGGGATTACCAATCTCACCTTTATTGAGGGTGATATTCTGGATCTCCATCAACTGGATCGAACGTTTGATGTTATCGAGTGTTCCGGGGTTCTGCACCATATGGGTGAACCAAGAGAGGGGCTCCGGGTCCTGGTGGATCTGCTTCGCCCGGCGGGGTATATGAAAATTGGTTTGTACAGCGAAGTGGCCCGCCGGCAGATTTCTGCTGCCCGGGAATTTGTTAAGGCCCGGGGATTTTCTTCGACGGCTGAAGGGATTCGGGCAGGGCGACAGGCCATTTTTGCCCTGCCCGATGATGATCCGATGAAACTGATCACCAGGGGTAAAGACTTTTATGCAACCTCAACCGTGCGTGATCTCATTTTCCACGTTCAGGAGCATTGTTTCACTCTTCCTGAGATTTCAACGTTGTTGGCTGATTTTGGTCTTGAGATGTTGGGATTTACCCTGGGCATGGAGCAGAAATCAGCCTACCTAGAAGCATATGGGGATGATCCCGCGGGGGTTTCATTGACTGACTGGCATCAGTTTGAGCTTGAGCATCCAGGGTTCTTTATAGAGATGTATAATTTTTGGGTCAGGAAGAAAGAACAGGTGGCGGCTGTAGGATGAATAAAAAACAAGCATTCCATGTAAAGGAAACACCATGGCACGAATTGGAATCCTCACTTGTTCAAACGCAACCCAGGATTTAGGTTGCTCCTCGGTCAGCTGTCTGGCGGATTTTCGGAAGCGGCAGGGGGCCTTTGCCGACTACCCGGCAGAAGAGAAATTGACGTTAGTGGGTATCATCAATTGCCCGGGATGCCCGACCTTGACCGGGGCGGACAAATTGCTAGAGCGAATCAGGGCCTTAACTGAATTCAAGGTTGATACCATCCATTTTACTTACTGCATCAAGGCCCTCTGTCCCTTTATAAAAAAATATGAGACAGCCTTGGCCTCCGCCTTTCCCGGTATTCGAATCGTTATCGGCACCCATCGGGAACATCTCACCCTGGAAGAGTATCGGGAGCGGGTCAAGAGGCTCTTCTGTCAAGACCGCAAAAACATGGTCGATCTTATCCTTGATCGTGATTGAAGTGAGCTGCTTATCCTGATTTTTTGGGGACAAGCAGACTATCCGGCAGGGTCAGGATGAAAGCACGGATTTGATTCTGGACCCTTCGGTAATGGATCAAGGCCTCGTCCTCACTGGAGCAATTATCTGCCAGGCGGGGTGGATCGGCAAAGCCGTGGTGAATTTTTTTCCCGGGGAAGTACGGGCAGGTTTCATCGGCATGACTGCAGAGGGTGATCACATAATCGAAGGTCTGGTCGGTGAGCTCCTCGATGGTTTTTGAGGTCTGCCCCGAGATATCCACACCGGCCTCGGCCATCACCTTGACAGCTAGGGGATTCATACCGTGGCGGACAATACCAGCCGAATAGGCTTCGATGACATCACCCTTCAGGTGGCGTGCCCACCCTTCGGCCATCTGACTCCGGCAGGAGTTGCCGGTACAGAGAAAAAGGATTTTCGTTTTCCTTATCCGTTCTTCGGGTAGGCACATGGCTGTGGCTGATCTCTCCGATCGGTAGTTTCCTTCACAAATTAATAAAGACCTGAAAATGGCTGAAAGTGCCGTAGATTTGTTCATTGATGACAGACTGCTATAGCCCTCTATGCGGTCTGTCATCAATGGGCAAAGATGCGGTGATTTCAGCCATTTTCCTAGAAGTTGACTACTTCCCGGTGCTGCATCTCCGCGATCACTGTGGGGGCGGTGATCAGTTTGGCGTTGTCAATTAGATCCGCTTCAGTCACCCCCATGGTCTTGGCGCAAGGAGCGCAGACCAGGATCGGGGTTTTCGCCTCCATGATGATCGGCATCAGGACCTTGCCATGGGTCATGTTCCGGCCTTCCAAAGTCTCGGCCACCCCTTTCTTGCCCAGAAGCGCTCCTTCCCACATCAGGAGTACGGCGACATCGATCTCTTCGGCGACCATGGCGGCGATAAAGGCCAAAGCCAGGTTGGCCCGGTCAACATCGTCTGTGGAATGGGTGACAATAACGAGCATTTTTTTAGACATGATATTTCTCCTTTAATTACATATACTTGAGCCAGTTATTTACTTCATCTTGGGTCGGTATTTTACCAACGCATTTAATCCTGTCATTGATCAAGACAGCCGGGGTTGAAAGAACACCTAACTGGGCAATATCGGCAAAATCAGTGATTTTTTCGATGATGGCATTGACCTCGGAATCGGCCACCGCCTGACGTACAATCTCTTCTGTCTTGGTGCAGCTGGCGCACCCTGGGCCGCAGATTTTTATATTAATCATTATTCATTCTCCTGTACTTAGTTCCAAAAAGAAGAGTCTCAAATTACAAATTATTGAAGCATGTGGGCTATGTAGAAAGGATATCATGAGTATGAATTATTTTGCATCAGGCCCGATACTTTTTTTGATATCAAGGATCGGCGTGCCGTCAAGTACATCGATCCCCAATACATCAATTTCGTTGCCTCGAATCGCTGTAACCTTGAGTTCGGAGAGGGCAATGGGGTTGGGGCGCATGGGGCTACGGGTCGCAAAGACCCCATGGAGTCCTCGACTGCGATCACCCCGCGGATAGACCTTGAGCAGGTCACGTCGGGCCTCATGGAGCCAGAACAGAACCACGATGGTCTGGCCGACTTCGATCCGGTCTAAGGCATCAAGATATTGAGGGTCAATAACCAGGGTTCCGGGTTCATTCGAGTCGGTATAGTTTTTGGGGGTTTCATCCCTTGTCTTGAGTTGGCAGCGGGTTCTGCCGATGGGGCTTAGGGTGATAGGGTTCATGAAAAAGTGCCTACAAGTTAAAGTTACCAGTTTCAAAAGGTGTGGATGTTACGATCAGATAGAGAGGGCTCAAAGTGCTTCAAATAATAAGATTAAAGAGATAGCCAACCAGGAGGATGCCTCCGGCGACCACTCCGATGAAGACTCCGATGAGTCTGGGCATCAGGACCTTGCGTAAGATTACCATTTCCGGCAGTGAAAGGGCAATAACGCTCATCATGAAGGCGAGTACCGTACCCAGGGCGGCCCCTTTTTCAAGCAGGGCATGAATCACCGGGATGATTCCGGCGGCATTTGAGTACATCGGCACCCCGATCAGCACGGCTGCCGGGACGCTCCACCAAGCGTCCTTGCCCATGATCGCTGCCATGAATCCTTCGGGGACATAGCCGTGGATCGCAGCGCCCACTGCAATTCCGGCAATAACGTAAAGCCAGACCTTGCCGACAATCTCTTTTACGGCTTCCCAGCCGTGATGGAAACGATCAGGCCAGGTCAGGGTCTCTTCCGGGCCGCCCTCGGCGGTGGTCCGCATGGCCCGGACCCAATCGACGATGTGATTCTCCATGCCCAGGCGACCAATGATCCATCCGGCGATAATAGCGATCAGTAATCCGGTGACGAGATAGAGGGCGGCCACTTTCCAGCCCAAAAGCCCGTAGAGCAGGACCAGGGCAATCTCATTGACCATGGGCGCGGCGATCAAAAAGGAAAAGGTGACGCCCAGCGGTACTCCGGCGGTGACAAAGCCAATGAAGAGCGGAACCGCCGAACAGGAGCAGAACGGGGTGACGATTCCCAAAAGGGCTGCCAGGACATTGCCCACCGCCTCGCGACGCCCAGCCAGGATACGGCGGGTCTTCTCCGGAGTAAAAAAAGTTCGGATTATCCCAACGCCATAGACCACCAAGATAAGGAGCATGAGGACTTTTGGAGTATCGTAGAGAAAGAACTGTATTGCCTCAGCGGCATGACTCCCCGGCGGAAGCCCCGGGATGTTCCTGGTTAGATATCCCGCCAGGGGGGCGAGTTGTCGGTAGATCACAAACCAGATGATGATTCCTGCCAGGCCCTTGAGGAAATATCCAATGGGCGAATTGTTTTTGTGCGTAGGTGACTCTGCTTCGCCACCTATCTCAGGGTTTTGGCAGGCACAAACGTTTTTATTTATTGCCTTCATGGTTGATCTTTCCTCATTTATGCGGCGCAGATCCGCAATCGGTCAATGGTTGCTATTTTAGCGACGTTATCCCGGATGTGATCATCTTCAGTTAGCCATTCTTTGAGATGTTGTTGCATGACCGGGGCATATGGATTGTCTTGTTTCTCGGCCAGGCGGTAAATGACCCAGGCCCCATCACGTTGTGATTTGATCAATCCGGCATCTTCCAGCAGCTTGAGATGCTTGGAAACGGTGGACTGGGCCAGTCCGAGAATGGCCGTTATTTCGCAGACACAGAGTTCCCGGACCTCCAGCATCTTCATAACGGTAATCCTGTTTGGGTCGGACAGGGCTTTCATTGTACGAATAAGATCTTTCATGATATCTCCATATTCATATATCGCTATTTGACGATATGGTAAGCAGTGGGATGAATTAAGTCAACAACTTTGGATGAATCTGGACAGTTTAGTGTCCTCAGTGGCTGGCATAGGAGGAATGCGGAGAAAAGAGAAAAGCCTGGAGAAGGTCGGTTCCTGTCTGGCACTGATTAAGAATAAGGTTGGCCTTTGTTGCTTGTGTCCTGTTTGCTTAATCCCTCGCTGTGATTTGGCCCTTGCGGCCCCTGACGGTGTTGTCCAAATCTCAAATAGCGCTGCTATCCCTTTGTTTTGTTCGTCTTGCCAGGAACCACGATACCCCAATAATTAACTGATATCATAAGCAAACAGGACACTGGTTTTTGATTTTGTGACATTTTTTCGGTGAGTCATGGCCCGGCGCCAAACCCAGAGGCCTTGGTATCGATCATCATGGTGCCGGTGCCGCTCAGGTATTCTTTGACCTGGATCTCCTCGATATTCTGGAGCTTTTTGACCAGGGTGGAAACACTCAGGCAGCTGGTCTTCATTTTTTTGAGAAATTCTTCATGATCGGCGGGGATCTCCTGTTTACCAAAGGAGCGGGCCAGGGAATCGATGGCGATGGAGAGAAAGACCAGGGAATTGTTAATCTCGTGGTTCAGGGTGACCACCAGGGCCTTGACCATTTCGATTCGGGCTTGATCGATGAGTTGCTGCTGAAGGTGATGGTTTTCCTGGATCAGGTGATACTGTTCCAGACATTGGGTAATGGTTACTTTCAGCTCCAGATCGTTCCAGGGTTTGCGAATGATCCGGTAGACTTCACCGCGACTGATGGCCTCGAGGGCCACATCCAGATCGAGGGCGCCGGTGATCAGGACCCGGATGGTATCGGGGGAGATTTCCCGGGCTCGGTCGAGGACCTCGATGCCGGACATCCCGGGCATCATAAAATCAGAAACAATCACCGCTGTTGGATTTTCGGCCAGGGAGGCCAGGGCCTGTTCACCATTGGGGAAGGTAGCCACCTGGTACTCCGCTTCAATCAGTGCTCGTTTCAGGCTTGAGAGCACTGCCGGTTCATCGTCCACAATGATAATCGATTCGTTGTTCACCGTTTTCCTCCCTGTGGCTGCAATGCTGCTACCTTGATTTCTAAATCATCAGGGATTGACTCAGTGTTTGTCAAGCCGTTATGCCTGGCAGGAGGGATAGGGGTCAGTCAGTTTCAGTACACTCCCGCTGATGAGCATGAAAATAAATAAGGTGGGGATGACCTTCGCCCGGGTTAGTCCATGCCGAGCAGTGCCAGCCCATTGGTCCGAAAGATTTTTTCTTCCAGCTCTTCACCAAGCTCAAGCGATTTAAGCATGGTGGCGACTTCGGCTTGGTCGGCCCAGGGTGAGTCGGTGCCGAAGAGGATTCGATCTGCGGGGTGATCGAGCATCATTTGGCGGACTTTGTCTCGATCCAGGTACTGGAGGGAGAAGGAGATGTCCAAGTAGACTTTGCGGCCGATGAGCAGATCGCAAACCTCGTCCCACATCTCCCAGGCCCCAAGGTGGGTGGCAATAAATTTGAGGCTGGGAAAACGGTCGATAACCGTGCGGACCCGAGCTGGTCCGGCAATGTCCTCACGGGGGAAGCCGATATCGAAGCCCGTATGCATGACGAGAATCAAACCGGCGGCGCTGATTGCCTCGTAGAAGGGGAGCATCCGTTCTTCGTCAATGGTGAAATTCTGATAATAGGGATGCATCTTAATTCCCTTGAATCCCTCTTCTCTGATAATCCTGATGTTCTCAAGGGCCTTGGGGTTTTCCGGATGGAAGGAGGGGAAGGGGATGATCCGCTCCGAGCGGATGGACTTGGACCAAGCGAGGATAGAATCAAATTGGCCCGGGCGGGTGGCAATGGAACAGAGCACGGATTTGTCTACTCCGGCCAGATTCATTGAGGTCAGGAGGCTTTCGATGCGTCCATCCAGACAGGGAGTGACCTTGCCCTTCGCGGCCAGGGCGGGTACCGCCTGGACGGCTACAGCGTCGGGAAAGGCGTGGGTGTGAAAGTCGATGATTCCGGGCATGGGATGAATTCCTTACGTTTCAGTTGTTTTTAAGCAGATGGAGTAATTTACCATGTCCCGAACAAAATGCCAGGGGTGCATTTTGGTTCAGCGAGAGCATAATTTGATTTAAGGCTGTTTAAACGTAAAGAACTTTAGGACCGTCTTTTCCACTTCTTCTTGACTTCACCGAAACTGCCTTTTAAAACAGTACTATTTGTATTTCTAGCTGAAGCCTTCACAATCAACTCCTATCGATGAGGTTATCATGCGCAAACAGATCTTTCTGCCCTACGAAGACCGAGTGACCCAGTGGTATAACGTCCTGCCGGATATCCCCAACGGGCTGCAACCACCGCTGGATCCGGAGAATAATCAGCCCATGGCCCCGGAGAAGTTGCTGGCTATCTTCCCGGGCGCGCTTCTTGAGCAGGAGATGAGCCCCAATACCTGGATCGATATCCCCGAAGAGGTCCAGCGGATTTTTGCCATCTGGAGGCCTTCTCCTCTGGTTCGGGCCACCTTTCTGGAAGAGGCCCTGGGCACCAAGGCCAAGATCTATTTCAAATACGAGGGCGTTTCCCCCTCCGGCAGTCATAAAACCAATAGTAGCGTGCCCCAGGCCTACTACAACAAGCAGGCTGGGATCAAGCGTCTGGCTACTGAAACCGGGGCCGGCCAATGGGGTAGCGCCCTCTCTTTCGCCACCCAGAAGTTCGGCATGGAGTGCATGGTTTATATGGTCAAGGTTTCCTTTGATCAGAAACCCTACCGTAAGGCGATGATGCACACTTACGGCGCCGAAGTGGTGGCAAGCCCCAGTACCTTGACCCCCACCGGTCAGATGATTCTGGCCAAGGACCCCAACTCTCCCGGGTCACTGGGTATTGCCATCAGCGAGGCCCTTGAAGATACGGTCTCCCATGCCGATACCAACTACGCGCTGGGTTCGGTGTTGAACCATGTCTGTCTGCATCAGACTATTATCGGGCTTGAGGCCAAGAAACAGCTGGCCATGGTCGGTGATTATCCGGATGTGGTCATCGGCTGCTGCGGCGGTGGATCCAATTTTGCGGGGATTGCCAACCCATTTATCCCGGATAAATTGAATGGCAAGAATATTCGTCTCCTTGGGGTGGAACCAGCTTCGTGCCCCTCCATGACCCGAGGGGTCTACGCCTACGATTTCGGCGATCTTTCCAAGCGGACCCCGATGATGCAGATGTACACCCTGGGCCACGACTTCATTCCGCCGGGAATCCACGCGGGGGGGCTCCGGTACCACGGGATGTCGCCGATCATCAGCGCCCTTTATCGGGAAAAGGTCATCGAGGTTATGGCGCTTCATCAGCTGGAGTGTTTCGAGGCCGGGGTATTGTTCGCTAAGACCGAGGGGATTATTCCGGCTCCGGAATCCTGTCATGCGGTCCGAGCCGCCATCATGGAGGCCACCAAGGATCTGAACGACCCCAAGACCATCCTCTTCAATCTTTCCGGCCACGGTCTCTTGGATCTGGCCAGTTATGAGCAGTACCATGCCGGGGAGCTCTATAATTACGAGTATCCGGCCGAGGCCATTGCCGAAGCCACCAAGAACCTGCCAAAAATCTGATGTCATGCCCCCTGCGGGCCGGCGCTGTTTCAGTGTCGGTCCGTAGGGGTTGCTTCCTCTATAGCAAACTGTTAGCGTAGCCATTCCGAGACTTTTCGCAGTTGATGCTCAGCTGCGAGTTCATCAACCGTTGGTGAACAAGGACCTCCCCTGATGCAACAGATCACTACGGTTATTGATCAAGAGCTATGTACCGGTTGCGGTCTTTGTGTCCGGGTCTGCCCGGATGAGACCATCGGTTTGGTTGATGAACGGGCGGAGGTCATTGGTGATCAATGTTTTCAATGCGGGCATTGCCTGGCGGTGTGTCCGGTGGGGGCGATATCGGTTGCGGCCCTCGATCCGGCAGCCCTTGTATTCAAAACTTTCACTCTGGACCAGCGTTGGTTACCCTGGGGCGAATTTGATCCAGCTTTGCTGGTCCGCCTCCTGGCTTCGCGCCGCTCCTGTCGCAATTACCTTCCGCAACCGGTCAGCAGGGATCTGCTGCTTGATCTGGTCAAGGCCGGCACCACGGCTCCCTCCGGCACCAACAGCCAGCAGTGGACCTTTACCATCCTGGATAAACGGGAGCAGGTGGAGCGTCTTGGGGGAGCAATCGCTGGATTTTTCATAAAATTGAACCGGCAGGCCACAAATCCCCTGCTCCGGCTGTTGGCGGCGATTTTTTTGAAAGACGCCCTGGGTAAATATTACCGCAGCTATTATCGGGCAATCGAGCAGGGGCTCAAAAAATGGCGAGATGAGGGGCGTGATCTCCTCTTTCATGGAGCTCCAGCCTTGATCGTGGTGGGCAGTGGCCCGGGGGCGAGTTGTCCGGCCGAGGATGCCCTCCTGGCCAGCCAGAACATCCTGCTCACGGCCCATGCCATGGGGTTGGGCAGCTGCCTGATCGGTTATGCCGTGGCCGCCCTGGAGCGGCAGCCTGACCTCAAAAAGATCTTGGGAATGCCTGCGTCTGAGCAGGTTTACGCGGTAATTGCCCTGGGCTTTCCTGGTGAAAAATACCAGCGGATGGCGGGTCGCAAAGCGGCTTTAATCCGTTTTGGTGAGTAGGATTTATCTCTCCGGTCGGCACAGTGAATGGAGCCTTATCGCCAATACTTTTGCAGTAACGGTTTTAGGGTTAAACCTTGGACCAGCACCGAGAAAACCACCACGGCATAGGTTCCCATCAGGATAATCTCCCGGGCCGGACCCGGCGGCACCGACAGAGCCATGGCCAGAGAGATCCCACCCCTGAGTCCCCCCCAGGTCAGAATCTTAATGGCGTGCGGGCTGAAATTCCGGAAGGGTTTAAGGAAGGTGACCGTGGTGGCGACGCTGAGGAGCCGGGCCAGAAGCGCCAGGGGAATCAGGCCAAGGACCGGCAGGGCCAGAGCAGCGGTGTAGTTCATGGCGACCAATTCCAGACCCATTAACAAAAAGAGCACCTGATTGAGGATGGAGTCGATTAATTCCCAGAACTGGTCGAGATGTTCACAGGTTCGTTGGGACATGGCGAGGCGACGGCCGTGGTTGCCAATCATAAGACCAGCCACCACAATGGCAATGGGCGCCGAAACATGAATTGCCTCGGCCAGGACATACCCCCCGGCGGCAAGCGACAGGGTGAGCAGGACCTCGATCTGGTATTGGTCGATGCTTCTCAGTAGACGATAGGTGACATACCCCAGGCCAGCACCGAGTAACCCGCCCCCCACTGCTTCGCGCAGAAAGAGCATTGCCGCTCCTCCCAGACCCTGGCTGTGATGGTCACTGGAAATCAGGCCGAGGATTAGCAAAAAGACCACCACTCCAACCCCATCATTAAAAAGTGATTCTCCGGTAATCTTGACCTCCAGCGATTTGGGCGCCCCGGCGCTTTTCAGGAGGGAAAGTACTGCAATGGGATCGGTTGGTGAAATCAAAGCCCCGAACAGGAGACAATGCATCAGGGAAATCTCGAAACCGCAGGTGTTAAAAAGGAGCCAGGAGGTATAGCCGATGATCCCGGTGGAGAGCAGGACACCACCAGTGGCCAGGCCGGTGATTACTCGCCACTGTTGCTTAAGATCGTTGATTTCCACATGGAGGGCACCGGCAAAGAGCAGAAAGCTCAAAATGCCGTGAAGGAGAAATTCAGAAAAGTCGAGGGAGGCGAGCAACCCCTGCCCCCAGGCCAGCATTGCCGGGAATATCCCTTCGGTGACGATCAGCAGCAGGGAGAAAACCATACTGATCAGCATGGTGCCGATAACTTCGGGGAGTTTGAGAAAACGGTGGTTGAGATAGCCGAACAGTGCCGATAGGGTCAAGAGGACTGCAAGTATCTGGAAGAAGGACATGGGGGCTTCCTTTGGGCTTTTTTGATTATGGGTTGTCGGAAGCAAAGTTTACGGTATTGAATGACATTGGGTCAAGGAATGCGGTGAACGGGGGCCATGTTTTTTGGATGGTCGGGTGAATTTCAATGGATCGAATTATTCATTTTCAGGCACGAAATCTTTGGATAATGCTAATCATTTGAAAACTCGTTGCTATTTATCTGACTGCGCGATTGCTTGTTTGGCAGTGTTAAAAAAGTTTCTTTTTCTCTTGACTGATCCACTACATATGGTGCAATAATACCAATCACAATACAACATGTCGTATGATTGACCCAGGTCGTGGTTTATTAGAACATCCGAGAGCGCGGCTTTTTATAGACCTCCAGTCTGGAGGTGTGGGCTGATCCGGATGAGCTCACATGGGTGCTGCGATAAAATGGTAAAATGATGAAATTGGTGCGGAGGGTGTGAGATGGGCGTAGTGATGCAGATGCAGTCTGGTTCGGCTAAAAAAAACTTTAATCCGATCAGCGCTCTCGAAAGCACCGATCTGGCCCTCTTTGTTCGGACCTCCGGGGAAGATATCCTCGGCTGGGATCGGCAACGGATTGTTGATGCCCTTCTTCGGGAAACCTATATTGATCGGGATACGGCGGATCGAGTCAGTATTGCTGTTGAAAAGACCATCCAGAGCGGCGCGGTTAAGACGGTAACTGGCCCGCTGATCCGGGAACTGGTCAACGCCAAGCTGCTCGAACTGGGGTTGGAAGATGCCCGACGGATGCACACCCGTTTAGGGGTTCCTTTGTATGATGTAGACCAGTTGTTGGTCCAACATAATAAGGAAAATGCCAATGTACCCCATGGACCCGAGGCCACCAACCTGACCCTGGCTGAGGGAATTAAAAAAGAGTATGCCCTGCTTCACGTTTTCACCTCCGACGTGGCCGATGCCCATTTGAAAGGGGATCTCCATCTCCATGATCTGGGTTTTATCGATCGGCCTTACTGTTCCGGGCAGTCCCTTGAATACATCAAAAAATTTGGCTTGAATCTGCCCCATGCCCTGTCCATGGCCAAGCCAGCCAAGCATGCCGAGGTGTTGCTGGCTCATATGGTCAAATTCGCCGCTGCCCTGCAGAGCCACTTCGCCGGGGCCATCGGTTGGGATGCCGTAAATCTGTTTTACGCGCCATACCTGGAAGAGTTGACCGACAAGCAGGTCCATCAGTTGGCCCAGATGTTGATCTATGAATTTTCCCAGCAGGCAGTTGCCCGGGGTGGTCAGGCAATCTTCTCTGATATTAATATATATTGGGAAGTTCCCAAGCATTTTGAAAATGTTCCAGCCATTGGTCCCGGTGGGGTTTATACCGGCAAGACCTACGGTGAATACGAGAAGCAGGCTCAGCGCTTTGCCTGGGCGCTGTTTGAGGTTTATAAAGAGGGTGATGCCGCGGGAAGACCCTTTTTCTTCCCCAAACCATTGGTTCATATTACCGAAAAACTGTTCCGGACCGAGGGGCATCAGGATTTCCTCAATCTGATTTGTGAGGTGGCGGCCCAGAAGGGCAACACCTACTTTGTCTTTGATCGGGGTGATACCGCCAAGATTTCCGAATGCTGCCGGTTGAGTTTCAAACTGGAGGCCTCGGATCTGGAGGATGCCAAAGAGCCATGGCGGATGCGTTATTCCGCCCTGCAGAATGTCACAGTTAACTTGCCACGTTTGGGCTATAAGGCGAACGGTGATGATACTCGTTTGTTCACCCTGTTGACCGACCAGATCGGTCTGGCAGTGAAGGCCCATGAACAGAAGCGCAAGTTCATTGAAAGGTTGATGTCGCTGGGGAAGGGGGGACCTCTGTCCATGCTGGCCATGGACCTGGATGGTCAGAGTTACCTGCGACTTCATCGGTGCAGCTACCTGATCGGGATGGTCGGGCTAAATGAACTGGTTAAGGTCCATTTCGGTCAGGAGCTGCACGAATCCGATGAGGCTATGAAGTTCGGGTTGAAGGTTATTGCCCATATGAATATCGTCTGCAATAAGATGGCTGAGCGGACCGGGATGAAATTTGTTCTGGAGCAAACTCCGGCCGAATCCACGGCCTATCGTTTTGCCAAGCTCGATATGTCCCATTTCCCCGTTGAGACTGCCCGGGTGGTTCAGGGAGATCATGAGAGCGGGCAGATCTATTATTCAAACTCCACTCTGTTCAATGTTGGCGCTCCGATGAATCCCATCCGTCGGGTTGAGCAGGAGGGCTTGCTTCATCCGTTGATTGAAGCGGGTTCCATTACCCATGTCTGGCTGGGTGAGGCGAATCCCGACAAGGTGGCCCTGGCTGATTTCGTCACCAAGACCTTCCGTTATACTCAAAATGATCAGATCGCCTTTTCGCCGGAATTTACCAGTTGTGTCGCCTGCGGTAGAACCGCCAGGGGGCTTACTGAGACCTGCCGCTCCTGCGGGTCGGACAAAGTGGAAGGGATTACCAGGATTACCGGCTATTTCACCAAAATTTCCAGCTGGAACAAAGGAAAGCTTGGTGAGCTGCATGATCGATATCGCAATGACAATTGTTTTCAGCAAAACACAGAGGAGGTGGCTCAATGACCCTTTTTACCAAACCGGAATGTCATCTCTGTGAACAATTAAAAAACGCCTTTGATCTTTCCGCCATGGAGGTCAATATTGAAGTCCTGGATACCGGTGATGCCGGAGCCTTGGCGCATCTGGCCTGGCACGGGCTGGTCGATACCGCTCGAAAAACCCTCCCGATTCTGGTTCTTGACGACTCTTCGGCCGTTGGTGAGTTCAGTCGGATCGAAGAGATGCTGATGGCCCGGGCGAATCAGTTCGGACTTTCGTATAAAGGGAAAATTGTCTCGGTTACCTCGTGTGAATCAGGTAAATGTACCTTGCAATAAGTTCTTATTTTAGGTTTTCAGGTGGGAGGAGTGAGTGTCCAAACCTCCTGACACTTCTCCTTATCTTACCCTCTCTCACTCCTCCCACTCTGAAACCTTTTGGAGGTCTTCCGGTGAATAACCGGAAGACCTGTTTTTTTGAGGACTCCTGCAAATCTGGGTTACCGGTATGATCAAGGGATTTCTCGATACCTCAATGGTTGATTGGCCCGGTAAGATCTGCGCGGTTATTTTCCTGGGAGGCTGTAATTTCCGATGCCCCTTTTGCCATAATCACCAATTGGTCGAGTCACCGGATTCACCCCTGAAGTCTATAACTGAAACCGTAATTTTCACACAACTCAGGCCGTTACAAAAATGGCTGGGCGGAATTTGTGTCTCTGGTGGGGAGCCTACGCTTTTTCATGGTCTTATCCCATTGCTGACCCGGATAAAAGAGGCTGGTTTTGCCGTGAAACTCGATACCAACGGCAGTCGTCCAGCAGTCCTTCGGGATCTTCTTGACCATGAGCTGATCGATATGATTGCCATGGATGTCAAGGCCCCTCTTGAGCAGAAAAAGTATGACCGGTGTTGTGGGACAAGGGTGGATCTTGGCGCTATCCAGGAAAGCATCGAATTGATTTTGGGGGCTGATATCTCCCATCAATTTCGGATGACTGTGGTCCCGGATTTTCACAGCTCCAGGGATATAGTTGAATGGGTTGGCGCTTTTCCCGCGGGCACCCAACTTAAACTCCAGAATTATAATCCAGCTACGGTTCTTGATCCTGAACGGGCTGGGAAAAAAGGCTTTTCGCCGGAAGCGTTCACCGAACTGGAATTAATGATAACATGTTGATATTTGTAGAGTAATCTAAAATTGCCCGGCTTTTTAGAGCCGCATTTCCATTGTCGCTTGACAAAGCAAAACCCATGTAGTAAACAGGATATTTCTTAGCTTAGCGAAATAGATACGTCTTAATTGAATAACTTTTAATAAGGAGGAGTATCATGCCAACTATTGAGCACAATGGCAGCAGCTTCAGCGTAGACGAGGATGGCTTCCTGACCAAAGGAATGGAAGAGTGGAACAATGAGTGGGTTGACTACGTTAAAAGCGTGGAAGGCATCTCTGAACTGACCGATGAGCATCGGAAGGTTATCGACACCCTTCAGGAGTACTACAAGAAAAACGGGATTGCCCCCATGGTTCGGATTCTGTCCAAGACCACTGGTTTCCCCCTGAAGAGAATCTACGAGCTGTTCCCGTCAGGACCTGGTAAGGGAGCCTGCAAAATGGCTGGTCTGCCCAAGCCGACCGGTTGCGTTTGATCTCCTTATAATATTCGAGATCTTCAAGGGAAGAGGACGAAAGTCTTCTTCCCTTTTTTTTTTGGGATTTCGTACTGAAAAATAATCGAAACGGATTCCGCTTATTCAGGCAAGGATAAATTTTCGGCAAAAGATTCGTGAATGGCCGCGATTCGTTTACCGTATTCCACTGTTGAAATAATGGCCCCCCGAATCCCACCCCGGAGATTGATTTCACCAAGGAATGTTTGCCCTTGTTCCGTGATCATCAGATCCAGATGGGCGTATGGGAAATTCCCGCGGGTCATGACCTCCCGGCAGATTTGGAGCTGATCTTTGGTGATTTCCGTCGGGGTGCTGGTGCCGCCGCCGTGAAGATTGTTTCGGAAGTTACAGGTGTTATCGCGATAGTACGCTTCCAGATATTCTCCCAGGATGATCACCCTGATATCCCGGCTGTTCTCGATAAAGGGTTGAATCACCAAAGGGAATGGCAGCCTCCCGTATGATCCTTGATTGTAGAGATCTTCCAATGACCGCCAAATGTTGATCCCCATCCCGCCGTTGGCGCGGTCTTCCTTACTGACCACCTTGCCGTACCCTTGTTGCTGATAGGTGTTAATGATCAGGCGCAGGTCATTCAGATCATGCAGGACCACAGTGTGGGGAAGCATGAACTCGCCGAGAATGTCGGTCTGCATGGCTTTGGACCGGCTGATCATTTGAGCGAGAGGGGATGGAAAAATGGTTACGCCGCGGGCCTGGAGATCAAGGAGGAAGTACTCTTCGGTTTGTTTCAGGCGAAGTCGGCCGATAAAGAGATCTCCGGACCCCAATTGGGGATAGAGACTCCGTAGAGTGGTGTTGTCCCGAATAATTCTGAGTTGCCCCGGATTTGTTTTTCTCAAAAGAGCATATCCATGAAACGCTGATGAAAGATGCTGAGATCGGCATCACATTCCCCGCAATAGAATTTGATGTCTCCGAGAATCTGAGAATCATCACTGTCCTGAGAGAAACTGCCATCCTGGTTTTGGATAAAACGGCTGGTGAGGATGACTCCATCGGCTACTTCGATAAAATCCTCGCTATTCCCACAAGCTGGGCAAATAATGCGATTCCCTGAACTGGTGTTCGGTTGGTTTTCCGGTTGGTTTTCCATGAATCGACAGAGACCTGAGATTAATACCGAATGTTATATTCGCCGGTTTCGCCGTAGATTCTTTCTTCCTTCGCCTCTACCTTGGTCACCTTCGAGCCTGGAGAGCCGGCTTTAAGCCACTCGAGCATTTTATCCACATTTTCCGCCGGACCTTCAAAGGCAGATTCAACCGCCCCATCAGCACGATTTTTGATCCAGCCGTGTAAGCCCAGCTTTTTACCTTCGGCCTGGGCATAGGCCCTGAAATAGACCCCCTGAACCGTCCCAAAGATTACAGCATGAATGCGTTTGTCTGCCATGGTTGATCCCTGAAAAAATGTATAATTTTTAAACAGTATAGTATCGCGTCATAAAGTCTGGTTATGAACACGATGGTTTCTCAATTTTATAGAGTTACATCATCACTTATTCTAGGTGGAAAGTCCTCAATTATTAATCATTTTTCACTATCATTTTAAAATCATCTTCCGAGAGAATTGCAAGACCTAAATGGTGGGCCTGATCGACTTTACTTCCGGGCTTTTCGCCACAGATCAGATGGGTGACTTTCCGGCTGATCCCGGAGGCCACCTGCCCGCCCAGTTCCTTGACTCTGGCCTTTGCTTCACTGCGGGATAATGAGGTTAAGGTCCCGGTGAAGAGGAAGACCTTGCCGACCAGCGGCAGAAGGGCACCAGACGGTTTGGATGGGCGGATAGTGACTCCGGAAGCCTGCAGTTGGGCAATCATTTCCTGATACCCCTGATTGGCGAAATACTCGGTGAGACTTCTCCCCGCTTGGGGACCGATGCCTTCGATTTCTGCCAACTCATCGGCGGAAGCCGCCATCAAGCGATCCAGGGTAAGAAACCGATCCTCGAGGAGCTGGGCGGTCACTTCACCGATGTGGCGGATGCCCAGGGCGCTGATCAGGCGGGTCAGGGTTGTCTGTTTGCATTTGTGCAGGGCGTTTAAGGCCTTGGACGCAGATTTTTCGCCCCAGCCTGGAAGAACCGCCAGCTGTTCCTGGCGAAGCAGAAAGAGGTCGTGGGGGGCGCTGATCAAGCCCTCCTGGTAGAGTTGTTCAACGGCCCTGATGCCGAATCCTTCAATATCGAGCCCGGCCTTCCCGGCAAAGTGGGCCAGGAGCCGCATTTTTTGTGCCGGACAATGGAGATTCAGACACCGGAGGGCAGCTTCTGCTTCTTTGCGCTCTAAGGAATCACCACATTCCGGACAGGTTGTCGGCATGGTAATGGGTTGCTCTTCACCTGTCCTCAATTCCTGAATAGGTTTTACCACCTCAGGGATGACATCCCCAGCTCGCTGGACCAGGACCATATCATTGATCCGTAGATCTTTGCGGAGAATCTCGTCTTCGTTATGGAGAGTGGCCCGGCTGACGGTGACGCCGTTTACTTCCACCGGTTCGAGGATCGCCACTGGGGTAATCGCCCCGGTCCGGCCGATCCCGAAGGTGACGGAAAGGAGTCTGGTGGTAACCTGGGTAGCGGCGAATTTCCAGGCCACTGCCCACCGTGGGCTCCTGGCTTTGGCGCCTAACCGTTGTTGCAGGTCGAGGTTGTTAACCTTGATGACCATGCCGTCAATCTCATGGGCCAAGGTTGGTCTGATGGCGGATAGATGGTTGAAATGGCTGGCTACCTCGCTCAAAGTACGGCAGTTTTTGGTCTGTGGATTCATTTTAAACCCAGCCCGGCCCAGGTAGGTGAGGATCTCGGCCTGGGTTCGGCAGGGGAGCTCGGCGGCCTCACTGATCCCGTATGCAAAGAAGTCCAGAGGGCGCCCCGCAGTAATGGTAGAGTCCAGCTGCCGTAAAGAGCCCGCGGCAGCGTTACGGGGGTTGGCAAAGAGCGGTTGTTGGTCTTTTGTTCGTTGTTCATTAAGGCGCCGGAAGCCTTGAAGGGAAATATAGACCTCGCCCCGGACCTCGAGGCGAACGGGGGGCTCCGGTAGGTTGAGGCGCAGAGGGATGGTGGGGATGGTTTTCAGGTTGGCGGTGATCTCTTCACCGATTTTTCCATCCCCTCGAGTTGATCCGACGGTAAGGAGACCATCTTCGTAGATGAGTTCAACTGCCAGGCCGTCCAGTTTAGGCTCAGCCATGTAGTCCGGGTGATCCGTGGTTTTCAGGTATCGCAGCAACCGTTCTTCAAAATCCTGAAGGTTCTGCTCGCTGAATATATTTTCAAGACTGAGCATGGGCACTCGATGGGCCACGGAGTCAAAAGCTGATAACGGTGGGGCACCCACTCTGTTGCTTGGAGAATCTGGGGTCACCAGAGCGGGATACTGCTCCTCCAGGGTCAGGAGTTCTTGGAAGAGGCGGTCATATTCTCCATCGGAGATGATCGGTGCATCAAGGATATAATAACGATGGGCATGAGCGCTGATCTCTTGGCGCAAAAGGTCCAGGCGCTCGCTGATCTCGGATTGAACGGGCATTGGGGGGAGGGTCTCAGCCTGTGGGTTTCTTGAGGAGTTTGCCGCCTGAAGAGATGTTCTCGTGCTCACATTCATCAATGAAGATCAGGATGGAACTTTCGGGTTTATTGGCCACTTTTGAGATAACCTCGGTGACTCCTTGGCAGATTTCCTCTTTTTGACTTTTCTCCAGCCGACCGGCGACTCTGATGTTTACATAGGGCATGGTCTCTTCCTCTTTGAAGGTAACGAATGAACGTGGGTTGGTGAATATAACCATTGTTGGATGTAGAGGCCTAAATATAGCCGAAAAATTATGAAAAATGAAGAAAAGGCGATATACTCGCTGAATATTTTAATACTCCAATCTGAAGTAAGGGGCTTCTTGCGTGAATAAATCAACATCGGTAAACCCATTGATTCTGGTTACCAACGACGATGGCATCCATGCCCCGGGCTTAGCCGCCTTGGCAAATGCCCTGCAGCAAATTACCCGGACGGTGATTATCGCTCCGGAGCAGGACAGCAGTGCGGCGAGCTATTCCCTGACCATGCGGCGACCGTTACGAGTGCGGGAGCTGTCCTCTGACCGCTATGCCATCGACGGGACTCCCACTGACTGTGTGACTATCGGGGTAGCCAAGATTCTTCATCGACGGCCTGATCTGGTGGTTTCCGGGATTAATCCTGGGGCGAATCTGGGGGACGATATCAGTTATTCCGGCACGGTTTCGGCTGCAGTGGAGGCAACCATGTTGGGGATCCCCTCATTTGCCGTCTCCCTGGCGGCAATTGAAAGTGAAGAGTATCAGACTGCGGCTGCCTTTGCCGGGAAACTGGCCAGGATGATCCTTGCTCAGGGGCTGCCCGATGATACCCTGTTGAATGTGAATGTCCCCGGTGGCGCTGCCCGGTTGATCAAAGGGATTCGATTGACCCGCCAGGCCCGCCGCAGTTACGAGGATTCCATTATGGAAACCACCGATCCGTGGGGGCGAAGGCATTACTGGATCGGGGGTGGTACCGTCAGCTGGGATTCCGGAGAAAGCAGTGATTCCCAGGCGGTGGCTGCCGGGCATATATCAATCACTCCATTGCATCTGGACCGCACCAATTATGGGGCCTTGCAGACCTTGAGCACCACCTGGCTGCGCCAGTTGAATGAATCAGCATGAAGTATCCGGGAATTGACGATCCGGGCTGGACGGCAATGATTGCCACCGGCTCCATAGCCGGCGCTCCGGTCATGTTTTTGGCCGAGACTGAGTCTACCAACGAGGTGGCTCTGGCCTTGGCCCGTCAAGGGCAGGCTACCGGCACTTTGGTTGTGGCCGAGCGCCAGAGCCGAGGGCGGGGGCGCTTGGGCAAATTCTGGGTGACCCAGCCGGAAACCGGGCTTGCCGTTTCAATGATTTTGCGACCAAGGCTTCCGCCTGCAGAACTGGCCAGGATTACCCTGGCCGTTGGGGTCGCGCTTTGCCGGGCAGTGGCGGCGGTCACCGGACTTGTTCCTGGTCTCAAGTGGCCCAATGACCTGTTTTTGCACCAGCGGAAATTTTGCGGCATGCTGGCCGAGGCCGATGATCCAGCGGGACTGCAGCCAGTGGTGGTGGTCGGGATCGGTATGAATGTCAATACGCCTAAAGCGGCCTTTCCTGAAGAGCTCAGGGCGAAGGTTACCTCGCTTAGGGATGAAAGCGGACGGAGTTGGTCTCGCAGTGAATTGCTGGCAACCATGGTTGATGAGATTTCCCGGAAGGTGGCGGAATTGGAGCAGGGTGATTTTGCCGGTATTCTGGACCAATGGCGCGCCTTGGATGTGACCTTCGGTCGGGAGTTGACCTGGTTAAGCCAGGTCGGACAGGTGGTAACCGGGGTATCCCAGGGTATTGACGACCAAGGTCGGCTGCTGGTCCGTGACCGGGAGGGCGTTGTCCATCAAGTTCTTTCCGGGGATATTAATTTGCGGAAGAGGTTCAGCAAATAATAAATATTGTCCGGAGCAAAGTCCGGCAAAGGGATAAAATGAAATCCGATATCTTGAGCCTTTTGCTGTGGCCGCTTTGTATTCTTTCGATATTCTTTTTGTTCGGTGGCCCGGCGTCATCGGCGGTTGATGAAATATCCTCTTGCCCGGAAAACCTCCATTCTCCGATTCAAAATTTCTGTGAGGTAACCTCGGAAGTTCTCTGGCGTGGCGCCAAACCGAACGAAACAGGGGTCGCCTGGCTTATTGAACACGGAGTCGGAACCATCGTTAATCTTGAGCTGTTACATGATGATCGCTCCACGGTGGAGCAGGTCACCATATCCGACTCCGGAACTCAGGCAGTAGACTACTACCGTATCCGAGATTGGGAACCGAATGTCGTGATGAACCAAGGCCTTTTGGACGATCATATCGCCCATTTCCTGGCCATCATTGATCAGGCCCCGAAGCCGGTCTATGTGCATTGTCGTTCCGGTCAGAATAGGACTGGAGTGATGGTTGCCGCGTATCGTATTTTTCGGGAAGGGAAGGGCTTAGATGCGGATGTAATCGATAAAGCTATTGAAGAGATGGGAGGATATCATGGGATTTGGTTTAATCAGGATGCCGATTATCTTAGGGGCTTGACCCCGGAGCGAGGGCGACTTATCCGTAGGAAAATCGATGATTGGAAAACGCATCTGACCAGAGACTTTCATTTTATCTCAACTTTCGGAGATGGTCCTAATATATATAGTAAAACAGGATAACATCATGATATTATTTAATATTTAAAGTGAAATGCTCTTTGCTTCTTGGTATATTGGCTTTGCGAAAAGATCAATAAAATCAAGGAGAAAGAGCACAGATGCATAGTACAAATCAATTCCAAATAGATCAAGAAGCAATGCGCCTGCAAGGTGCAATAAAAACGTTCTTTGACAATTTTGCTGTCGGCACCCTCCTGAACCGCTGCAACATCCGGAAACTCAAAGGGATCTCGCCGCTGGCTGTTTTTGAGGCTATATTTCTGCTCGCTTTTAAGGGCCAGAATTTCTATCGGGGAATCGTGCTCAATCGAGAACTGGGATTTCAGAAAGATGTCGCCTATGATCTTTTGGAGAATCCACACTACAACTGGCGACAGTTTGTCATGAGATTAGCAGTGAAGGTCGTCAGAGTTATTGAGTTGCTAACCCGCGAGGAGCGCGAGAAGGTGCTTGTTATTGATGACAGCGACTACGACCGGTCGCGGTCCAAGAACGTTGAACTGCTGGCCAGAATTTTCGACCATAACAGCCACAAATACCTCAAGGGCTTCAAACTGCTGACTCTCGGCTGGGGTGATGGCGCGACGTTCTTGCCGCTGGACTTCGTTTTGCGATCTTCGGCTGAGGTCGCCAATCGTATTCAGGGGATTATCAAAGTACTCGACAAGCGGACATGCGGCTATAAACGCCGCCAGGAGGCTATGGTCAAAACCACAGACTTACTGGAAGGTATGGTGAAGAGAGCTTTGGCCCTTGGGATCAGTGCAGACTACATCTTGATGGACAGCTGGTTCTGTTTTGCCAGCCTGATAGCAAAGCTTTCCGCCCATGTACCGGTGATCTGCATGGTGAAAGATATCACCAGCAATTTCTACTGTTACCAAGACCAACTCGTCCGTCTCGGAGAACTTTACCGGCGGATGAAGAAACGCTCGGGCAGAGCAAAGATCATTGCCAGCGTCATCGTGTCGATGAAGAATGGCCCGGAGGTCAAAATCGTCTTTGTGCGAAATCGCAACAATCGAGGTTGGCTGGCAGTGCTCTCTACCGACGTCGGCCTGCCAGACGAGGAAATTGTCAGAATTTACGGAAAGCGCTGGGACATAGAGGTGTTCTTCAAGATGGTCAAGCACCATCTGAATCTGGAAAGAGAAGTTCAATTGAGGGATTATGACGGACTTGTAGCCCATACCTCCTTGGTATTCTGCCGCTATATGTTTCTGGCTTTGGAGCAGCGATTTCATGATGACCCGCGCTCCATTGGTAGTCTGTACCACGCCAGTTGCAGCGAAATACAAGACCTGACCTTGGTCGCTGCACTCCAAAGAGTATTGTCGCTGGCTTTTGACGCAGTGCGACAATCAGGTGAATTTGCGGAAGCTGTAGTCATGGCCATGGTTGATGCAATAATGGATGCGGCACTGAACATGATTAAATCATTACAGAAAAATTGTGCAGCAAATACATAAAATCAAGATGATAAATCAACTCCGAAAGTTGAGTAACGAGTATAACGAAAACTTATGTTTTACATAATCCGCGAAAGAGGAATTGTTCCGACCTCGATCAGCAAGTGAACATGATTAGTCATCAGGCAAAAAGCATGAACTCTGTAACGATAACGCTCAATGCCTTCTTGAATAAGAAGATAAAATCGACTGCGTTCAGCTTTTGAATTGAAGATATCCTGACCGCCATTCCCACGAAGAATGACGTGATAAAAAACTCCGGGAATATGAATACGAGGTTTGCGTGCCATGACAAACAGAATACCGAGAGAATATCAAAATGTCAAGCCTGACCCCATTCCCACAAATATCTGACACTGGTATCTTATCGATCAAGTGACGTTTGAGTATGATTACTTTTTCTTCAGGCGTGTAATTGTGTCTTCTCTTTTTCATTGAATTCTCCTTTGGCTGAGTATGTTAACTCAGACACCGGAAAATAT
>JAHJAA010000057.1 GCA_018814305.1 Pseudomonadota bacterium
GCTGCACTCCATCTGCGCTCGATTCGGCCTTCCAGCATACCGATGTATAGCTGAAAGTCCTCATTGAGCACACCTGAAGCACATCTGAACAGTTACATTCCGGTGGTTTTTGATCATTTCCAGCATTAAGCTGGATAGTTACGGAACGTGCAAGCAAGTTTCAAGGAGGAGACCTCAATGACCGTATCCATGGCCCAGCTTCGTGATAAATACCTGCGTCACGACAAGAAGTTTCCCCATGTCTGGTGTCCCGGCTGTGGGATAGGGATCGTTCTGGGGAGCCTGATCCGGGCAATCGACCGACTTGATCTGGCCAAGGACGATATTGTCCTGGCCTCAGGCATCGGGTGTTCCGGGCGCCTGCCGGTCTATGTCGATCTGAACACCGTCCACACCACCCATGGCCGTGCCCTGACCTTTGCCACCGGCGTCAAACTGGCCCGACCGGAGCTTACGGTGATTACCGTCATGGGTGATGGCGACGCCACGGCCATTGGCGGCAACCATTTTATCCATGCCGCCCGCCGGAATCTTGATCTGACCGCCATTATTATCAACAATCAAATCTACGGGATGACCGGGGGGCAGTACTCACCGGCCACACCTTATGGGGCCTATGCCACCACCGCCGGGTACGGACATGTCGAGCACGCTTTTTCCATTGCCGAACTGGCGGTGGCGGCCGGAGCCTCCTTTGTGGCCCGAGGGACGGTTTATCACGCGGCTCAGCTCGATGGGCTCATCAAGAAGGCCGTGGAGAAGACCGGCTTCAGCGTGGTGGAGGTGATGTCCAACTGTCATGTCCAGTTCGGCAGAAGAAATGGCATGCCGGATCCGGTGTCCATGTTGAACTGGTTCAAGGATCGGGCGGTGCCGGTCGGTACGGCTGCAGATCTTTCGCCTGGTGAATTGGATGGTAAGTTCTCCATTGGGGTTTTGGCCGATGTGGACAAACCGAACTTCCATGAAGAGTATAGGAAAATTCAGGAAAGAGCAGGGGCCTTTCGGGAGACCTGAGATGACGGCAGCAAAAAAGGATGGGAGCGATGACCGCTATGAAATCCGGCTGGGTGGATCCGGCGGGCAGGGTATTATTCTGGCGGCAGTGATCTTGGCCGAAGCGGCGGCGATTCATGGCGGCTATCAGGTCTGTCAGTCGCAGAGCTATGGTCCTGAGGCCCGGGGCGGGCGCTGTAAGGCCGAGGTGGTGGTTGCCACCGGGGAAATCGATTATCCCCAGGTTATCATGGTGGATATCCTCCTGGCTCTGACCCAGGAGGCCTGTGATGCCTATTTTCATAATTTCAAACCCAACGGTCTGTTGCTGGCCGATTCCACGTTTGTCAAGCAATTGCCCACCAGCCGGGTGATTTCCTTGCCGTTTACGCGGATCGCCATGGAAAAAACCGGTAAGGCGATGACCACGAATATGGTGGCCCTTGGGGCGGTGGGGGTGGTGAACCGGTTGATCACTACGGCTCACTTGGAGAAGGCGATTCAAGCCCGCTCTCCACACGGGTCAGCCCAGGTTAATTTGCAGGCATTTCGTGCCGGGGTCAAGGCTACCAAGGCCCTTGATCTCTCTAAACTTCCCAGGTCCGTTTCACCCGAGGAGGAAGATGAAGTATGAAAGCAAGAGATCTTCGAGAAAGGATCAGTGAGTATGCCTGATTTCCGGTGGTTTCGTGGGCGAGTCGTTATGGTGCTCGTCGTGGTCGGAGGAATGCTCCTGACCGGAGCGTGTACCCATCGGCAGCGAATCTATGAAGGGGTTTATGAGGGCGTCCGGATGCATGAGAGAAGGGACCAGTCTCCCGGAGATCTCTCATCCGATGAAGGCCTGCCCGAGTATGACCGGTATCAACGGGACCGGGAGAATGCGCTTCATCCTGACAAAACCGCTGACTGATTCTTCCGGGCTTGCTGTTCCCCATCCTCTGTAGTAAGGATTCATTATGGAGCCCATCTTTTTTCCCGACCTGGAGGATCTTGAGGCGGATTTTAAGATCTACCGCGCGCTGATGCGGCGCAAGGTCCATGAGATTCTTTTGGTTTTCAGCCCCTATGATGCCTTTATCGTCGAAGAAAGCGGGAGCCTGGCCGCCCGGATTGTTCGGGAGTACCACGGCCTGAACTTGAGCAATCCCCCTCGGATGACCCAGGTTGCCACCGGTGGCGAAGCTTTGAAGATGATCCGGACCAGAAGTTTTGATCTGGTTATCACCATGCCCATGGTGGATGATATGGATGGCTTCGCCTTGGGGCGCGCTATCAAGTCCCTTCGTCCCAAATTGCCGGTTATCCTGCTCTCCCACCAACTGCGGGGGATCGAGTCCCGACCTGAGCAGGCCCGCTCGGTTATTGATGATCTGTACATCTGGGAGCATGATCCGGATCTTTTGCTGGCCTTGATCAAAAATCTGGAAGATCGCTGGAACGTTTCCCGCGATACTCGGTTGGCCAAGGTCAGGGTTCTTCTGTTGGTTGAGGACTCACCTCGGTACCGCTCTTACTTCCTGGCCCTGATTTATAAGGAAGTTGTCCGTCAAACCCAGGCGGTCCTTGATGAGAGTCTCACCGAGCAGGAGCGGCTTCTCCGGATGCGGGCCCGACCCAAGATCCTGGTGGCGGAAAACCATGAAGAGGCTCTGGTGCTGGTCAAAAAGTTCCGGCCGTATCTCCATGGGGTGATCGCCGACACCCGTTTCCCGAGGGGTAGCCAACTTGATTCTTCCGCAGGGATTGATCTCCTGACTCGATTGCGGAAGGTCAACCCCGATCTTCCCCTCCTGCTCTTAAGTGTAGAACCCGGCAACCAACAGGCGGCCCACGACATTCCTGCGGTTTTTCTTGATAAAAACAGCCCCGATCTGGCCCGGGGACTCCACGATTTTTTTCTCAACCATCTGGGGTTCGGAGACTTTGTCTTCCGTGATGGTGCCGGGCAGATTCTGGGTAAGGCTGACAGCATCCATGCTTTTGAACGGCTCCTTTCGTCCCTGCCCGATGAATCGCTGATCTATCATGCCGAGAGAAATCACTTCTCCAACTGGATTATGGCCCGCTCAGAGGTCAAGGTCGCCTCCTGGCTCAGGGATCTTAAACTGGCGGATTTCCCTTCGGTGGCTGAATTACGCACCTTTCTGGTCTCTTTGATCCATGGGTTGCGGCGGGTTCGACAAAGGGGATCGGTGATCAATTTTTCCGAAGCGGACTTTGATCCGGAGGTCACTGATTTTGTGGTGATGGGGGAGGGCTTAATGGGCGGCAAGGCCCTGGGCCTTGCCTTCATGGCTTCACAACTCCGCCATCGGGAGATCCCCTGTGGCGGCAGCGGTGGTCGTATCCGGATTCCCCGGACCTGTGTCATTACCATCGATTATTTTGATCAGTATATCGAGGCCAATGATCTTCGCCGTTTTCAAGAGGGCGGTGATGATGAGGCCATCCAGGCGGCCTTCCTGCTGGCGCCTTTGCCTGAAAATTTGATCCGTAAACTCCAAATTTTTCTGGATCGGGTCGACTTTCCCCTGTCGGTACGGTCGTCAAGTATTACTGAAGATGCCCAATTCAGGCCCTATGCCGGGCTTTATGCCACCTGTATGCTGGCTAATAATGAATCCGACCCGAAGATTCGGTTTGGGCGTTTGCAGGACGCCATCCGGCTGGTTTACGCCTCGGCCTATGGGGCAGGCCCAATAAGCTATCGGCATGTCTTGAATCACGTGGGTCGGGACGGTATGGGCATCATTATTCAGGAGTTGGTTGGCAGGCGATGGAGTGATTTCTGGTACCCAGCGATCTCCGGGGTGGCCATGAGCTATAATTATTATCCCATGGCCAAGATGAAACCGGAGGAAGGGGTGGCTCAGATTGCCCTTGGTTTCGGGAAGACGGTTGTCGACGGCGAGCAATCACTTCGATTTTCCCCCCACTATCCCGAGGTCCTGCCCCAGTTTTCCAGTGTGGACGATATTCTGGCCAACAGTCAGCGTTTTTTTTATGCCCTGGATATGAGGGGGGGCAGCGACCCAATTCGAATCAAGGATTCCAATCTCAGTCGGCGTCCAGTGGCCGAAGCCCTGGATGATCAACCGGTAAAGCTCCTCACCAGTACGTATCTGCCGGATGAGCATCGGATCAGGGATACCCTTGAAGCCGGCCCCCGGGTTCTCACCTTTGCGCAGCTCTTGAAGTATGATTCCTCACTGGGGCGTACCATTATCGATCTGCTGGAGGAGGGGCGCAAGGGGCTGGGTTGCGCGGTGGAGATCGAATTTGCCCTGGAACTGGATAACCATGGTCGGCCCTGGGATTTCTGCTTTCTCCAGATCCGGCCTCTGGCCGCAGGTATTGAACGGGGCACCGTGCGAATCAGTCCTGAGGAGAGTGAGCGTGCGGTTTGTCGAACGGATCAGGCCCTGGGGCATGGAATTTTCTCGGTTATGGCGGATATTATCTGGGTTCGGCCGGAGACCTTTCAGGGAGCCCGGACCCGTGAAATAGCCCAGGAGATTAGCCGCCTGAACAACCATCTGCAGCAGGAGAAGAGACCCTATCTGCTGATTGGCCCTGGCCGGTGGGGGTCTCTGGACCCCTTGTTGGGTATTCCGGTGCAATGGCAGGACATTGCCGGGGTCGGCGTCATGATCGAACTGCGCAACGAAATTCTCAAGGTCGATCCCTCCCAGGGGAGCCATTTTTTTCAGAACATCACCTCCCTGGGTATCCCCTACTTGACGGTCACTGAAGGGCACGATCATCTCGATGGTGAGTGGTTGACTGGTCTCCCTGTTGAATGCGAAACCAGGTACCTCCGCCATTACCGGCTTTCTTTGCCTCTGACCATGAAGGTCGACGGTAATCGCTCGCTGGCCGTGATTTTGGTGGATGAGGGCAGGGAAACGTCTTTCTTATAAGTTGAGTGTGATTTATTGTTGGTGTAAGTCTTTGAGCTATGGTTGTACTATTGAATTCGATTTTCCATCTAGATAGATGCCATGAATTAGAGAAATGGCAGCTTCTTATTCTAGGAGGCGTCCCTCAAGGTGCCAATCTGATTAATGGTTCACACTTTGAGGAGGGAATAAGGAGGAAGGATTTATTCTTTAAGCATGGTATCAGTGAAGGATGCATATTGTCCTCCGGTAGGACCACAAGCAATTCCTGAAAAATATAAGTAAAGGGTAGATTTGTCTGCTGAAATCGTCCCTGATGCAGTCATAGACCAATTCGAGCAGTCTGGTTTCCCAATGTCCTGGTCACTGACTGGTAAATCAAAGGATATCTCATTGCTAGAGAGGGTTGCGGATATATTACTGTGTTGAAATGCTCCATTCTGGTTTGTGATAAACCAAGTCCCTTGCAAGTTATCATTAAATATTAATTTTGTTACTCCGCCGATATCAGCATTTCCGTTCCATACACCAGTGAAATCACTCGTGGTTGCCACAGGTGTAGTTGTCGTAGTTGTAGTATTCGATGTAGTAGTGGTAGGACTTAGTGTCGTCGTTGATAGATTGCTTGTGGTGGTCGTATTATTGGCAGTTGTGGTTGTAGCTATATTTGTTGTTGATATTGCGGTCGTTGATGTTTCTGCAGATGTGGTCGTCGTGGTTGTCTCTGGGGTCGAGTCTGTGCAGTTCACCTGATAACCGATTGATAGCCTGTTGTTCAGGTTAAAAGGGATATTGTCCGCTCCGATCATTCCTTGGTAGGAGACGTCAAGGTCCAACTGGATACTTCCCGTTCCTGTCTGCTCACAGGTAAAGTTGCCTATCAGATGGTTTGTGATCGGTAAGGGTACTATGATTGAGGAATCCCCCCACCAGGGTTGATTTCCCCCCGGATTATTAATAGTCTGCTCAAGATCTGCTGCTATGTTTTCAGACTGACCAACTGCCCCGCTCACACTACTGGTGAACGAGGAAAAATGGATTGCGCCGAGATGTATGGCTTCATTCGCTGTTGGCGAGTACATGACATCAAAATCACACAGGATGGTAAATGGTTCCCTGACGGTATGATTCAATGAAAAACCGGCTGATCGGGCGACGAGCGTTGCTTTGGGATTCCGGACAGTCAAAGAACTGAAATGACTTACCTCGGTATTTACTTGAATGCCAGCCGAACCAGAACCTGCCACAAGGTTGGAAATAGTTTCAGTTAACAACTCGAAGTTTGAGTCGTTGCTAGCCAATTCGGTAAAGGGGGCAACCACTGTGTTGGCCGTATTCATTTGAAGTCCGTTTGCCTCTACCAAGGTTCCCAAAGCGTCCTGCTCCGTCTGGATTATTACCTCTGCAGGGCTGTTAAAAGTTAACCCGTCCGGTTCGAGGGTATAGGTGACGGCATTGGTGGCGTCATTTTGAGGCGTGATCGTAATTTGGGTATCTTCTTCAAGGGCTGAGGCCCCGACGGTCATCACAAAGCCGTTATTCGAGGTGGCGATACTGCCCCCGAGTAGAGAACTTATTGATTCGGTAACAGCCTCTGGTCGAACTTCCATCTGACTTTTTCCACTACCTCCTCCTCCACACGCATGAAGGAAAAGAGAAATTGCAGTAATTGTCAAAGCTATAAAAAGAAATTTTTGCATGAATGCTCCAAGATCTGTTTTGGAATAGAAAAATAGAATCTTTTAGTAATAATATACCTTTGAAGAGTTTGGTGTTTTTTAAGTCGGACCTGGAGTGCCTTTAATGCATGAGTGTTGTTTGGAAAAACTTGAGAGAGGAGAAATTGTTCACCAGTCTTCATTCTGTGTAACTATCCAGCTGCACTCCATCTGCGTACGATTCGGAGTCTACGCTTACCTTCTAAGTAACAAATATGCAACATTTTGATTTTGTTACTTTTAAAATAGAGGCCGGGCCCGCTCGGATAGGAAGCTGGACAGTTACAATTTAAGGAACTAAACATGAACACTACAAAAGATGCTATTTTCGAAAGGGTCATGGATCGGGACCCGGATCAGCGTGAGTTCCATCAGGCGGTCCGGGAGGTTTTTGAAACGGTTCGACCGGTTCTGGACCGTAATCCGGCCTACCGGCGGGAGGCGATCCTGGAACGGATCGTGGAGCCGGAGCGGGTGATCGTCTTTCGGGTCCCTTGGGCCGATGACCAGGGGCAGGTTCAGGTTAACCGCGGGTTTCGGGTGGAGATGAACAGCGCCTTGGGGCCGTATAAGGGTGGGCTTCGTTTTCATCCTTCGGTGAATCTTGACATTATGAAATTTTTGGCCTTTGAGCAGGTCTTCAAGAACGCTCTGACTACCCTGGCCATGGGAGGTGGCAAGGGTGGAGCGGATTTTAATCCCAAGGGCCGAAGCGACCGGGAGGTGATGCGGTTCTGCCAGGCCTTCATGGCGGAACTCTATCGTCATATCGGTCCCAACACCGATATTCCGGCCGGTGACATCGGGGTGGGCGCCCGTGAGATTGGCTATCTCTTTGGGATGTACAAAAAACTGGCCAATGAATTCACCGGGGTGCTCACTGGCAAGAGTCTGGCTTGGGGGGGCAGTCTGATCCGGCCGGAGGCTACCGGCTATGGCGCTGTCTATTTTGCGGCGGAGATGTTGGCCACCCGCAATGACTCGATCGAAGGTAAGACCTGTCTGGTCTCCGGATCCGGCAATGTGGCCCAGTATACCGCCGAGAAGATTCTTGATCTGAACGGTCGGGTGGTGACCTTGTCCGATTCCTCCGGATATATCTACGATGAGGAAGGTATTGATCGGGATAAGCTCGCCTTTGTCAAGGAGTTGAAGAATATCCGCCGGGTCCGGATTTCCGAATATGCCGAGCGCTATTCCCAGGCGGTGTATCGTGAGGCGGAACCCGATCGTCTGTCAAATCCCCTCTGGGACCATCCCGCCGACTGTGCCTTCCCCTGTGCCACCGAGAATGAGATCAACGGTTCCGATGCCGCTCACCTCATCCACAACGGGGTCTTCCTGGTCTGCGAGGGGGCTAATATGCCTTCCACTCCGGAGGCGGTGGATCTTTTTCTCGATAAGGCCTTGCTCTACGCCCCGGGGAAGGCGGCCAATGCCGGCGGAGTAGCGGTTTCTGGTTTGGAAATGGCTCAGAACTCCATGCGCCTGAACTGGCCCCGTGAGGAAGTGGATCACCGGTTAAAGTTGATCATGAAATCTATTCACCAGACCTGCCTCGCGGCTGCGGCCGAATATAATACCCCGGGGAACTATGTGGCCGGGGCCAATATCGCTGGATTTGTCAAGGTGGTGAATGCCATGCTCGACCAGGGCCTGGTGTGATGTAAATGGCCACAGACACCGCATCTTCGCGTGGATTCTCCTCCCCGCATAGTTGACTATAGCGGGAAGGAGAATCCACGCAAATCTACGGCACCTGTGACCATTTACAGATTTTGCTGCCTTTTTCGGGTATTTCCCTGGTTGCATGGATGAGGCTCAATATGATACACAAAGACATACTCTTCATCTTGGTTTCAAGTCGATATGGGGGAATGAGCCAATGATTATTGTTGTGAGAGCATCGTTTCCGAAAAAGGTTATGCAGGCAACAGTACAGATCTATATCTGCCTTCCACCCTTACCTCAAACCGTCAGCGTAGACGGGCCTTATTTCCAAACGGACGAAGGAGGTGAAGAGATCAAAGTGATAGCCACCTATCATTTCGATCAAGCGCTTCAATCCTCCATTCGGACCATGATCAGCGACCGGTATCAGGTGTTTACTGAAATTTCCGGGTTTACCATGGCTATTGAAGAATGGCACTCCGTTGAAGAGGCCATCGACAGTTGGATCGCTTGAGCTTTTGGTAATAGTAGGAGAGGAGGCGCTGGCCAGGCGGTAATAAATCCCTGTTCCGAAGATTGGTCCCCGGACTGTCGTCTGCCACCCATCCTTGACCGGGCCGCTTTTTTCAGGTAAGAAGTTTTTTCGTCACAGCAGGGTTTCCCCGGGACGATTTCAGTCGGTCCGGGGATTTTTTATGGTAAGCCTCTGTCAACAAATAACACGGCCAAACAAACAAGCTGAATGGCATAAGGGGCCGTAATGACATGACTATAAATGGCCATGTTGTTTTATGACGGCCCCTAAGGAGCGGATTCATGAACAACGGTCATGGCGGCAATCTCCGGGAGTTGGCGAAAAAGGCAGGGTGCCTTCCAGAAGAGATCCTCGATTTCAGCGCCAGTATCAATCCCCTGGGGCCCCCGGAGTCCCTGCGTCGGGTAATCAGTCGCAATGTGGACCGGTTGGTCTCCTACCCGGATCCGGCCTCTGAGGTGTTGACCCACCTGTTGTCGGTCCATTGTGGAGTGGATCCACAGCGGGTAGTCGTGGCCAATGGCTCCACGGAATTACTCAATGCCCTTCCCCGGGCCTTGGAAAGTCGCCGGGCCGTAATTCCGATTCCTTCCTATGGAGATTATGCCCGGTCTTGCGTTTTGGCCGGTCTGCCGGTTATTCCCATGATTCTTAAGGAAGAAACCGGTTTCGCGCTCTCAATTCCCGAGTTGATCACCCTCTGTCAGGATGGCGACCTGGTGCTGTTGGGATGCCCCAACAATCCGACCGGGGTCGGTTTTCCGAGGATCGAGTTGGTGGACTTGGCCCGGTCTCGACCGGGGATTGTTTTTCTGATTGATGAGTCCTTTGCGGATTTTACCGCTGATTTTGCCTACCCCTGGCCGGATCTTCCGAATCTGATCCTGATTCGGTCCTTGACCAAATTCTACGCCATTCCCGGACTCCGGTTGGGCTTTGGAGTTTTGCCTGGATCGGTTGCGGAACAAGTACGCCGTCTCCTTCCTCTCTGGACCGTTAATACCCTGGCTCAGGCGGTTGGTGAGACCATCCTTGGTGATCATGAGTATCAGGCCAGGTCCCGGGCTTTTGTGATCAAAGAAAGGGTAGCGCTTATTGAGCAATTGGCCGAGATCCCCGATTTGCAAGGGTTTCAGGGTGAGGCTAATTTTCTTCTGGTCCGGATCGATCGACCGGGGCTGACTGCCCAAGACCTGGCTGATCGATTATTGCATAGACCCCATGGTCGCCCCATCGCCATCCGGGTTTGTAATACATTTGTCGGACTTGATGACCGCTATTTCCGGGTGGCGGTGCGAAACGGTGAAGAAAATCGGGAGCTGGCGGCGGCCTTGGCGATCGCCCTCAATCCTGATCGTCCTGCGGTTCGCGCCATCCCCCGCCGGACCCCAGCCTTGATGCTCCAGGGGACCGCCTCTAATGCAGGCAAGAGTGTGCTCACCGCTGCCTTTGGTCGGATCTTTCTTCAGGACGGGCTTCGAGTGGTACCGTTCAAGGCCCAGAATATGTCACTCAACTCTTTTGTCACCCGGGACGGTGGTGAGATGGGTCGAGCCCAGGTAGTCCAGGCCCAGGCCTGCCGACTTGATCCGGATGTGAGGATGAATCCGGTGCTCCTGAAACCCTCTTCCGACGTGGGGTGTCAGGTCATCGTCAATGGCCGACCGGTGGGGAATATGTCGGTTGGCGATTATATTCGCTATAAGCCCGAGGCGGAGCGGGCCGCCCATGGCGCCTACGATGAACTTGCCGTCGGTGCGGATTTGATGATCCTGGAGGGGGCGGGCAGTCCGGCTGAGGTCAATCTGAAATCCCATGACATTGTCAACATGGCTATGGCCCGCCATGCCGGGGCCCGGGTGCTGCTGGTGGGGGATATCGACCGGGGTGGGGTCTTCGCCTCCTTCATTGGCTCACTTGAAGTCATGGCCGAGTGGGAACGGCGCCTTATCGAAGGTTTTGTGGTCAACCGCTTCCGGGGTGATGCCGGTTTGTTAATCGATGCCTATCGCTATGTGGAAGACTTCACTGGCAAACCGGTTCTGGGATGCGTGCCTTATCTTAACGATCTCGGTCTGCCGGAAGAGGATTCGGTGGGTTTCAAGACCGGGCTCTATCATCGGGAGCCACCAGTTGGAGACCATGTGGTGATCGGAGTCATCGATCTGCCCCATATCTCTAACTTCACTGATGTGGAGCCCTTTCTGGCCGAGCCCGACGTCCATCTGCTGATTATCAAAACCCGGGAGGAGCTGGACCGGGCCGCCCCGACCCTGGCCGCGCTGATTCTCCCCGGCAGTAAAAATGTGGTGAACGATCTGGGTTTTCTCCACCAGAGCGGTCTGGCTGCAGGGATTCTGGAGCTCGTGGATCATTCCAATCTTGACCTGATCGGGATCTGCGGAGGTTTCCAGATGCTGGGCCAGGGAATCGACGACCCCCATCATCTGGAATCATCCGGGGGGGGAATTAAGGGCTTGGCTTTGCTGGGTGTGACCACCACCCTGGCCCCGGAAAAGACCCTGGTCCGCCAGACCGCAACCCACCTGCCCTCAATGCTTAAGGTCCATGGTTATGAGATCCATCATGGCCGGACCACCGGCGAGGAACGGCGAGCCTTCCGCCTGGTTGACGGGAACGAGGACGGAGCGGTTTCGGCGGATGGCCGGATCTGGGGAAGTTATCTCCATGGCCTGTTCGATGACGATGATTTTCGCCGTTTCTTCATCGATCAATTACGCTCCAATAGAATGCTGGCCCCGGTGGGCCGGGTTTTGGCCCCCTATGATCTGGAACCGGCCCTTGATCGGTTGGCTGAACTGGTCCGTCGAAGTGTGGATCTGGCCAAGATCTATCAGTCCCTGGGATTGTGAGAAGCGTGAACGAGTTTCAAGGATAGGTGAGGACCATTTCTGGATTTATTGCCATCAATGAACATCCTCCGCGTAAGTCACTTACCATCATGAGTCCTCAGTTATGTCCCTTGTCGAGATAATTCTTGCCGCCCTCCTGCTTGATCTGGTGATCGGTGATCCCCGTTGGCTTCCCCATCCGGTTCGGGGGATGGGCTGGCTGGCCTTGCGTGCTGAAGACCTGTTTAGACGATGGATTCCATCGCCGGCCTGGGCTGGGGTGATGTCCGTGCTCCTGGTGCTTGCGTTCATCGGGGGAGTGACCGGCGGGGTGATGCAAGCGGTATCGTTATTCCATCACTTGGCGGGAGAGGGAGTTGCGGTGATTATTATTGCCACCGGTCTGGCCTTGCGGGACCTTATTCGCCACAGTAATGATGTCCGGCACGCTCTCGAAGCCGGGGATTTACCTGAGGCGCGCCACCGGGTGGGGATGATCGTGGGGCGTGATTCTGCTTGCCTTGATCAAGCGGGGATTGTCCGGGCCTGTATTGAAAGTGTGGCGGAAAACAGCGTGGACGGGGTGATTGCGCCGCTGTTCTATGCGACCCTGGGTGGGATGCTTGGGCCAGGCCTGGGGGGGAATGCGGCCTTGGGCGCGGCAGTGTCCATCATGCTCTACAAGGCGATCAATACCATGGACTCGACCTTCGGCTATAAAAACGAGCGTTATCTTCACTTCGGGAGGGCCGCAGCCCGGTTGGATGATCTGGCCAATTTTATTCCAGCCCGCCTGGGGGGGCTGCTGATGGTCGCGGCCGCCTTTCTGTCGGGGTTGGAGGGCCGGGATGCCTGGCGTATTTTCCGGCGGGACCGGCTCCGTCATGCCAGCCCCAACTCAGGTCATACCGAGGCCGCCATGGCCGGTGCCCTGGGCCTGGAACTGGGTGGACCCTCCAGCTATTTCGGTAAGGTGGTGGAGAAACCCTGGCTTGGGTTCCCTCTCAAACCGGCTACTCCGGTGGCAATCGCCCGGGCCAACCGCCTTTTGGTTGCGACCACCGTTCTCGCTGTGATCCTTTTAATGGGGCTGGCGGTTGGGGGGTAGATTTACTTTTTAATACGTTAGAGTTCCAAGAGTTACATTGCCCCCGGGTTCGTTGAAATTGCCGCTTTGGGTCTCGACTTGGATGCCGTTCAGGTAAACGATCAGGATGTATTTCACTTTCCCATCCCTTCCATAATAGCGAACACCATATCCATACCGGCCTCTTGGGGCTAAGTAGTTTCCATCCAGAAACGAGGATTTTTGTTCGAGAGCAAGACGCGAAGGCGACGGAAAAGCGGAGCGTACTTGGGTACGTGAGCATTTTTCGGCAACTGAGCAACGCAGCTATCGGACCAAAAGACCGTTTCTGGATGGGAACTAAATAATATGGTTGCAAAACAGTTAGCAACAGCTGAGAAACTATTTTTTCCCCGCCAGTACTCTTTTGAGGGCGTTAAAATCAGGATGCTTCAGGTCTTTCAAGATCAGGAGACTGCTATTGGCGCCCGCTTTGACGGCTAATGGGACACCACCACCATATTCAGCGCAATGCCCCCCGATAAAGAGTTTTTTAATCGGCGTCTTATAATGTGAGACTTTGGTCTTTATGTTCTTTGCCGTTGGTTTGGAACCAAGAGTCGTGCCGCCGGTATTTGCCGTATAACGCCAATATGTAATCGGCGAAGCCGTTTCCATAACCTCGATGTGTTTTCTTAAATCAGGGGCAACGGCATTCTCGACCCGATCTAATATAATGTCTGCGAATTGAGCTTTTAGATCCCGATAGGCTTGACCTCGAGCCAGCCCGTCTTCAGTAGCCCAATTGGCCATATACCCCATGCTGGCGGGACACTGAATCATAATTGAACCTTTGCCGGGCGGGGCCATTGAGGGATCCCGAACTGAAGAAGATACCACCATGATGATCGAGCGATGGGGATCGCCCCCCACATGATCTGCTCGGTTCGGGTTGGTCGTGGTCAGGTTCAGGACTTCTTCGCCAAAACCAAGCAGGGTTGGATCGCAATCGAGTCCAAGAAAGAGAGTGAAGCACGAATCATGGAGCTCTGCGCGGTTAACAGCGTTCTTGACATAAGAAGGAACGGCCTGTTCCGGCAGCATCCTATTGTAGAGCACCTGGATATCACACGCCGCTATTATGTAGGATGAAAAAACTTTATGACCCCCTGCCAAAAGAACCCCGGTAACGGTGTTGTGGTCATCAATCAAGATTTTCTCGACGCGTTGTCGCAGGATGACTTGCGAACCATTGGCAACGATTTTGGAGCATAACCAGTGAATTATCGTTGAGCTCCCTCCAGTCGGCGCGGCCTGGAAGTTTTTGGTAAAGGCCCAGGCCACTGGAACAATCACAGACATGAAGCTTTCCTGACTGTTGAAGATTGCCCGAAGTTCTTGTGACTTGAAATAGTTCGCCAAGCCTTTATCAACCGGCGATCGAAGGTGTCTGAGGACAGGGAGGACCCAAGCAAGCATTTTCATCCCGAAAACTGCTTTTCCCAGCGGCGACATTGATTCTATATTTTGAACTCGATAATTCATCCGGTCCAGCCGATCCCCCAGTTTCCGTGCATCATCAAAGAAACGGGTAATCCCGACTCTCTCTGAAGGGAAATCACGGCTCAACTGATCACGCAAAACCAAAGGTTCAGAGGTGAGGGTATAGTCAAAAGTATCCCCCTTAAACCGATGAATTCGATGGAGTTGCGGACATTCCGGCATACCATGGCCGATATGATTAAAGATATTTCGAACTGATCCCCCGGGTCCACACTGACTCAGCCAGTGAATTGAGGTGTCAAACTTAAATCCTTTTCGTTTGAATCCTGCCAGATAGCCTCCAGGCTGTTTGGCAGCCTCCAGAATAACCGTATGGAGCCCGGCCTTTGCCAGAATCGCACCAGCCGTAAGTCCACCCACACCCGCCCCGATGATCAAGACATCGCAGGAATCGGGAAGAGTATTATTGGGGTCAGGATGAGAGGAAATGGTCATGCTCTGTTTTTGTTGAGTTGAAGGGGAAGGGGACCTGTGTAAAAAAGCGTAATTTTAGGGTGTTGAGGTTACTCCATCCCCTTTTGTTTCTTTATTGTTGAGGCCCTTGGTGCTTGGGGGAAAGTTGTTCTACCATGGCATTCAACTGTTGTTGATGATCATCCCCTGGTGGATAGAGTAACCGGGCCATTTCAATGTTCTGTTTCGCTCTTTTGAACGTGCCGATCTTCAGGTCCATCGTGGCCCGCAACCACCAGGTCTTGGCCTGGATATCCAGGTTCCTTCGTCGCACGAACTGTTTGGGATAGAGATACCCTTCAGCCATTTCGGCCGCCCCAACCTTGATCAGGGTTTCCGCAAAGGTCAGGTCATAATCGATTGGAATTGAATCGGAGAGGGTGTTGGGCGGTGGTAATGTCGAGATGAAGGATTTCAACGCTTCACGATTGCTCGTGATTTCAGCACTCAATAGATAGGCAAGGGTCGCCCTGGCAAAGCTGTCATGGGGGTTGGTTTGATCGGATAGCCGTAACAGGCGGTAGACCTCTTCCCGTTCCGGCGTGGTTTTGGCCTGGGTGGATTTGAACAAGGCCAAGTGGTTGAGCGCCAGGGTATTTGATTGATCATACGACAAGAGCTGTTCGGTTGCGGCGATATGCTCGGTGAGACCGGGGTGAGCACGATTCGAATAGACGGCGGGGTTATAGTTGATGTCCGGGAGGTTCATGTCTTTGGCCAGTTCCGTGCGGAGGTAGAGAACGCTGGCCTGGTCGTAGCCGATCTGGGTCCAATTGCCTGATCCAAGTAATAATCCGGCACGATCCATTTGCAGAATCACGGCTTGAGCATCATAGCGGTCGGCAAGTTGATCCACTAGGGTCGGGTTATCCCGATAGGGCAGCATGAGTAAGTCCTCCGGAAACAGGGAGGACATGCGGCCATCGATTATTACCTGGACTTTCCCTTGGGTGCGAAAGGGAATATAGCCGCCGAAGTCATAGTCGTTAATAACCCGCAAAGGTCGTCCCAGATCATCGGCGATGGCCTTTGCCAGACCAGAGGTGATCACCGGAAATTCGGCTCTGGCCATCGGCCAGTCACTCCCCTTGATAATGGGCAGGTCCAGGAATTGAGCCCGGTTGACCAGGAGATGGAGAGCAATCAGCAATAGTGGCAAGAGGGCCGGGGTGGGGGTTTTGGCTTCCTTGGCAGTCTCGACTGCTTTTCCGATTATGGTCGCCAGAGGACGCAACAGCAGGGTCGCAAATTCCAATTCGAAGCGTTGTGAGCGGATGGAAAAATAGAGGAAAAAGAGGAGCAGGAATCCCTCTGCCGGACTCAATCGCACCTTTTTTGCCAGGAACCCGCCGAGCACCGCCAGGAAGGGTAACCAGAGCGCCGGTGGGTATGAGGTCAGGTGGTACCACTCCGCGATGTAATAACTCGACCCCATACTCTCCTCATGGATAAGGAGCAGATCCAGGATTTTAAAACCCAGGGGTGAGAGGAAGGGGGTGAGGAGAAAGAGACCGGCGAAGATCAGTGATGCCTTGCGATCTTTTTCTGCCGGCCATTGGGCAATACAAACCTGCAGGGCAAGGGCGCAAGCCCCCACCACTATAGAGGCATGGGAATTTGCCCAGCCGATCAGGACCAGCAGGCTAAAGAATCCCAGCCGCCGGTTAAAGGGTCTCTGGCTCACCCAGATGACGTAGCTGAGGGCTGCGAACTCGTAGATCAATGATCGAAGGAACAGGTGGCCATGGATGGAAGGAAGCAAGATCAGGAAGGCGAGGAAGAAATATCCGGGGTGCTGTTCCCTGGTTGCAGCTCTGATTAATAACAGGAGTCCGGTGAAGGTGAAAAGGTACTTGAGCAGGAGAAGACCCCATTCTGCCCCGGCCTGGTAGGCGAGCCCCAGTAAGATCTGGAAGAACCAGGAAACATTGAGCCAGTCTTTCCCATATTCGCTGAAAGACCAATAGTCGGTCTGGAGAATCTGGTGATGGTCCAGCATCCAGAGGCCGCTATGGAGATGCCACCAGAGATCGGAGCCGTTCAGCGGTTGAATGATAAGGAGGCTCAGGCCCAGGCCGATGATTACCAGGAACCAGGGGCGAAGGTTTTGTGTCATGAAGGTGTGCACGGATTGAGAACCATCGGTCAGAAATTGAGATTCATTTAGAGCAGGGTGCCACGGCAATCTTCCCTGAGTACTCTGAATCTTTCAATGAAGGGGTCATCAATCTTACCACCTCCAGGTCATTTTGCCGTAAACGCTTCGCTCAACTTCAGAGGACACGGTATAAAAGGTGTTTTCGCGGAATTCCGGGTGGCTGGAGTTGAGGAGATTCCGACCAATTAAAGAAAGGTCCAGGTTCGGCAGGGGATGCCAGCCCAAGCGGGTGTCCATTTCAAGATAGCCGTCATAGTTGTAGAGTTCGATGTCGTCGACGTAACGGAACGAGAGGTCGAATTCCGTGTCCATGGGTAGGGCGAGGGAGGATTGGATTTTCACCTGGTGCTTGGGGTATTTTGCGTCAAAACTTTCCCGGAGGTCCATGCTGTCGGCGTCGACCTGTAGCAGCACTTCCAGGTAGGAGTAGGATCCGCTGAGCCGCCAGGACGGCAGGGCCTGCCACTCCGCCGAGAGTTCGACCCCATAGGACTGGCCGGATTTTTTGTTTTCCGACGGAACGGGGATGGCCAGATAGGTCCCGTTTTCGGTGGTAACCGGGGTTGTCGACTCCAGATGGGGTTCGAGGCTCCTCAGATTGTCGTAATCATAGTAGAAGCCGGTCAGGTCAAGATGGAGTTGGTTTGACGGGTAGGTCCGGTAGCCGATCTCGTAGGAGAGCAGGGTCTCCGCCTCAAAATCGTGGGTGCCCTTGGCCACAAAATAGGCGACCGGTGAGCCCTCGTACAGGGCGTTCTCCGGCAGAGGATCAAAGTAGAGGTCCGTCACATCGGCGTGGAAACGGTTGGGAAGCCGGACCGATTTAGCAACTGCGGTCCATAGGGTATTCCGGTTGTCGACCTTCCAGAGCAGGCGGGCATTGGGCAGGATTTCCCATTTGGTGAGGTCATTCCGTTCCGCTTTGGCTCCCAGGATACATTTCAGAACATCGTCCACCAGATAAAACTCATCCTGAATAAACCCGCTGTAGGTCGAGCTGCTCTTGTCGGTGGGATTCACCGCGATGGTGGCGCTGTTGGTAAAGTGGTCGTCAACCTCCCGAAAAGCGGCGCCCCAGGTAATTCCATGGAGGTCGAATAACGGGAAACGGTGTTGAAAATCAAAATCATAGGTCCGTACCAGAATGTTGAATTTGTCATCGTACTGGTATTCATCAAAGGTCTGGTCAAAATAGAACTGCCCCGTTAACTCGGTATCCTTGGACCAGGTCCGGTTCCAGCGGGCCAGGATATTGCCCCCCGAATATTGGTAGCCGACTTCGCGATGGGTTTGGTTCGCTGATGGGGGAATGAAGGCATTTTCCGCGCTGCCGGCCTCACCATCGTAGAGGTCGCCCTGGAGAGTAACGGTATCGAGGGTGTTGGGGGTGCCGTCAATCCGGAACCCGCCTTGGGCGGTGTTCCATTGGTCGTTGGGGTCTTCTCCGGAGGGTGTCCAGCTCTTGTCCCGATCAAAATATTTCAGATAGCCGCGATAGGCCCAGTCTCCCCCGATTTTCCCGCCGTAACGAAAGGCTCCGAATCCGCGTTCCTCGGAGCCTCCTCCAGCGACGACCAGGCCGCCCTGGGTATCTTGGGATTTCTTGGTGATAATGTTGATGATGCCGTTCACCGCGTTGCTGCCCCATAAAGCGGCTCCTGGCCCGCGGATGATTTCAATCCTCTCCACATCTTCCAGTAGGGTATCCTTTTCATGCCAGATGACTCCGGTGAAAATGGGGGAGTAGAGCACCCGGCCATCCATGAGCACCAGCAGTTTGTCACCAAAACGATCGTTGTGCCCGCGAGCCGTGATGGCCCAGTTGCTGGCATTGATCTGGGCAACTTCAATCCCCGGCGCCATCCGCAGGGCATCGGGGATGTTGGTCACCCCGGAACGGCGCAGGTCTTCCTGGGTAATGATAAAGACCGCCGCCGCAGTATCGGCGACATTCTGTTCGCGACGTGAGGCCGTATAAACAATGGATTCGGCCTGGAGCCATTGGAGTTCTTCGGTTAAGAGCAGCCTGGAATCGGTGGCTTGGGAATCCGGATTGACCCCGGCAAAGGACGGCAGAACGCCGCAGAGAGCCCACAATGATCCAAGAAAAAATCCGGTGGTCTTGCTGAGCCCCTTAGGAATAAAAGTTGAACGGGAGGATGATTGTCGCATGGTTTCTTTCATCCTTTTGCAGAAAGGATTGACACGGCTACTCGGATAATTGGGAGGTTTTAATTGTAGTGTATCGGCGGCATTATTTCTACTGTAAACCGCACACTAAAAAAGAAGAGTGTATGACCATCTGCCGGAGCCGGGGTATTCATGACACCCTCATTGGGATAGGTAAAATCCTAGGGTCACTGGGGGTAGATCTCCGGTGATAAAGCTGAATGATAATTTTGGGCGATGGTTTCGAGTAAATCGTTAATTTCAAAGGGTTTGGTTATGTAGTCGTCCATCCCGGCGGCAAGGCATCTCTCCCGGTATCCCTGGACGGCATGGGCGGTCATGGCAATAACCATGAGATGGTGATTGTCATCCTCCTGCTCACGGATTCGCCTGGTGGTCTCAAAACCGTCCATCCCAGGCATCTCGATATCCATCAGCACCAGGTCAAAGTCTTTTTCAGCCAGGGCAGAGAGGGCTTGTTGACCGTTGGTCGCCTCATGAACCGACCATCCTTCCAGTTGGAGGAGGCCCACCACCAGAATCCGGTTGATTTCTTCATCGTCGACCAGCAGAACACTCAGTTTTTCCGGCAGTTTTATCTGGGACCGGAGCGGATCTTGTGGTCCTCCCTTGTGCACGATTTGATCGGTCTCCTGGCACGTTACCGTAAAGTGGAATGTGCTGCCGACCCCTTCACCATGTTCATTCCGGTTGTTTTCGACCCAGATCTCGCCATGCATCAATTTGACCAGTTCGGCGCAGATGGCGAGTCCCAGCCCGGAACCTCCATACCTCCTGGAATGGGAGGTGTCAGCCTGCGTGAAGGCCTCGAAGATTTTCGTCATCTTGGTTGGGTTGATACTGATTCCGGAATCTTTGATCCGGAAATGGAGCAAGAGCTCTTGCTGTCGATGATGGTCAGAATCGACCAGGAGATTGATTTGACCAGTTGAAGGCGTAAACTTGATGGCATTGTCGATCAGATTAATCACCACCTGGACAATCCGGTTGGGATCACCAACGAGCGGTGTCGGCAGATCGGAAGGGATCTCCCAATAGAGATTTATTTCTTTTTCTCGAGCCCGAAAAGAGAGGAGTTGCAGGGTGGGTTCAAGGGTTTGCTGTAAGTCAAAGGTGATCGTTTCCAGCTCGAGTTTGCCGGCGTTGATTTTGGAGAAATCGAGGATGTCATTGATGATTTTGAGTAATCGATCAGCAGATTGTTTGATCATCCCCAAATACCCGTTGTGGTCGGACGCCGGATGATATTTTAACAACATGTTGGTCAGGCCGATTATCCCATTCATCGGGGTCCGGATTTCATGGCTCATATTGGCCAGAAATTCACTCTTTGCGGTGTTTGCCTCCTCGGCAATCCGCTTGGCCTCTTCCAGTTCCCTGGTTCGTTCCTTGACCTGATCCTCCAGCTCTCTGCCATGTTCCTGTTGGGCTTGAGAGGCCAACCTCAGGCGGTTCGCCATATTGATAAAGGAGTCCGCCAGTAAACCTACTTCATCATTACTTTTTATCGAGAGGGTGTTAGCGGAGTCGAAATTGCCGGTGGCCAGTTCCTGGGCGGAGTTGGTTAAAGAGACAATCGGTTTGGTCAGATGTCTGGCGAGCAGCAGCACAATGAAGATACTGATGACCAGAATCAAGCTGCTGGAGAGCAGGGCCTGTAGGATTATCGAGTGGGTTATGGAGGATAATTCCGTGGTGATGCCAGCTATTTCCTGGTTGATCAGCTCTTGAGAAAATCCCAGCCTGAGCCATCCCCACAATAGTTCGTCATACTCAAGCGGGAGAATATATTCAATATAGGTTTCATCTTTAAACTGATAAACCTGTGACGTTGGGGTCCGTTGGGCGGAGCTGAACTGGTTTACCTCTTCTGAAAGGATCTGTTTCGGGATGTCCTTGGTCATGAAAATTGGTGCCCCGGAACTATCCATCAGAATGGCGTAGGAAAGTTCTTCATTACTCTCAACCGTGGTGGATAATAAGGTCGAAATATTTTTTAATTCAAAACGGGCCAGATTGCTTTCCGAGAAGCGGGCCAGGGTGTCTGACATCCCGAGGGCCCGAAAACGCAGGGATTCCTTTAAAATATCGATCCGCTGGCTATATTCCTGCCTGATCAGCTGACGTTCCCGGAAGATGTTGATCGTGGTCTGAACCGCCGACAAGAGAACGACGAAGCCGATCATCACCAGCAGGAGTTTGTTTTTAAGCCCCCAGCGGATATTGAATGGTCGATACCGAGAGGGTTCAAAGGAATGCTCCGGGACAGGATCCGGGTGAACGTGGTTATTTTCGCGTGGATTGTTCATTTAATGAATTTGAAAACCTGAACTGATTTTAGGGGTGTTGAGGCGAATCCCAAGTTCTTCAGCCCTGGTCACATTGATGGTGATTGTGTTTTTCGAGGGTGCCTGAACCTTTTCTGTAATTTTTCCTTCTGCGTTGAGTTTCTTGATTATCTGGGCCGCCTGGTGGCCGATGGCGGCGGTGTTAGGTTCAACGGTAATAATGGCGCCGTGCCTGATTAGACTGCCCTGCCAGGCAAAGACCGGTTTCTTAAGGAGAGCGCTCTGGGCAAATATAAAATCGATGTCCTGGAAACTGGAGATTGCCAGGGGATCGGCGATCAGCCATAGGGCATCAAGCTGAGCAAAGTTTTTGAATATAGCCTCCCGGCTTTCTCCCTTCGCTTTAATCTCAATGGGGATTAGGCGTATTCCCCTTTCTGCGGCGGCCTTGATCGCAACTTCGACGTATTCACGGTTAAACATTGAACTGTAGAGAATTCCGATGGTGTGCAGCTGGGGTACTAGTTCCTGAAAAATCTGCAATTGATCACCTGGTGCGACCTCGTTGGCAATGCCATAGGTTTTTTCTCCGAAGGGAAGTCTGCGCCAGTTGATCAGGGAGGAAAAAATAAGGGTGTGATTGCCTGGGACTGAAAGCCCCATTTTGTAGGCGTCAGAGCCGATGCAGTAGATGAAATCAGCATCAAAGGCGGCAATGTCGCGGGCCATGCCGGAGTGATCGAACCATTTTTTCCCCAGGTCAAAGGCCTTGAGATTGTCGGCAGGGAGAGAGGGAAGACCGGATATGAAGCTGGTCTGAGCCGACATGTAGCGGCCGTCAATACTCATATCTGAGTTGAGGATGACCACCCGGGTATCCTCTCCCACGGCAAAGGCTATTGAGCAGGATATTGCCAGGAGCAAAGCAATCGAAATGATTGCATGCAGGAGAACAACAGGGGAACGTAGTGGTCGTAAAATAATATTATCAAACAAGTTGTGGTCTCTCCTTTGCTTGCGCAAGCAGGGGCATCGGCAAGTGGAAGAGATGATTTGTCAAGGTAATGAATTTGAGAGAATGGCTTCGGGGGCCATTCTCTCCTGGATATAGGGAAATGTTCAACCTGTGCACCAGCTGGTGCGCCCGACTGTTTTATGGCGTCTTGGCTTGTTTTGAATCCTGCCGGGGTGCAGGACTTTATAGTGAACAGGGTCTTTGTGCTCAATCATGGATCAATCTTCATCGAGGAAGGGGTCTTCATCGTTAAATTCCATCATGTCCCCAGCGAGACCCAAAAAAACCCCGAGGGATTCGCTGAGATTTCTGACCACCTGGCTGTAGGCGACCTTGTCCTCCAGGGTTTTGGCCTTACCCAGGGCCTTGACTGCAACTCCGAGTTCTTTTGACAGGTTTTCCATGATCTGATCGGGATCCATATGTAGCTCCTTGGTTTAAGTTTTTAAAAAAGGTTGGGGTATTTATTGGGGGGAACGACTCCTCTCAATAAAATACCGGGATCGATGGTGGGTAAAAACAGTTTTAACAACTTTACGGATACAATTTTTATCATTAAATAGCGGTGAAGGAAAGAAAATTAACTGTTCCCGAATATCAACTTTTAACGTAACTATCCAGCATAATACCGGTAACGAGCAAATCCGCCGGAATGGAACTTTTTAGGTAAGCGTAGACTCCGGATGTGCTTCAGATGTGTACGATTCGGTCTTTCAGCTATACATATTCGGTATGCTGGAAGACCGAATTGGACGCAGATGGAGTGCAGCTGGATGGTTCCATTTTAACCATATTTGCCGGGGACCGTCACCTCAATTTTGTTCATTCTCTCCCCCTTGACGGATCGTCTTGGAGGCGGTATAAAATCAACTTCGTTCAGGCGCCCGGAAGGGCGTAAAAGGGAACCCCGTGAAAATCGGGGGCGGGCCCGCCGCTGTGACCGGGGACCGAAGTCGGATGATGCCACTGTCTGAAGTTAAGATGGGAAGGCCCGACCGAGGGGTGATCCGGGAGTCAGAAGACCTGCCTGAATGAAAAAGGACAGGCCCCCGTGGACCAGGGGCGGGTCAAAAGGATCTTGCGGATAGAATGGGACATCCCCGGATCGAAATTTATTTTCGGTCCGGGGATTTTTTTTGCCTCGGGCTCAGGATTTCACCAATGAGATGGAGGAGCAGTATGAAGAAGTATCTGGTTTTAGTACCCATGATTCCCTTAGCTTTAACGATTCCGGCCTTCGGGGCCGAGCCGACGACTCCGGGAAGTATTGCCACCATGGAAGAGGTGGTGGTCACTGCCACCAAGACCGCTGAGGCCCGCCGGGATGTGGCTAATCCGATGGTGATCATCGATGAGGTGACTGTGGCTGAGACCCCGGCTGAAAATGTGGGTCAACTCCTGGCCGGTGAGCCGGGAATTGATTGGCGGAGCCGAGGTAACTATGGTGGCGCTGCCCAGGAGATTCAGATTCGGGGGATGGACTCTGATGAGACCCAGGTGCTCTTAAACGGTAGTCGGATCAATTCCCCTTCCCTGGGCCGGGCCGATCTTGGCACTGTACCCATGGCCGCCATTGGGGGCATCGAAGTGGTCAAAGGGGCCGGGTCATTGCTGTATGGCTCCGGGGCCCTGGCCGGGACGGTCAATATCTTTACCAAACGACCGGAGCGGGAGGCTCCAACGGCGATAGTCCGGGCCGGATACGGCACCGACGCCACCGCTCGTCTTTCCTTGGAGCAGGGTCTGTTCCTCACCGAGACTCTGGGCTATTACCTGACGGCTGGTCATAATGAGACCGAAGGGGAGCGGGACAACAGTGACCTGGATCAGAACGATGTTTCCTTGAATCTGCTCTTTGACAAGGGTGAGATCGTTGAGGCGAGCCTCTTCGGCAGTTATGTCGATCGTTCCTTCGGGGTTCCCGGGATCAGACCGCCAGCGGGGACTACCGATCACTTTGTTGGTGGAGAGCGTTTTTATTCGGTTGAGTCGGCCAGCACCATGGATCAGGGGGAATCAACCGACGGCAGTCTGGTCGCCAAAATTACCAGTCGCCCCGATCCCCGTTTCAAACTGAGCCTGCAGGCTGATTATCTCTATAACCAGTCGATCAATACCGCGCGATACAATGCGGACGGTTGGACCGAGGTCGCCGGCGCCGGGCTCGAGTCCATCGTGACCAACAAGGTTGCCGGGATTGAGGGTGACCTGGAGATCAACCCCCGAACGGATCTGACCGTGCTCGTTGGGGTCGATTACCGTCATTTGGATTGGGAGTCCGGTTCCCTTCCTCTGGACACCAGCGGTGCGGTCCAAGCCGGTGCCGCCACGTCAGCTTCGCTCCAGACCAACGGCACCTTTCTTGAGGCCCAGTATCGGCCGATTGAGTTGGTGAAGTTTTTTGCCGGGATTCGCCATGAGAACCATTCAACCTTTGGTTCAGAAAACATTCCCCGCTATGGCCTGGTGGTCAACCCACTTCCGGAAACCGCCATCAAGATCAACCATGGCAAGTTCTTCAAGGCCCCGACCCCCAATGATCTCTTCTGGCCGGAGGATGATTTTGTCCGCGGGAATCCCGATCTTTCGCCCCAAACCGGTTGGCACTCCGATGCCACCATCGAACAGAGTCTGCTGGACGGTCGGATCTTTGCCACCCTTGGCTATTTCGATTGGAATATCGACGGGAAGATCACCTGGGCCGAGAACCCGGCCTTCCCCGGACCGTATGGAAACAAGTGGACCCCGACTAATCTGAACAGTGGTGAGGGGTCGGGCTGGGAGGCCGGACTGGAAATGCAGGCTCCGGCCGGTTTCACTGTGGGCCTTTCCTATACCCGGACTGAGGCTCGAGAAGAAACCGCCCCCGGGGTTTGGCGTGATGCCCAGTATATGGCCCAGGACCGGATCAAGACCCGCTTGACCTGGCATGGCGAGCAGGGGACAACCGCCACCCTGGTTGGCCGCTATGTCAGTGAACGGGAGTTCTATCGGTCAACCAGTGATACTGTTCCAACCGACACCCTGGAGGCCTATGTTACCGCCGATCTTAAGATTGAGCAGCGGTTGTTTGAGCATTATCTGATCGGGATCGACGCCAATAATCTCCTGGATGAAGAGTATGACACCTATGTGGGATCCTTTGTCGATGGGACCGGATCCCGATTGTATGGGGCCTATCCAGGAACTGGAAGGAGCCTGTATGTCTCCCTCGGTTATGAATACTAAGTTGACCGGAAAGGGTGTGGGAGCACTGAAAAAAACAGCGCTATCCGATACCTCCCTTCGGACCGCGCGGTTTTTTGGCTCCTGGAGCGGCGGGAAGGATTCTTGTTTGGCCCTGTATAAAGCACAGGCGGCCGGGGCATTCCCGGCCGCCCTCTTGACCATGATGGTGGAGGATGGCGCCCGGAGCCGTTCCCACGGGCTGCCGCTTGCCGTGCTTAAGGCCCAGGCTGAGGCCTTGGGATTACCCCTGATGACCCGAGCGGCGACCTGGAATACCTATGAGGAGGTCTTTCTGGCTGCCTTGGCTGAGTTGAAGGCGGCGGGGCTGGACCATGGGGTGTTCGGTGATATCGATCTGCCACCCCATCGGGAGTGGGTGGAGCGGGTCTGTGCGGTGGCTGGGGTGACCCCTCATCTGCCTCTCTGGCTGCAGGGCCGCCGGGAACTGCTGGCCGAATTTCTAGCGGCTGGGTTTTTCGCTACGATTGTGGTGGTCAATATCACCCGGCTTTCCCCGAAATTCCTCGGTCGAACTATGGATGCCCAAACCATTGACGACCTGGAAAGGGCCGGGGTTGATGCCTGCGGCGAAGAGGGCGAGTTCCATACCGTGGTGACCGATGGCCCCATTTTTTCCAGTCCTGTCCCGGTCCGTTTTGGTGACATTCTGACTCACGACGGGTATGCTTTTAAAGCAGTTGAATTAGTTGAATTGGTTTGATTCGTTAAATTGGTTAAGGTTGTTGCTCCTTGGCAGTCAACCAATACAACCAATTACAACCAATACAACCAATACAACCAATCGAACGGTTCCTAATATGATCGAAATATTCAAAAACGGCGGCCCTTTGATGTACGCCTTGCTGGTCTGTTCCCTGCTGGTCCTCTTTGTAACCATTGAGCGGCTGCTGTTCTGGATCACTATTGATCTGCGGCGGAACCGGCCCCTCATGGATGAGGTTTTGGAGTTGTGCCGACAGGGGGATTGGGAGATGGTCCGGGATAAGGTCCAGAACAGTCAGGATTTTGTGATCCGGATTCTGGTCACCGGCATTGTCCATCGGGAGTTTTCGTTAAGCCGGGCCATGGAGGCAGCTGCCACCGACCAGTTGAAGCGGATGAGCCGGTTCATGGGGGTGCTGGACACCATGATCACCGTGGCCCCGTTGTTGGGTATCCTGGGGACGGTGATCGGGATCATCTCTTCATTTGAGATTCTGGGGGCCGCCGGTATCGACGATCCCCGGGCGGTGACTGGCGGGATTGCCCAGGCGCTGATCACGACGGCGGGGGGGCTTAGCATCGCTATCGTTTCGGTGTTTCCGTTCAACTATTTTCAGTCCCGGGTCAATAATGCGGCCCATACTATTGAGCAGTATGCCACCAGTCTGGAAATCGTCTACGAGAAACTCTTATCCGGTCAGAACGGGGAGGAGCGGCCCCAATGAAAGTGACCATGCCGGTGAGGGCCCGGGCTCGGATTGAGATGATCCCCCTGATCGATATCGTCTTTTTGCTGCTGGTCTTCTTCATCTATGCCATGCTCTCAATGGCGGTCCATCATGGATTGCCGGTGGAACTCCCTTCTTCAGCCACTGCCCAGACCACCCGGGAGATGATTCTTTCGGTGACCATCCAGGCGGATAGCCTTGGGGAAAGTCGGATTCTGGTTGACGATCATGAGGTCTCCCTGGCCGATTTGACCACGGAGCTCTCCATAGGGATTGCAGCCCTGGGCGAAAATGGCGGGATGGAACCTGGGGTATTGCTCTTTGCTGATAAGGGTATCGATTACCAGACCCTTTTTGCGGTTCTTGACGGGATTCACCAAGCGGGGCTGACCCGGATTTCTCTACAGGCCGATGTGGACCGCGAGTAGATATCGAATCGTCGTGGCCCTGGTTCTGTCGCTGGCTATCCATGGCGCCTTACTGGCGTTGACCCCAGCCCCGCGCGGACAGCGGGGGCGATTACCTGAGGTTCGGAAAAAGGTAAGCTTTACCCTGGTGGCGCGGCCATCGCTGCCCGTGCCGTTGCCCAGGGAGGAGTTGGCGCCGGTAAAACCAAGGGTGACGGAGCCGCTCTCTCCCCAGGTTTTGCCGGAGGTTCGGACGGTGGTGCGGGAGATTCCATCACCGCAGCCGTTGAGGATCCCGCCCCAACCGGTGTCCGTGGCAACCATTGTTCCTGCTCCTCCTGTAGTCCCCATAATTGGTTCTGCCCAGGAGGTTGTATCGATTCTCAAGGAGGCGGAAACCGCAGAGGCTGTTCCCGGTGGGGTTGCTCCAACTGAAATAATCCGTGAGGCCCGGCCCCTTTACCAGCATAATCCTCCCCCGGTTTATCCGGGTAAGGCCAGGAAACGGCGGCAGCAGGGGACTGTGGTGCTGGAAGTCAGGGTTGGAGTGGATGGCGGGGTGGCCCAAATCCGGCTTCACCAATCGAGCGGCCATGATCTGCTGGATCGGGCCGCCATGAATGCCGTGCGTGACTGGCGATTTGAACCAGGGACCAAGAACGGGAGGGCTGTGGCCATGCCGGTTCTGGTGCCGGTTCGTTTTGAACTTAAATGAGATAGATGGGACCCGTGCTGATGAGATTTATCATTCAAGCCATCTACGGACTGATTCTAGCCATTGCCCTTTCGCTGCCGGGAGGGGCTTGGGCGGCAACCGTGATTGACCAGGCCGGTCGTTCGGTTGAGGTGCCTGATTTTCCCCGCCGGGTGGTATCCCTTGCCCCAAGTTTAACCGAGATAGTCTATGCCATCGGTCGGGAGGATCGGTTGGTCGGGGCCACCCAGTACAGTAATGAGCCGCCTCCGGCCCGGGACCTGCCTCGGGTTGGCTCCTACGTTAAACTCGATCTTGAAAAGATCATCGCCTTGAAACCTGATCTTTGCCTTGGCATCAAGGATGGCAACCCTCTGTCCGTGGTCCAGCGGATCGAGGCTCTGGGTATTCCCGTCTATGTGATTGACCCCCATGATTTGGCCGGAATCGCCGAGGTGGTTGAACGGTTGGGGGCTCTGCTGGGGGCCAAGGATCGGGCGACCGCGATCACCAGCGACATGCGGAGTCGGATTGCCAGGATAAACCGCCTGGTTGCCGGAACCCCTGAGCGGCCCGGGGTTTTTTTTCAGATCGATGCAGCCCCGATCATTTCGGCTGGCCTCGGCACCTTTATTGATGAACTGATCTCCCTGGCCGGTGGTCGGAATCTGGCGGTGAAAGCCGGGGTTGCCTATCCCCGGTATAATTGGGAAGAGATTATCACCCTGGCCCCCCAGGTGGCCATTGTCGCCTCCATGGCCGGGGGGTATTCCGTGGAGGATCTTAAAGGGGGCTGGCTTCGGTGGCCCCAGATTCCGGCGGTCCGGGATGGGCGAGTCCATGTGGTGGAGGCCGATCTCATTGACCGACCCACCCCCCGGCTGGTGGAGGGTCTGGAACGGTTTGCCGAAATCATTCATCCTGAACTCTTTGGTGAAGTTGATGACCGGTGACCGTCACTCTCTTTCCGCCAGGCTCCTGATGGTCCTGTTGGTTGGTCTGGGCCTCCTGGTCCTGGCCGCCTGGGCCGGCATCTCAGTGGGGTCGTCCGTCACCGGTTTCCGGGATACCTTTGACCTCTTTACCGGTCGGGCCGAAATCTCCCAGGTCTCGGCGGTGATTATCCGGGAGATCCGGATTCCCCGAGTGTTCCTGGCGGCGGTGGTCGGCGCCACCCTGGCCCTGGGTGGATTGGTCTTTCAGGCGCTCCTTAGAAATCCCCTGGCCGAGCCCTATATCCTCGGTGTTTCCGGGGGCTCGGCCATTGGTGCCATTCTTGCCATGCTGGCGGGATTTTCGCCCTTTCCCGGGGTGGCCCTGGCCGCCTTTGCCGGGAGCATGGTGACCTTGATGCTGGTCCTCATTCCGGCGGCCCGGCGGCGGGAGGTGATCAACCGTGATTCTCTGCTCCTGGGAGGGGTGATGATGAACGCCTTTTGTGGGGCGATGATCATGTTTCTCATCTCCATCTCTCGAAGCGCTGAGGTGCATCATATTCTATTCTGGTTGATGGGGGATCTTTCCACCTCCACCCGGGAGCAACTGCCGATCCTGCTGACGGTTCTGCCCAGTTTCTGCCTGATTTTTCTCCTGGCCCGACCCATGAACCTGCTCCTGACCGGGCGGGAAAATGCGGCGGCCATGGGGGTTAATGTCCGAAGGGTTACCGTACTCTTACTCATTGCCACCACCTTCATGGTGGCGGTAGCGGTCTGTCAATCCGGGTTGATCGGCTTTGTCGGGCTGGTGATTCCCCACGTGCTGCGGCTCCTGATCGGCCCGGACCACCGCTTGCTGGTCCCTGCTTCCATTCTGACCGGGGCCTCCTTTCTGGTGGTCTGTGATCTTCTCGCCCGGACCCTTCCTGCCACGGGTGAGATGCCGGTGGGGATCGTTACCGCGATGATCGGGGCGCCGCTCTTTATTTTTCTGCTCTGGCGGGCCAATCGATGACGGCAGTCTCGATCTCCAATCTCTCGGTGGCCTTTGGTCGGAATTCCATTCTGGCCGAGCTTGATTTGACCATTGCCCAGGGCGAATTCGTAGTCATTATCGGACCTAACGGCACCGGGAAAACCACCTTGCTCCGGGCCATCGCCGGGCTGCTGCCGTCGACCGGTAACATCTCGCTGTTCGGGAGACCGTTGGCGGAATATTCCAGACGTCAATTGGCCCTTCTTATGGCCATGGTTCCCCAGGCCACCCCAACCGATTTCCCCTTTACTGTTGCTGAAACGGTCCTGATGGGCCGTTCCCCCCATCTCGGCTTGCTGGGCTTTGAAGGGGAGGGCGATCTGGCCCTGGCCCGCCGGGCCATGGCCTTCACCGGGGTGGATCATCTGGCCGATCGGCTGCTGGCTGAATTGAGCGGTGGCGAAAGGCAGCGAGTGATTATTGCCCGGGCCATCTGCCAGGAGCCCCGGTTGATCCTTTTGGATGAACCAACCGCCGCCCTTGATCCGGCCCATCAGGTCAAGATCCTTGATCTGATGGAACGGTTGCGCCGCGAGCAGGGGGTCACCGTGGTGATGGTCTCCCACGATTTGAACCTGGGCGCCATCTATGGGGACCGTCTGATACTTCTCCAGGGAGGGCGGATCAGGGCGGCAGGGCCGCCGCAGCAAGTGTTGACCGAAGAGCGGTTGGCCCAATGCTACGGCTGTTCCATGGTGGTGGAGCAGGGCGCCAACGGGGTACCCCGGGTCTTTCCGGTACCAGGTGCGTGAAGCTGAGATTCCTGGGATTGTTTCCGGATGGATAGTAGCCATTTTCTGGTTTATTTCTTCTTCCGAATTTTGGTACCATTGGATCTGGTCGGTCCGAGCAATGAAACCGGCAGGGGATGTTCATTTTATCAGGAGAAAAGCAATGATGAATAAAAATGGGTTGAACGTAATTCTATTGAAAATCGTTTTGGCTTTATTGGTCTGGCCTGCTGTTTTGATGCTGACAGGTGAGGCCAAGGCCGCCCCGACGGTTGTCCCGGTTAAGGATGCTGCCTTTAATGTCAATGCGGGTATGGTCGATAATCTGAAGATGTATGTCGGAAAGAAGATCACCATCACCCTTGACTCCGGCAATGTATTCACCGGCCTGGTCAAGGAGGTGGGGAATCATCTGGTTCATCTGGAAAAACTGGAGGGCAAGGAGTATTTTGATGCCTTGATCCTCATTGAACAGATTACCGCCATTGAGAGTCGGTTTAGAGAGATGGTTCGATAGTGTTACATGGGATTGGTTGAATTAATTTTAAAAAACATTTGTATTCTGGAGGTCGGATGAAGCGAATTATTCTTTTACTTATGATGGGGGTTGTTATGTGCGCAGCAGAGGCAATGGGTGGGATGGTCACTACGGATTCGGGACTCAGGTATGAAGATCACCAGGTGGGCAGCGGGGCTGAGGCTACGGCCGGAAAGACGGTTGAGGTTCATTACACCGGCTGGCTGAACGATAAGGATGCCAAGGGCGCCAAGTTCGACAGTTCGGTGGATCGGGGCCAGTCTTTTGATTTTCCTTTGGGCGCCGGTCGGGTGATCAAGGGCTGGGACGAGGGCGTTGCCGGGATGAAAATCGGCGGCAAGCGTACCCTCTATATTCCCGCGGCCCTGGGTTATGGGGCCCGAGGTGCTGGCCGGGTCATCCCGCCCAACGCCGATCTGATTTTTGATGTGGAGTTGCTGGGGGTGAAGTAAGTTTGCTCTTGCGGGAGATACCTCTCCGGGTAAAAAAGTTCTGACGGCTTCATTCTCCTTGTGAATGGAGCCGTTTTGATTTTCGCTTATTTTAAGCAGAGGAATTGAAATGATGGAAGAGTATCCTTTTGAATTAGGTCCCATTCGTCCGGTCGATGAGCGCAACAGTCTTTTAATCCGCACCACCAGAGGGTGCCCGTGGAATAAATGCGAGTTTTGTGTCAATTATCAAGGCATGCGTTTTTCCATGAGAACGGTTGAAGACATCAAAAAGGATATTGTCGCTGCTGCCCAATTCTATGCTGGCCGGACCTTTAATTCGTGCTTTCTGCAGGATGGCGACAGCTTTTTCATGAAGACTGCCGACCTCATCGAAATCCTCAATTTTTTGAAGCAGCATTTCCCGGGTCTTAAAAGTATCAGTAGCTATGGCCGGGCCCAGACCATGATGAGAAAAAGTCGTCAGGAGATCCAGGAGATCTGCGATGCCGGACTGAACCAGCTTTACTGCGGTATGGAGTCAGGTTGTGACCAGGTGCTCAAGAAAATCAATAAAGGAGTCAACTCAGCGGAAATTATTGAATCATCCCTGATGGCCAAAAGTGCGGGGATGAAAATTTCTGAATTTATCATCCTGGGTCTCGGTGGCACAAGCCATTGGCAGGAGCATGCGCTTGACACCGCGAGGGCCTTAAACAAGATTGATCCTGATTTTATCAGGGTCTTGACCATTGGTGTCAAAAAAGGTTCAGGACTGGAGAAACAGATGCTCGCTCAGGAGTATCAACTCCAGACCGAAAAGAATATTATTGAAGAACAGCGGCTGCTCATTGATACCTTGGAAGGTATCACCAGTTTTTATGCAAACCATCATGGGGTCGACCTGCTCATGGAAGCGCGGGGCCAGCTCCCCGAAGATAAGCCCAAACTGCTGGCAATAATGGACCGTTTTTTAAGTCTTACAGAAAAAGACCAACTTACCTATATAATGGGAAAACGAATCGGCTATTTCCAATATCTAGATGATTTATTAGACGAAGAAAGGAAGCGGATAGTTGCAGCCAAACTTCAGCAGGCCCAGGAGGAGTACCCCGGAACATTAGAGCAACTCTTTCACCACCTGCGCTCCCAGGTTGTTTAGCCCTCAGGATTGATGGAACCCACAAATAATGTCGGTATAGTTTTTGACCAAACAAAAAATAGATTCAGTTAAATAGGGTCTGTCCATAAATGAGGATTTTTGGCAAAGATCAAGTCGTGTGAAAAAAATAAGCACAAGCATATGGTTGGTATGTAGAAGCATCCCTCGGCCTATATCTCCATTTGTGTGGGCTATTTTTCTTTTGTCAATTTTCTCGTAAGGAGGAAGAGATGTTACAAATTAATGTATTCAAAAACATGCAAAATCAACATAAGGATATCCTTGGTCTGGCCGCAAAAATCAAAGCACAGGCTGGCGACCCGAGTTCTGCAGTTGATCCAGATGCCATCCGAGCAAATCTTAGCAAATTTAGACTTCAGCTTGAATTACATTTAAAACTCGAAGATGAAATCCTCTATCCTCTCTTGGCCAAGAACAATAAAGAACAAATCCGCAATACCGCCACTGCATTTGCCCGAGAATTCGGTAGTGTCCTGAAGGCTTTCTTGGATTACGAAGAGAAATGGTCGACAACAGGGGCCATTACGCAAGATCGGGAGGGTTTTGCGTCTGAAACAGAGCATTTCTTCACTGTTCTTCAAGCTCGAATTACCAGGGAAGACACCGAACTCTTTACCTTGATAGAAAGTGGGTCGGCCCGTTGAAACAGGCGCAAATCAGCCCTCAGGCCAGAAGACTTTGTCGTCCCAGGCTCCTTTTACTCAATGTGGAGCGAGTTTATTAACCGCCCTATATTCAACCTCGAAGGTGTTCTATTGAAAACGGACCTCCCGGTTCGGGAACGGAATCGGGTTCTGTTTTTCAGCAAGGGCACAGGGGCCTTTATTTAGCATTCTGTTGGGCATAAAACTTGAATATTCATTGATGGGATCAGATATGGCGGGAAATCTTGAGGGAGGTGAAGCATCAGGCTATGGCTCTTTAACCTATCCTGATGGGAGTAAATATGATGGCGATCTAGATGATGGTAAGCCATCCGGTTATGGCTCTTTGGTCCATCCTGACGGGAGTAAATATGATGGCGATTTCAAGGATGGTAAGCCATCCGGCTATGGTTCCATGGTCTATCCTGATGGGAGTAAATATGAAGGTGATTTTATAGCTGGTAGATATGATGGAACCGGAACGTATGAAGTCCCGAATTGTTTGAAATATGATGGTGGATTTAAGAATGGCAAATATGATGGCTCTGGAACCATTACCAGTTCTGATGGTTTTAAATATGTCGGTGAATTCAAGGATGGTTGGTATTTTGGGAGAGGCACCTTAACCTTCCCCGATGGGAGTATCTATGATGGTGACTTTAAACAGGGTAAATATGACGGGCAAGGAACGTTGACCCATCCTGACGGGAGTACCTATGCCGGTGCTTTTAAGGATGGTAAATATGAAGGATAGTCTGAGAGTGCCCACCGCTTACTTTTTCGTTTGATTCAGAGCCCCCCGGATATGCCGAAAAAGTTCATTGACGATGACCGGCTTCTGGAGATATACGGCGATCCCCATTGCCCTGGCCTTTTCCGCGTTGATCATCTCACTATAGCCGGTACAGAGAATGATCGGCATCCCGGGGCGTAGTCCTATGACCTGTTCGGCCAGTTTGGCTCCGGTCATCAACGGCATGGTCTGGTCGGTAATGAGCAGGTCCCATTGATCCGGTGCTTTTGAATAAACCTCCCAGGCCTCATGGCCATTGGTGAATACCCCAACCTGATAGCCGCAACTGGTAAGAATCTTCAGCATAAAGTTGCGGATATGCTCCTCATCATCAACCACCATAATCCGCTCGCTGCCCTTGGCTTCGAGTGGAATTGCCAGCTGAACAGTTTCGGGGATCTCTTGGGTGATAATGGTCGGTAGGTAAACAACAAAGGTCGTGCCACCACCAGGAGCACTCTCCACGGTGATTCGTCCCTGATGGTTCTCGACAATACCATGGACTACGGCCAGACCGAGCCCGGTTCCTTTTCCCTGTTCCTTGGTGGTGAAATAGGGTTCGAAAATCTTGGCCCTGGTCTCTTCAGACATTCCGGAACCGGTATCGCGTATCTCAAGAGTAACATACTGTCCGGGCGGCAGATCAACCCCATTGATTCCATCGCGGTCAATAATCGTTTCACGTAAAGAGACCATCAGAACCCCGCCCGTCTCCTGCATGGCGTGATAGGCATTGGTACTAAGGTTCATGACCAGTTGGTGGATCTGGGTCGGGTCTGCCATGACCAAGGCCTCGGAGACAATGTCCTGCTTGATCTCAATGGTGGAGGGGATGGAGGAGCGGAGGAGTTTCAAAGCCTCTTTAACGATCAGTGAAATCTGTAACGGTTCGACCTCCTGCTCATGCCGACGACTGAAGGTGAGAATCTGCTTGATCAGTTCCGTGGCCCGTTTAGAGGCCTTATACACCTGCCGTAGGTCATCGGCAAGTTCAGTTCCTTCTTCCACCTTCAGTCTTGCCAGTTCGGTGTAGCCCATGATTGCAGTGAGGATATTATTGAAATCATGGGCTATGCCCCCGGCCAGGGTGCCGATGGACTCCATTTTCTGGGCCTGCTTCAGGTGGTCCTGCATCTCCTCTTTTTCCCGATCCGCCTCCAGTCGTGCACTGATATCACGGGCCAAGACCATAATAAACTTTTCGTTATCCAGATCCAGCAAGCCCAGTCGCATTTCCACCGGGAAGGTCGAGCCGTCCTTTCGGCGGTATACACTGGTCACGGTGAGAGATGACTCGGGGAACAGGTTGTTCCAGTAATCATTGCGATACTGCTCAAGACTGGTCCCGGCATCAAGGTCGCTCATGGTCATCCCGAGCAGTTCCTCTTTTTGATATCCCAGACTGTCACAGGCCCGTTGGTTGGCATCAATCAACCGACCATCAAAATCATGAAACAGAAATGAATCAACGGCTTGGTTGATCAGGGAGCGAAACCGCTGTTCGCTCTTCAGCAGGTCATGGTTGTTTTTTTCAATCTGACTCAGCATCTTATTGTAGGCCTGAGCCAGATAACCGATTTCATCGGTGCCATGGACGGTTGCCCGCATCGAATAGTCCTGGTTTTTAGAAATCTGCTCGGAAAGGAGGGCCAGTTCGCTGATCGGTCGGGTCAAAATCGCACAAAGCCTTGAGGCCAGCAGAAAGGTTAGGAACAGGGTCACCCCCACAACCGTGAGCAGGATGATGAGAGCCATGTTTTTAAAGGTGCGGATATTGCGCTGATCGTCAACCAGCCAGACGGTGCCGATGTTCAAGTCGTCCATCATGATTTTCTGATGGATCACCAGATATTCCCTGCTAGTTGTAAGACCATCGGAACCATCCGGGGCGCTGAAGGTCTGCGGAATTGGCCACGGGCTCAGTCCGTATGAAGCGAACAATTCGCCGTTGCTGGCGTTAATTCGAGCGGCAATTACCGAGGGGTGATTGGCCAGGGAACCCATGACTTTTTCGGCATCTTCCCGGATAACAAAGGCCAGCGAGGCCTGGCAGTTATAGCCGATGACCTGGGCCAGGCTCATGATTTCATTCCGGTAGGTCTGCCGGTGCTGCTCCAGAACCAGGGCATAAAAGGCCACACTGGACAAAAGCACAGCAATGGTGCAGACGCCCATCAGGATCAGGCTGAGTTTCTTTCGTATGGAGAGGTTCTTTAATTGAAACATAGTTGTATAATTATGAATCTGGGAATTCCAAATTCTACTCAACCACCTTGACGGCGATATCGAGCAATTTGGCTTTCATCTGCAACCCGGCTTCCCGGGTATGCATTCGATTAATGATCCACCGAACCTTGTTCTGCCGGGAGATCAGGGTGATCATGCCGCCTGCTTCCACAAACTCTTCCGAGTCGCCAACCGTGAGAACTGGCTTCCCAGCCACGCTGGCGATGATCGTCTCGAAATTTTGTTTTTCTGAGTCGCAGACAAATAAGAGCCGGCAGCCGGAGAGATCCATCCCCTTATGATATGAGCCCAGGTAAATAACATCCAGTGGGGTTCCGGCTTTATGGAGTTTATGCTTTAGGGCCTGGAGGGCGTCACCGAAAGGGGAGTGACCGATCACGGCAATTTCCCTGGGCATCACCCCGGGCGGATCACATTTTTCAAGGGGCCAGTACACAAAGTTCAGGAAATTATAAAGATAGATGGCCTTGAGTTGGTATTCGCGGGGGACCTCCCGGGACTGCATCGCATTGGCCAAAGTCAAAGACGGCAGGGAGAAACCGGCGAGAGAAGTACTCAGGACAGGGCAAAGCAGGGCCAGCCAAAAAACCAAGCTCCAACACCGGAGAGCCTTGTTGCTTCGGAAATAAGGCCGGCGAAGGGGCGACGGTTTTTTCGCGGTTCTATTGCGGAGAATAGATAAAATAAAAACCACCGTTGGAAAAATACGAATCAGAAACATACGAATTACGAATATTCGTATGTTTAACTGATTAGGAGATAACCTTCAATTCGTAATTCGTCATTCGTCATTCTCAATTCATAATTAAAAAGAGTATCTCACCTCACCCCACACCGCCCGACCTTCCATGGGGTAGTCGTTGGGTACATAGGCACCCTCAGGCACTCCGGGGGCATATGGACTGGGAATACGACCGATCTCATCAAAAACATTGCGCACCGCCAAGGCCACGTCCCAGTATTTGGCAATATTTTTACGCCGCAGGGTCAGATTGACCAGGCTATAATCATCAATGTCATCACGGGGATCGTCAAGAGCCCGGCGACGATCACCCACCCAGGTATACTGGCCGTCCAGGGACCAGTCCTGCATAAAAGTCCAGTGCGGGTTGAGATAGAACTGCTGACCCGGCGCATCAGGTACCCGGCTGTCGGTCTCTTTATATTTCGAACTTTGCAGGGCATAGTTGGCAGTCAGCTTGAGTTTTTCGACAACCTGCCAGATCATCTCAAGTTCAAAGCCCTGTCCCTCCTGCTCGCCGACGTTGGTGTATGGTTGCGGTAATGGCCCGGTGAGTTCGATAAGTTCCTTGGCCTCGTAGGTATAGATACTGGCGACAAGGCGCAGGTTAGTGGTGGGCTGGTAATCCATGGCCAGCTCCAGGGTCTCGATTTCCTCAGGATTGATATCAGGGTTGCCGATGGTTTGGGGATTATTTTTGACACCCTGCTCTCCAAAGGAGGGGGCCCGGAAGGCCTGACCATACAGAAGTTTGGTGATCAAATCATAGCGGGTCTCCCAGACTAAGGCAACCCTGGGGTTGGTGGTAGAACCAAAATCACTATACTCGTCATAACGAATCCCGGCCGTCAGATCCCACCCCTTAGCCAAAGACCACTCATCCTGGATCAGGCCGAAGATAAGCTGACGGTTACTGTCACTTATGTAGATATGATTCGGGTCGCTGACATGGACGATCTCGCCGAATTGATTATCTCCTGCAGCAGGACCAAAGTTCTTGTACTGGTCCGGTTCAAACTCCTTGTTCGCCCAGCCCACGCCTAACCTTAATTTGTGGTCAAGAAGACCTTTGTAAAGACCGCTCCATTCGATTCCTCCGTTGTGATTTGTACCAATTGGATTCCCCTGCATATTGCGAAAGGCCGGCGGCAGGAGTTGTAAAAAATTATCCACGTGTCTGTATGAATAGTAGAGCCGACCATTCAACTGCCAATCCCGGAGCAGGTCATTGTTTTCATACGCAAGATCGGTCATCCAATTTACTCTGTCACCAATATTGTCATTGGTAACCACCTGTAAACTGCCCAGGCCTAAGGTGGTTTTAAATAAGTTTAAGTTGAGGTGGTAGTTCCAGTTGTCTTTGCGAAGATTGAGGTGGGTATCCAACACTTCAAAAGAGCTATCGAGGGGACCAGGGGCATTGGAAAGGTGAGCTGCACCAGCTGCATGAAGGTAATCCTGGTCGATGATCCGGTCCTTATCACCCTCCGTTTTGAGCCACTCCATCCCGAAGGCCAGATCCCAGCCTTCAGCGCTTGCGCCATGTTGGAGCCAGACATCATTGGTGTTAAAAGAACCATAGCGAACCCCGGTTTTGGTCCCGTCTATTTCATGGCTGTTCTTGGTAACGACATTAATTACTCCGGCGAAAGCATCGGCACCATGCAGAGCCGATCCCGGCCCCCGTATCACCTCCACCCGGGAGATCATGGCCACCGGCAGAGTGAAAGGAATAGGCTTGCCACCCTGCTGGTTATTGGTGAAAGGCAGCGAGTTAATCAGTAACAGGACATGGGGGTTGGTGGTCGTATGAATCCCACGGATGGACCAGGTCGAGCCCAAAAATGCAGTGCCGGATGGCTCCACATGGAGTCCCGGCACCGTCTCCAGTACCTGATCCAGGGTGGTGGCCCCCATCTGCTCAATCTGCTCGGCAGTGATCACCGAGGCTACCGCCGGGGCCAGCCTGACCGGCTTTAATGAGCCGGTGGCCAGGGAAACCTCCAGATCGGTCAGCTGTTCAAGATCCATGGTCAGCAAAGCATCCATGGTTCCCGGCACATCCATTTCAGCGGCCAAAGAGTGAGTTGGCAATAGCAGAGAAAATCCAAATAGAGCAAAGCGGATATGATTTCGAATGGTCATAAATATCTTTCCCAGAATAGAAGGATGAATCTGCCCAGTACGAATATTCAATATCCCTCTGAGCAGGAGATAACCTTCAATTCGTAATTCGTCATTCTCAATTCATAATTAAAAAGAGTATCTGACCTCACCCCACACAGCCCTGCCTTCCATGGGGTAGTCGTTGGGGATTGAACTCAAGCTCGGTTCACGGATATCTTCATCAAAAAGGTTCCTGACCGCAAGAGCGCACTCCCAGTGCCTGGCTATATTTTTCCGGCGCAGAATCAGATTGACCAGGTCATTGTCCTTAATCTCCGGGCGGGGATCACCGCTGGCTCGGTGCCGTTTACCGACCCAATAATATTGGCCGTCGAGAGACCACTGCGGTAGGAATTTCCAATTTGCGCCGGCATAGAATTGCATCTCCGGGGCATCGGGAACGATCTCACCCGTGGCCTGGTCTTTCGAGCGCTGGAAGGCAAAATTACTCCGGATACTCAGGGTCTCAGTGACCAGCCAGTCCACCTCCAGTTCAAATCCTCGACCCTCTTGATTCTTGTGATTTTGGGCGGTGGTGGTGGTTTGGCCTGGGTCCTGGATCAGTTCGATGAGATCGTCGATCTCATAGGCAAAAATACTCAGGATGGTTCGCAGATTGGTGGTAGGTTGATAGTCAAAGGCCAATTCCACCGTCTCGATGGTTTCCGGTTGAAGATCCTGGTTGCCGTTGTTGGCCGGGTTATTCTGGGCATATAATTCGGTAAAGGAGGGGGGGCGAAAGGCCCGGCCGTACATCAGTTTGGTGGTCAGGTCGTATCGGGTTTCCCAGACCAGGGCGGCCCGCGGGTTGACGGTGTCACCAAAATCGGAATAATGGTCATAACGAAGCCCGGCGGTTAACTCCCAGCTTCGGGCAAAGGCCCATTCGTCCTGGGCCGATAGAAACCAGAGGCTGCGCTCCTGATCTTCCATATAGATATCTTCGGTACCGGTTAAATCATAGAGGGTGCCGTCAATGGCATTAAGAGTCGGCAGGGGTGCCAGATTTTCGGCCGAGGTTCCCGGGCCGAAGTTCTTATATTCCTCGGTCTCTTCTTTAATATTTGTATAGCCGACCCCGAACCGCCAGAGGTTGTGGTTAAACCCCTCATAAAGCGTAGTCATTTCAAGACCAAGCTGATGATCGATCTGCACCGGGGTTCCATATACTCCATCGGTGAAGAGGGCCATGCTGGTTGGAGTTACGAAGTTGATATTACCATCAGCCCCCAGCATCAGCACAGAACCGGCCGGAAAGAGCTGCATGGCGGATTCCTGTTTATAATAGTTGTAATGGACTCTGATTTTGAGGTCCAAATCCTTGAGCAGTTCTTTTTTATCATACTCCAGAGACGCCACAACCTGCTCGATTTCCACGGTGTTGTCTCCCAGGGTCTGGGTCACCCCGTCAGCCATCCCGTCATCCTGGTGCATACCCCAGAGACGCATGGTCCAATTACCCTTGGCCAGACTGAGCTGGCTGTTGATAGTCTGATAACTGGTAGCCAGGGCACCTGGGGCCAAAGAGGCGCTGGTGCCGAATCCAGCTGGAGGAGGAGCATCCAGGGCGGTCTGTAAATCTGCCTCAAGGGTCCGCCCATGATCCCCGCGACTTTCCTGGTATTCCAGATTAAGGCCCAGATCCCAGTCGGCATATGTTTTTCCGTGCTGGAGCCAGGCGTCATAGCTGTCGAAGGAACCGGCCCGCGCCCCGAAATGGGAACCGTCGATGTCCTGACCAGCCTTGGTAATGATATTGATCACCCCGGCAAAGGCATCGGCGCCGTGGACGGCGGAGCCGGGACCACGGATCACCTCGATCCGTAAAATATTGGCCACCGGTTGCCGAAAAAATGGTCGGGAACCGTAGTACGCAGCCGAGATCGGCACCCCATCCTGTAAGATCAGGACCTGCGGGTTGACACTGGTCTGGATTCCGCGGATGGAGTAAGTGGGACTCATGGCATTTTTAGAAGAAGGAGTAACATGGAGACCCGGCACCATCTCCAGGACTTCCTGGATCGATCTGGCCCCCAGCTGCTCGATCTGGGCGGCGGTGATCACTGAGGCCACGGCCGGGGCGAGGTTGATGGGCTTTGAGGTGCCGGTGGCAAGCTCAACCTCCAGATCGGTCAGCTGTTCAAGATCCATGGTCAGTAAGGTATCCATGGTCTCGGCTTCAAGCTCTTCAGCAGCCTGCAACTCCGTAACTGGTAACAGCAGTAAGCTCAACAACCCTGTTGCCGATATAATTCTTCTCAAGCACATAGTATTTCCCTCTTTTACTGAGCATTCAACCTAAAAGCTAAGATTGGCCGGAGCATCTCATGGATCAGTATACGTATACGGAAAAATGGATGTCAAGGAGGGAGGAATTTACAAAGTATTTTGGGCGGGGATAGAGGCGGGGAAATCATGGGCGCACGGCCGGATGAAATCATTTAATCAGGGGGTATGAACATCGTTTGAACTATTCACATCAAATCAAATCCATGGAAACCTGGTCTCAATTTCTCGAATTTTCGCTACGATTCTCTAAGTCCGACAGGCTCCTAGTTGAAAAAGCTTTTAATCTTTGCCAAAACACCTTGATTCCCTTGGTAATTCTCTCCTGGCGCCGGAGAGGCGATTCGCACGGAAATGACCTCACCGTTATTCCAGGGCCACCAGGCCGCAAAAATAAAGACATCGCCTTCAGGGTCAGAGGTGAAAAGAAGTTGATTGGCCCGCAGATCTCCAAAATCACCGGTTGCGGTTTGGATTTTTTCAGGCGCTTTGCGAATTGATTTATGATCCCACTCCAGACTGAGGTGGTGTTTTAATTTTGTTCGGATTTCCTCGTGACCTTCAGCCGAGAACTCAGCAACGAGCGCATTAAATCCTTTGTCCCATTCCCAGGAGGATGCTCCCCCGAAATCATTCAATAATTCTTGGCAGGTTTCTTTGAGATCAGACTTGTTCAAAAACATTTTTTTCTCCTCATGCAAAGGGGGCGCTTAAATTGAAGGGAACTGTACTTGCCTGGTGTTCTGAATATCTGCTGTTTGCAGCGTTAAATCCACGTTACCACGCCAGGAAAAAGCTTGAAACACGATTTTGCGAATTTATGATTTCAGTATGACTTTTGAGCTTTGGGTGATGGATGAGTATAACTTGCTTTATGAGTCATGGGTATATCTCAGCGGGCCCCTGCCGCCAAATTGCAGCGGAGTCCCTTCACCCTGGGTTTTTGGGATAGGAGGGGAATTCACGTTTGTAAATGGACAGATCGCCTGCGGCTCAGTCATCCAGAAAGATATCGGAATAGATGACGCTCATCTCCTTGAGTCGAAGGTAGATCTCGCGACCGGCCCAGGCGTCGGTGGCGGCGTAGTGAATCTGGTGGGAGGTGAGTTGGTCGTTGCCCCAGTTGGAGCGCTGGGCGCCCTTGGAGATCCGAAAACCTAAGAGGACGGCGGTAAGGCCTCGGAGGCCGTGGTTCTTGATTCCGGCGTGGCGGGCAACGGTGGCCAGTTCGATGAAACCGCCATCGGTAAAGGAGCCGAGGGCTTTAAGCTGGATCAGGTCCTGATCCACGGCCACCCCGGCCTTGATGATGGCGGGATTGGCCAGCAGTTCCTTCAGTTCCGGGGGGAATCCCAGGGTTTTGAGCTGGAAGATGAAGACGGCGGATTTCCCCGCCAGCTGAATCAAGGCCGTTGGATGGTTCTGGCCCTTTTTGAAATTGGGTTGGGTTTCGGTGTCAAATCCCAGCAGTTCTTGCCGATTTAAAATCGCGAGGGCCTCGTCAAGTTCGGCGGGGGTTCTGACCAGGTTGATTTTTCCACCATACCCGTGCATGGGCAGGAGGTTAATTTCTTCCCGGGTCATTCTGCGGTCGAAACCCAGTCGTTCGATGGGGTCAAAATCCGGGGTCTTGATTGGTCTGTTCATTGCAGTGTTCTGGATAGTCTTCAGAAAAAGTAGTTTTTTATGATCAACGGATTCAGATCCGCGATCTCAGTCAGAAATCCTTATTTTTGGATAGACACTCACTGACAGGTGACCTGAACAGCACACTGGTTTAAGCGTTTTTCAGGGTCTGATCTTAAAGGTATCAATTAATCCGAATGGCAGGTTTGTGCAAGCCTTGATTCTCTAGTTGTCGTATGGGCCAGCTTCACGGTTCTTGGGGTGGGGCGGGGCCGACCCCGGCCAGGTAGATAACACTCTCTTCCTCTTCATCAAGATTGAGCAGCAGATCGATTTCATGGTCAAAAAAGGCGGCGACCGGGCAGGCTGCAAAGCCAAGGGATTCTGCAGCCAGGAGCAGGTTCTGGCAGATATGTCCGGCGTCCATCAAGATGTAGCGCATGCCGCGGTTGCCGTACTTGGCGAGATTCCTGCGGAAGACCGCAGTCCAGATCATCACCACGGCGGCATTTTCCAGAAATTTTTGGCCCAGCGCGGCAGTCGCCAGGAAGGGGCCGGGGGTGGTTTCGGTCAACTGTTCCAGGAAGAAACCGGCCGGATTAAAATGGTGGATACCGGGTGGCAGGCCGGTGACCCGGTTGATTCCCACATAGGTTTCAATGGGGTACAAGGCTCCGGCTGAAGGGGCTGTACGCATAAAATAGGACCCGGAACGGGCGGTTATTCCTTGGGCCGCCCAGAGCAGGAGGGCAAGGTCGTCCTGGGCCATGGGGCCGGCAGAGAAGCGGCGGCGAGACCTTCGATCCTGGAGGGATTGCCAGAGATCCTTGCCATGATCATGGCGGACCCTGGGCAAGGTAAAGCGTCGGGAATTGGGATACTCCTTGTAAGGTTCGCAACCCCGAATGGCAGGGCGGTCCATGGGCTTGAAATCCCTTTCCAGACGGGTTTCCCGTAGATAGGTCATCCCGGCTGATTTTTTAAGTTCCGGCATGGAAATACCTTGTTTAAGCCGTTTATAAAAGAAACGTTTATAAAAGAACCGTTTAAGCCGTTTAAGCCGTTTGAACCGCTTGAACTGTTTATTTAAACCGGTTCTTTCTTCTGCCAGGATTTGTTGTTCTGCACCTTGAGCTCTGGTTGGCGGGTGGTGTAGGCCACGGAGGCATACCCTAGTTTTGTTTCCATGGCGGTGGAGAATCCCACCGAGGGCATGATGGTGAAATCCTTAGGCATTTCGATGTCCACCTCTCCCCGTTTGTCGAAATGGATGGTGAGTTGGACCGGGCATGGGCCATAGTTCTGCTGGATCAGTTTTTTTACCTCCTCCATCCGTTGCCGGCTGATCCGGTCGGCCCGCAGCAGGATTCGGGCCGATTCGGTGTAGCGCTGACAGGCCTCGTCAAGGGAGATGATCTCATCGGCAATGACCTTGGCGTCCTTGTCCTCTTCCTTTTCTGCCTTGCCCTGGATCACCAGGGGGTGATCCTCGACCAGCAGATGGGCGCATTCGGCAAATATCTTGGGAAAAACCACAATCTCGGCGGTGCCGGTGATATCCTCCAGGGTGATGAAAGACATCCGGTCGCCCTTCTTGCTCCTGATGTCTTTCCTGCTCCTGATCAGGCCGCCAACCCGGACTGCCCGGTTGTTGAATTCGCCAAGTTCGCCCAAATGTGAAGTGGTGACCATCTTCAATTCCAGCCGGTGACTGTCAAGGGGGTGGCCGGTCAAATAAAAACCCACGGTCTCTTTTTCATAGGTGAGGCGATCCTTTTCCGACCACTCGGGGATATCGGGGATGACAATGGCGGTTGACTTGACCATTTGCTCCTGGGGCAGTACTCCGAACAGAGAAATCTGGCCGCTCAATTTGTCCCGTTGAGCCGATTGGGCCTGTTCCAGGGCCAGGTCGAGGATGGCGAAGAGTTGGGAGCGTTTGTGGCCGAATGAGTCAAAGACCCCGGCCTTGATCAGGCTTTCGATGACCCTTCGGTTGACCCGGCGGGAGTCGACCCGATTACAGAAATCCTCCATTGATTGGTACGGACCGTTCTCCTTTCTTTCCTCGATAACTGAATCGAGGGCGGCCCCGCCAACATTTTTTACCGCGGCCAGGCCGAAACGGATTCTTTCGTTGATAACAGTGAAATCCTGGTCGCTTTCATTGATATCCGGGGGCAGCACTTCAATCTCGTGGTCCCGGCACTCGCTGATATAGAGCACCACCTTGTCGGTGTTGTTCATATCGCAGGAGAGCAGGGCCGCCATCAACTGGGCCTGATAATGGGCCTTGAGATAGGCGGTCTGGTAGGCAATCAGGGCATAGGCGGCGGAGTGGGATTTGTTGAAGCCATAGCCGGCGAATTTTGCCATCAGGTCGAAGATATTCTCCGCCTTGTCCAGGGGGACGTGGTTGGCCTCGGACCCCGCCATGAATTTGGTCTTCTCGGTGGCCATGACCTCGGGCTTTTTCTTGCCCATGGCCCGGCGCAGCATATCAGCGTCACCCAGGGAGTAATTGGCCAGGACATTGGCGATCTTCATGACCTGTTCCTGATAGACGATGACGCCGTAAGTCTCCTTGAGGATCGGCTCCAATTGGGGCAGAGGGTATTTGGCCACCATTCGACCATGCTTGGTGTTGACGAAGTCATCCACCATGCCGCTTTCCAGGGGACCGGGTCGGTAGAGGGCCACCAGGGCGATCAGATCGGTGAAGAGTTCTGGTTTCATCTTGGTCAAGAGGTCCCGCATGCCCGAACTTTCCAATTGAAAAACCCCCAGGGCATCACCCTTGCACAACAGGTTGAAGGTGGCGGTGTCATCCAGGGGAATCCTGCTGATATCAAGATTTTTTCCGAGGCCGGATTTGATCAATTTCACTGCCCGATTGATCACGGTCAGGGTTTTTAAGCCGAGGAAGTCAAACTTGATCAGACCGGTTTGTTCGGTGTGAACCATGTCGTACTGGGTCAGGACCTCGTCCTTGGATCCTCGCGCCATGGGCAGGTATTCGTACATGGGGCCCGGAGAGATCACGACCCCCGCCGCATGGGTGGAGGTGTGGCGGGGCAGACCCTCCAGGGCCATGGAGATCTCGAGCAAGCGGGCCACGGCAGGGTCGTGGGTCATGGCGTCTTTAAGCCGGGGTTCCTCCTCCAGGGCCTTGGGGATGGTGATTTTGAGTTGTTCCGGGACCAGCTTGGCAATCCGGTCCACATCGCCGTAAGGCATCCCCAGGGCTCGGCCCACATCGCGGATGACCCCCCGGGCCTTCATCGAACCATAGGTGATGATCTGGGCCACGTGGTCAGCGCCGCCGTATTTGTCCACCACATATTCGATCACCTCACCTCGCCGGTCCTGGCAGAAGTCAACGTCGAAGTCGGGCATGGATTTTCGCTCGATATTCAGGAACCGCTCAAAGATCAGCCCATAGGGAAGGGGGTCAAGATCGGTGATTTGCATGGAATAGGCCACCAGGCTACCGGCCCCGGAGCCCCGGCCCGGTCCCACCGGAATATCGTGGACCTTGGCCCAGTTGATGAAGTCAGCCACCACCAGGAAATACCCGGGGAAGCCCATTTTTTTAATAACCCCGATCTCCATCTCCAGCCGGTCGCGATAGGTTTTTTCGAGCTCCGGAGTAAATTCCCTGCTCTCTTTTATTACTTCCAGTCGTTTGTCAAAACCGGCCCGGGCCTCCCGGTCGAACATCGAATCCAGGGTTTCGCCCTCTTCCACCGGGTAGGCCGGAAAAAAATGTTCGCCAAAGGTCAGTTCCAGGTTGCAGCGCTCGGCAATTTTGACGGTGTTTTTGATGGCCTCGGGGCACCAGCTGAAGCTTTCTTTCATCTCCTTAGGGGATTTGAAGTAAAGCTGGTCGGTGGAAAACTGGAATCGCTTGGGGTCGTCCATGGTCCGTCCGGTCTGGATGCAAAGCAGCACCTCGTGGGCTTTGCTGTGCTCCCTGAGCAGATAATGGCAGTCGTTGGTGGCGACCAAGGGAACCCCGGTTTTTTCGGAAAGGGTGACCAGGGCGCGGTTGACCTTGGTCTGGTCGTCAATCCCGTTTTCCTGGAGTTCCAGGTAGAGTCGATCATCGGTGAAGATTGCCTTGAGTTCGGCGAGCTTGCGTTCCGCGGCGGTTGGATTGTCATCCAGCAGGAGATGGGGTACCGTGCCATGGAGGCAGGCGGTGAGCGCGATCAGCCCTTCGTTGAATAAACCGAGTACTTCCATATCGATTCGAGGCTTATAATAAAATCCTTCCAACTGGGCGATGGAGGCGAGTCGCATCAGGTTGCGGTAGCCCTGAAGGTTCATGGCCAGGAGGACCAGGTGGTAGGCCGCGGTTCCGGCGGATTTGGCGTTTTTATTCCGGCGGTCCTCCGGGGCCACATAAAATTCACAACCGATGATTGGTTTGAGCCTGTTTTTTCTGGCCAGGTTATAAAACTCCAGGGCGCCATACATGGCCCCGTGGTCGGTGATGGTTACGGTGTCCATCCCGAACTCTTTGGCCTTGGCCATGAGGTCCTTGGGGCGGATGGCGCCGTCCAGCAGGCTGTAGTGGGTATGGACGTGGAGGTGGACAAAGTCGGCGGGCGGCGGTGGGGGAGCCTGGTTTTCCTGGGTCATATTCGAACCTGTATCGCGGAGGTGTTATTTGAGGGTTGGGGAGAGGGGACAAGCCCAAAATATAGCATTCCCGGTTCCGGATGAACAGGGGGAAAATAGGGTGGTTGGTGCTGGCCGAGGCGGTGAAAAAAATTAACCCGGTAATTCCGGTTGGTTGTCATTGTTGAAGATGAAAAAAAACTTTTCTTAAGGCCTCCGATGATTCTGCGGGAGAGGCGATGATGAGGAGCATCTAATTATGAAAGACCCGGCAGCGGAACAGGTGGCCATTGTCGATGGCAATAATCAGGAGATCGGGGTGGCTTCGCGGGGTGAGATGCGGCGGGATCGTCTCCGGCACCGGGCGAGTTTTATCCTGGTTTTTAACGATGCAGGCGAGATGTTCGTGATGAAGCGGACACTGGGGAAGGATCTATATCCCGGGCTTTGGGAGGTGGCGGCCGGCGGGGTGGTTCTGGACGGGGAGTCTTTCGAAGAATCGGCTCGGCGCGAATTGGCCGAAGAGTTGGGGATTCTCGCCGAACTCACCTTTTATTTTGATTTCTTTTATGAAGATGAGCGCAATCGGGTCTTCGGGCGGATCTTTATAGCGCTCCACAACGGCCCTTTCACCCTCCAACCGGAGGAGGTGGCCGACGGAATGTTTCTAGGCCCGGCTGAGGTGGTCACCTACCTGGGAGAAAAGCAACTCACCCCCGATTCCCTGCCCATTCTTAAACGAATCATCCAGGATGGGATGGGGAGTACATTGAATCGGTGATGTCAGGGAAAAGTGATAAAGAAAGAAAAGTGCCTAAAGTTGCGGTGGTTACGATCGGATGTTAACTGTCCTGCTTTTCACGCATCACCCGATATCCCTCTCCCAACCAATCAAACCAATTCAATAAATCAAACCAATCAAACAGTCTTTAAATCATGGAATCAAAATCCTCTCAATCACCCTCTTTACATATTCGCCTTGAGCCGGGTTTTGCAGGAGGTTGATAAAGGCCGCTTCCTGGGCGGCGATCTCGTCAAAAAGAGTGTTGGTATCGGGGGCTTCGAATCTTCTGAGACTGCGGGCAGAGACCTGGAGTAATTGGAGCGAGTACCGGAGGTCTTCGGGATTTTTCATGGTCTGATAATACGAGGCATGGGGGTTGCCAAATTCCTTGACCATGCCGTGGACCAGGGCCAGTGAGGCCTTGCCCCCGATCAACCCCAGGAAGATAACCAGTTCGCGGAGCAGGAACAGCAGGAAACGAGGTTGCATCTCGTCCGGTGGGTGGGTTGCCTCAGCCACTGATTTTATCAATATCTCGGTCAGGTGCCGCACCTTACCGGTGACCCGCTCGTGGTTTTTGTCAAAATACTCCAGGGCGTGCTTGACCATGGCCTGGTTGAGGCCCTTCTTTACCTGGAGGACTTCCTCCGGGGTCAGCTCGATATTACTTCGTTTCTCTCGATTGGACCGGCGGAGCAGGATATTGGCCAAAATCAGGCCGTTCCGATCGGAATACTTGATGGTGGTAAAATGACCAAAAATATCCTTGAGCAGAATCTGCAGGGCATCCTGGGGTTGTTGGAGTCTATCGACCAATAACTGTAATGAGTTGAGAAAGGAGACTCGGTCGACCCTTTGATCCAATTCCTTCAGGTAATGCCAGAGAAATTCGAACACTTTGCTTTCGTACTTGACGAATTCCGGGATATTCTTCTCAAAGAAAATTCGGCGAAAGCGACCATGGTCGTCAAAACAGGCCTGCAACAGTTCGATCAGGTGGGAGGCCTCCAATGGGGAAATTTTAAAGTTACGGGCGATGACCGAAAAATCTTCGGCATCGAATTGAACATTTTTTCCGGTAATGGCCTGGACTTTCTTTTTGGTGGTGGATCGTTGCTTGAAAAAACTGAGCAATCCCATGATCTTTTCATGGAGAGACCAACTGCTTTGTTTACCGTCTTGGTTGACCGTGCTGATCTTGCCATCCACGATGGACATGGAGTCGAACACCTCGTCGGATACCTGGTCCAATCCCTCCTCAATGTTCTTGAGGGCCTCCGTTTCGATCGCCTCGGAGGATTTGCTCAGCCCGGCGAATTCAAGGAATTCGGTGGCCAGGGAGAGACGTTTACTCATGACATCGGTCCGAATGTCGCCATACCCGGAGCTGTTGATGGATTCAAGAACCTCCGAGGCCATTTTGGGATTACTGCCGTATTTGGCGAGAACCAGACGGGATACCTGGACAGCCTCTTCTTTTTTCTCGGGGTCGGCCCCGCTTTTCTGGGTCAACCATTGAACGTTGTTAACCTCGATGGGCATTTTTTTCAGCTGTTCCCGATAGCGCTTGGTCGCCAGGATGACATCGTAGACCGTGGTGAACCGATTCATCTCCGGGGGCGGGTTCGGTCCCAGCATGACCAGTTTTATTTTGTTGACCAGATTCTGGAGGGCGGCCGGTTGGACCCCGTTGATCGCGGCCAGCACGGTCAGGTTAAGGTTGGGTTGATCATATTCGTCATAAACCAGGAAGCGCTCCTTCTCCACGCCTTTGTTGTGGAAATGGACCAGATGATTGATGCAGTCATTGATCTTTTGGTAATCCTGTTCTTCTTTGCCGCCGAAATCGATGACAAAGTTGAAGATATTCATCACGCTCAGAGTTTTGAAGGCCTCGATCAATTGGCCGTGGATGGCCTTTCCCTTGATCGGCTCCCTTTTTTCAACGACTGCAACCATATTGTAATCGAGGATCAGGTTGCCCATCGACAACTCGTAGTCATAGGTCTCGGAGCCGATTTCGTCGGAGGCGCAGTGTTTCCCCCGTAAACGGCAGGTTATCTTGCCGTCGAACGCTTTGTATTCGGTGATTTTTTGGAGAATGTTGATCAGGGTTCTGATCTTCTGTTCGTTTTCCTTGGCCAGGCTGGCAAAAAGGCTGTTGGAGAGTGTCCCGGCGAAAATGCAGGTGGAGCGGGCGAGGAGCAAACGATAATAGTCGAGGAGTTGCTCTTCCTGTTTAATGAGATTGATTAATCCTGAGTTTCTCTCGAGGGCTCGGTCAGAGGCGTCAATCCCGGCAAACTGCCGATAGAGTTCTTGAGCTGTTCCGTCAAGTTGGAAGTTGTCGTTCATGTCCCCCCTCCGAGTATTGAGCGATGCACGTGATTCCTTAATCATACTAGCAGAATTTTTTGTACCGATGCGAGCAAAAGTATAATTCTTGGCAAGAATATCATTACCATTTCTTGAATGATTGGTTGACGGGGAAGATAGGGTTGGGCAGGTGCCGTGCTGTGAAGAATTTGCACTTTAATGTTACCTGGGCCAGGCTACAAGGTGACAGCCTTGGAATGGTCAGGTCAGGGGGTAGATGAGTTGCTTGGGATGAATCGAGCCGTTTTTCTCATGAAGTAATTTTGGGTTCATTCGCAGAATCTGTGGGTGGCTGGTAGTGCTGGTAGATACGCCAAGCGTATGACCGCCAATTTTACAACCTCAAAGTTCTTGAATTCGTAGGCTTTCGCACGGACTTTCTCTCTGCCCTTATCCGCTAAACGAATGGATTCGTTTCCGAAAACCTGAAAAAAATGGGATCTTTGGGCTCGGTAAGGTATTTTTCGTCAGGGAGTGATCCGGTTCAGCAACCTGCGAGGTGAATATGGCCCAACTTGAAAGAATCTATTGGTTGTACCGGCAGTTGAAGGAAGACGCCTATCCCGGTAGTGCTGCGTTCAGGCAGCGTTTTATCGCCACCGACAAGACTATGAAACGAGATCTCGCGGTACTCCGGGATATTTTCGGGGCCCGGATTATCTATAATCGGCGCCACAAGGGGTATCAGCTCACCGATCGGAATTTTGAATTACCCTCTTTTTGGTTCAAGCGGGAACAATTGCTTCTTTTGAATTGGTTGTGTCGCCAATTGGGCCGGATTACCGGTGGCAACGGCGGAGCCGCTGAACTGACCGCGCGAATCACCGGCCTGCTCTCCCTCCAGAACGGACCTCAGGCGGAAAATATCTTCTCCTTTGAATTCATCGAGATCAAACAGGTCTCCCAGGTCATCGACGCCTTGGTCGAGGCCCTGCTGGCCCGCCGCACCGTTCGTTTTACCTATCGTTCCTTAGGGGATGCCGGCGATTCATCCCGGGAGGTAGAACCCTACCGGCTCCATAACTGTATGGGCAACTGGTATCTGGTCGGCTATTGCCTGCTGCGTAAGGCTCCCCGGATTTTCCAGATCAACCGGATTCATGACCTCTCCCTCGGCACCCGTCCTTTCATCAAAGAACGTTTTGATGTGGAGATCTTTCTCGGCGAACCCTTCGGAATTTTCAAAGGGAAAGCCGCAAACCGGGTCCGGCTGCTGTTTGATTCGTTTGCAGCAGCCATCATCCGCGAGGAGTTCTGGCATCCCAATCAGAACATCGAAGAAACTCCCGACGGACTTATCCTGACCCTGCCGGTGGCGAATTTCACCGAAATCAAGATGAAGGTTCTGAAATACGGCCGCCATGTAAAGGTGTTGGAACCCCAGGAATTACAAGACATGATTGTCGAAGAGGCCAGATTGATTCAGAAAAGATATAAATAACGGTTCAAACGGTTCAAGCGGTTCTTTTATAAACGGAGAAGATAAATGTCGGTCAAGAACTTTGAAGATCTTGAGATCTGGAAACAGGCCAGGGCGTTGACGAATCAGATCTACAAAATTTCCACCACCGGTGGCCTTGCCCGGGACTATGGCCTCCGCGATCAGATCCGGCGAGCCAGTGTTTCGGTCATGTCCAATATTGCCGAAGGTTTTGAACGGGGAGGCAACCAAGAGCTTATGCAATATCTTGCCATCGCCAAAGGCTCCTGTGGTGAAGTACGTTGTCAGCTCTATGTGGCGCAGGATCAGGAGTATATCGAACGCCACCAGGCAACAGATCTCATCGACCGTCACCGGAAACTGTCGATCATGATCTTTAATTTCATGGAGTATTTAAAAACCAGCAAAATGAAAGGGCATAAATATAAACCCCCGCAAGTGGATAAGGATATGGAAGAGTTTGATGCCATACTGCAAAGCTACCTAAAAAAATAGCCGGTTCAAACGGTTCAAGCAGTTCAAGCAGTTCAAACGGTTCAAGCAGTTCAAGCGGTTCAAACGGTTCAAACGGTTTAAGCGGTTTAAGCGGTTTAAACGGTTTAAATGGTTCAAACGGTTCAAACGGTTCAATCGGTTCAAATGGTTCAAACGGTTCAAGCAGTTCAAATGGTTTAAGCGGTTCAAGCAGTTCAAACGGTTTAAGCGGTTTAAACGGTTCAATCGGTTCAATCGGTTCAATCGGCTCAATCGGCTCAAACGGCTTGAACGGCTTGAACGGCTTAACGAAAAAGGAATGATTATGGCGAAAAGCAAACTAGGCAAAAAGACGAAAAAAGAACCATTCACCGATCTCACCTGGGATGACCTGCGTCAGTGGGCCGGGGTCAAAATCCTCAATCGGGGGAAATCGTACATCAAAAATGTTTCCGGTCTTTCCTGTACGGAAGACGGCGAATGGATGGCCTGGGTCTCGGGAAGTGAGGAGTATGCAACCAGCGTGGAGGAGGATGGGGTCGGTGAAATCGCCTGGTTCTGTACCTGCCCATTTGACTGGGGACCCTGCAAACACGCCGTGGCGGTCATCCTGGCGGGCATTGAACAGCGGAAGGCCGGGAAAGAAATTCCGGTGCTGGATGAGGACAGTGAACTATTCCTGACGCTCATGGGAGAGGATGACGATTACGACTTCGATGACGAGGATGACGTTGACGAGCAGGAACAATTGGCGACCGCTGAGGTCCCGACCGGAAAAGTCAAGGAAACCGCCCTGGAAAAGATCCTTCGGAAGAAAAGTAAGCAGGAACTGTTCGACCTCTTGATGGATGCCTCCGCCCTTCATCCCGAGGTTAAACGCAGGATTCTGGATGACGCCCAGCTTACAAGCGGGAAGGTGGACAAACTTATCAGCGCCTTAAGGAGGGAGATCAAAAACGTCACTAATGAGGATGCCTGGTACAATCCCTGGCGGGACGAAGGGAACCTGCCGGATTATTCCCATATCCAAGAGCAATTGGTCGCTCTTTTGAAAAATGGTCATGCCGATGAGGTGGTTGAGCTTGGCCGGGAATTATGGGAACGGGGCAACGAGCAAATAGAGCAATCCAATGATGAGGGCGAAACCGCAGGTGAAATTCAGCAATGCATGGAGGTCGTGTTCAAGGCGGTAAGTGCCTCCTCCCTGCCACCGTCCGACCAGCTTCTCTGGCTTCTCGATATCTTGCTTGAGGATCAGTTTTCCCTCAGCGAGTCGTGTGAGCGATTGATTCGGCGTAGGGAGTATTCGCAGGTACATTGGCGGGACGTCGCCGAGAAGCTTCGGCAACGGTTGGCGACCATGGCGAAACCCCAGGGCAACAGTTTTTCGGATCGATACCAACGGGAGCGGCTGGTGGACCGGCTTGCCGAGTCCTTGGCGCGAAGCGGTCAGGAGGAAAAGATCATCCCGCTTTTTGAAAAAGAGGTTCATGTGACCCAAGGCTACCAGAAGCTTGTAGAGGCTCATCTCAAGAAAGGGCAATTCGATCAGGCCAGATCATGGTGTATTACCGGATTTACGGCCACTCTTAAAGATGCCCCAGGCATCGCCCACGGCTTGCGGGACAAGCTGCGGGAGCTGGCGGCGCAGGAAAAGAAGTTCGATCTGGTCGCCTCATACCGGGCTGAAGATTTTTTTGATCGGCCAGGCCGGGCCGGATACAGCGAACTGCAAAAGGCAGCTGAAAAAATCAAGCTGTGGCCGGAGGTCCGGGCGGCAATCTTACGCTTTCTGGAAACCGGTCAACGTCCCGCCTCGTCGGCCCAAGGGGCGGAGAAACAAACCTGGCCGTTACCCGCACCAGAAGTAATAGGCTCATCGGACCGCCATTTTCGCGACCGGTATCCCGACCTGAATACCCTCATCGATATCGCCATCCTCGAAAAGCGCCTTGATGATGTGGTGCAGCTCTACCAGGAGCAACAGAAGGGCGTCCGATACGGTATCGGTATGGGCGAAGAGGTGGCCGCGGTAGTTGCTGCCACTCACCCGGATACCGCCCTTGCCATCTGGAAACGAATCGCCGTGGGCAAGATCAATCTGGTCAAACCCGCAGCCTATGAAGAGGCGGCGGTCTATCTCCGGAAGATGGAAGCGGTCTACCGGAAAACCAAGAGGACCGATGAATGGCGGGAACTCATCACCTTTCTGAGGACAACACACAAGGCAAAACGTCGTCTGATGGAGGTGCTTGATTCCTTGGAGAGTAAGCGGATCATTGATTGATTTCCGGTAACTGCTCACATGGCACCGAATCTGCTTCGTTATCGCCCAGTTCACGTACAGGGAGTACGCTTCGCAGGACGATGCCTCGCGTCTCCGGCACCCTGTGAGCAGTTACAAGTCCGGTGGTTGTCAAGATATAGGTGGCCATGGGGGTGAGTAATTACGATTCACGATAAGAACAATCCGAATCCATGAGTGTTCGAAATGGTTCCGCCAAACGGCCATCGATTTTCTGATATTTCAACAAGAACAAGAGAGCCAACAAGACGTTGAAATCTGACCCGGAAGAAGAACGACCATCGGGGTCTCATGGGCATTTCCGGGACATCATATGTCCCGGTACTTTTTTTATAGACGATAGAGTATTTTGTTAGAGGACAAGGTTCGTTGGAACCGATGATAGGGTTTTGTGGAAAGGGAATAAAAGTGTTGGATAAATCTTTCTTAAAATACTGGGGCAAGGCGGAGAAGGTCGAAGAAAGCGAATGGCCTCGTTATCACCTCCTGCCCTATCATTGCTTCGATGTTGCGGCGGTTGGGCATTGCTGGTGGAATGCAAGTCAATCTTTGCGGGATCAAATAACCCGTCAGCTCGGAGTGAGTCAAGAAGTGGTGTATGCCTGGATCATGTTTTTCCTCTGCCTTCATGATCATGGGAAATTTGACATTCGTTTTCAGGTAAAGGCTCCAGGTATATGCCGAAAACTATTAATGCCAGGAGCTGATAAACAATTTGGCAGGGGGTATGACCACGGCAAAATGGGGTACATGTGGTTTGTACAAGATTTTGCCGCTTCTCAGGATGGCTCAGAACTAAAACATAAAACCAAACGAAAATTGGCAAATTGGATGCAAGCGGTTGCTGGCCATCATGGTCAGCTTCCATTTGATGCACAAGAAAACCGACCTGCTTTTTTTCCTGAAGAAATTATTAGCATCGATTATCAGGCACGTTTGGCATGGCTTGGAGTCTCAAAAGAGATGTTCCTTTTACCGGCGCAAGTTGCTTATGCCGATATCCCCTCAGAAGTTCCAAACATGCTGGCTGGATTTTGTAGCGTCTGTGACTGGATTGGCTCAAACACTGATTATTTTCCGTACGAAGAAAATCACCATGATCTCCCAGAGTATTTTGAATCAAGGTTACCATTGGCTGAACAGGCATTACAGCGATTTGGACTCGTGAGCAGCTACAAAAATCAGGGTGGCATGTCCTTTTTGTTTCCTTCCTATACTCCATATGGGCTCCAGACCTGTGTTGAAAAATTTCCCATGCAGGCAGGCCTTACTATTATCGAAGCGCCGACCGGTTCCGGTAAAACAGAAACGGCTCTTGCCTACGCCACACGGCTTGTTTCTGAAGGTCTGGCCGACAGCATCGTCTTCGCCCTCCCCACCCAGGCAACCGCCAATGCGATGCTCAGGCGGATTGAGGATGTTGCCGACAGGTTTTTCCTAGATGGCAAAAATATCGTGTTGGCCCACGGTAGAAGCGGTCTAACGAAAGAGTTTGTTGATTTAAAGAAAGCTGCGAGGGTTGCCACCGTCCAGGGCAAAGAAGAAGCGCTTGTCCAGTGTTCCGAATGGTTGGCGACCAGCCGAAAACGCGTCTTTCTCGGACAGATTGGCGTTTGTACGATTGACCAGGTCTTGTTGTCTGTCCTGCCTGTTCGGCATAATTTTGTGCGGGGCTTTGGCGTGAGGAAAAGTATCCTCATCGTCGATGAGGTTCATGCCTATGACAGTTACATGTATGGCCTCTTGCATCGGGTACTTGAACAGCAGCAACAGGCCGGCGGCAGTGTTATCCTTCTTTCCGCAACCCTTCCAGCCTTTCAGCGACGAAAGTTATTTGCAGCGTGGAATGTCCACATCGAGGATATACCCGTGACCTACCCTCTGGTGTCAACCAGTTCCGAGAATTCTCCATGCGTTGAATTGCCGGAAAATGAATTTCCTAAAGATTTTTCTGTTTCGATTGACTTAATACAGTCGCCTTTTCTCCGCATAGAGGGAAGTTTCCTTGATGAAATTATCAGCAAAGCCGAACAGGGGGCGATGGTCGCGGTAATCTGCAATCTGGTGGCTGATGCCCAGGAAGTCGCACATGAACTCAATTCTCGAACAAGTGTGACGGTAGATTTATTCCATTCCAGATACCGTTTCAAAGATCGGCAGCAAAAAGAACTAATTACCCTTGAAGCATACGGGAAGGAAGCTGCCAGACAAGGACGTATCCTGGTTGCAACCCAGGTTGTGGAACAATCTCTGGATCTTGATTTTGACTGGATGGTTACCCAACTATGCCCGGTCGATCTTCTGTTTCAAAGGCTTGGACGGTTGCATAGGCATAAGCGGGAAAGACCGGATGGCTTTCATGAACCTCGTTGCACGGTTGTAACACTCCCATTGGATACCTTGGATTACGGCTATCATGGATATGTGTATCAAAACCACCGGACCTTGTGGCGTACTCAGCAAAAACTTCAGAATTGCCCTTTCATCTCTTTCCCCGCCGCATATCGGGACTGGATAGAAGAGGTATACCAGGAAGAACATTGGGAAGATGAGCCCCCTGCAATTCAAGAAAGTTCTGAGAATTACAGTTTGGAACAGGATGGTCGTCGGTATGCGGCTTTATTGAATGCCAGCGTGGATGCGGTGCCTTTTCAGGACACCGATAGCAATATCTCCGCCCTGACCCGTGACGGTGAAATGAGTTTGAATGTCATCCCGATTATCGTTCAAAACGGAAAGCGCTGTTTTCTGGAAGGTGAACCCTTAGAAAATCTTGAGGAATGGCAACTATGGGAAGCCCTCAACCAGAACATGCTCGGAGTGCCAAGTAGCTGGGGCAGAAACAATATCCTGCCGCCGCCGGAGACGGATGGTTTGATTTACCTTGAGATGGAACATCATGAAAGTGGCTGGGTTACCCAATCGGGCAAATACCGGCTCATATATACAACCCAACGCGGATTGGAACGGGAGGAATTATGAATCTATTGGTCGACGACTGGATACCTGTCCAGAAGGAAGGTGACTTCCAGCACATCAGCCTGAAAAGGCTTCTTTGTCGAGATGAAGATTGGCAGATCAGTCTGCCGCGAGATGACATGGAGCTTGCCGCCCTGCAGTTGATCGTTTGCCTGGTGCAGGTTGTATTCATGCCCGATGATGAAGAAGGACTTCTTGAAGCCTGGGAAGATCCGATGAATAAAGACTTTTACGATAAGGCAATTCAACCATATCTGGAATGGTTTGACCTGCTTCATGAACAATATCCTTTTATGCAGTGTGCAGAAGTAGTTCCTCATCCGAGAGGGAACAATTGGTCATCACTTCAGAAAATGTTTGTTGGCCTCCCTGAGCAGACAAGTAGCAGCCCTTCTTCCAATGCCTTTTTTAACGAGACAAATGAAATAACGAAAGTTTCCTTACCGGAAGCTGCTATCTCATTATTTCAGCAAGCGACAAATGGTTTTAGTTTGGGTGGAGCAACCTTTTCTGTAGGCCTAAAAGGGTCCATGCCAATTACGACCCTTGTTATGGGTGACAGTCTGCGGCAAAGCATTTGGCACAACGTTTTGTCCCACAAATTTTTAAAGAAAAATGCTCCCCAATTGCTGAGTGCAGACACGCAAGAACCAACGTGGGTAATCGCTCCTAATGCCAAACACGCGCAAGAAACAACCGGCAATATTGGTCTGTTAAGAGGAATGTTCTGGCAACCAGCGAAAATGAAGCTCGAAATTAATCAGTCAAATGTGGTTACAGGTTTTCACAAAATACCAGGCACTTGCAAAGTGAAAGGATGTTGGCAACACCCTCATACTCCATTCGACTTATCAAAACTCAATAGTTCCAATGAAAAAGACAACCCATATTTATCCGCAAGAAATGACCTACCTCTTTGGGAGCAAATGCTAAATTTCTTTTATTCTCAAAGTGAGATTGCACCCACAAACCAAGAAGGGGTGAGCCATGCATTAGTTGTTAAACAATTTCGAGAAGTATGGATTGGAGTTGCTTTGAAGCTCGCAGTTGGCGGTTATGTGAAAGGGAAAAGTGCAGAGAGTTTGGCGGGTAGGCGTCATGAGGTGTTTAGTTTGTCAACAGGCTGGGAGGAAAAAACAGCGGAGATAATGGCTTTGATTTCACTTGGTACAAGTGCATTTAAGGCAATGAATAATGCTGTGAGTCAATTCGGTTTTATTGCTATTGAGCGCCGAAAAACCAGAGGGAAAGAAGCAAGATTCAAATCTGGGCTGAAGAAAAAAAGTAAAGCGTCTTTTTATAAAAATTCGGAACCATTGATTCATTCAATCATGCGGCAAATCAAGATTGAAGATTACGAATATTGCAAAAAGTTGTTCTCGAATTTGGCAAGAGAGACGTTTGACCAAACTGTCCGTCCGTATGAGCATGACCCTGTTATGTTTGAAGGAATTTCACTCAGCCGGGCCTCTTTGCAAGCAAGCCTCAAGAATCTTTAGGAGAGAATAATGGAACAAAAAAAATTACCTGATTTTGTGGAGTTGGTGAAGCGTTACAACAACCTGACCAACGGGCAACGGGCAGAGTTGCGGAGAGTGGCTGCACCAGATGAACTGGCCTTGCTCCCATCTTTTTATCATCTGATCGCTAACCTCGGTCAGGCAAATGACCGTTGGTGTCGGTTGGCATTTTTCCTGCCCTATGTTCAGCACAAGGAAAATGGCCCTTCGTTTGGGCGGGTTTTAAAACAAGGATCAATCAGTGAAAAACGGTTGTTTCAGGTAGTCAGGTCGCAAGCCCCTAATGACCTGCTTACCCTCCGGCGGCTGGCTCAACAGGTGAAACCCACGGTGGATTGGTCTCGATTCGGGAAAAGTCTCTTTTTCTGGACTGATAGTGATATCAGTAAAAAACAACTGATTAACGATTATTTTGTCTCATTTGAAGATCATAAAGACGAAAAAGCTACCGCATAATAATTCATCGATAAAGGAGAAAATCTCATGAATGAAAAAAACTATATCAACTTCCATGTTCTGATTTCCCACAGTCCTTCCTGTCTGAATCGTGACGATATGAATATGCAGAAATCAACCGTATTCGGCGGGGTACGGCGGGTCAGAATTTCAAGCCAGAGTTTGAAGCGGGCGATGCGCAAGTCGGATTACTATTTGAGTGAAATTGGACATCCTTCCATGCGCACAAGACATATAGTAGACATGCTTGTCAGTGAATTAAAGGGTGAACATCCCCAAGAAGCACACTCCATTATTGAGAGGAATGGACTCTTTATGGCAGCTTTAATGGAAGGTAAAACAAAACCTGTCGAAATTAAAAAATATAAACGTGCGGATAATGGAAGAATTGAGACACAAATACTTCCTTTTAATAAAACAGAAATTAGCCAACTAAAAGAGCTGCTAGGTAATTTAATGACTACACAAGATGACACGGAAGCCCTTTCTACCCTTAAAATAGAACTAAAAGAAGTCGAACAATCTGCGAAATCAAACATTGAAGTTGATATGGCATTTTCTGGTCGTATGGCGACATCGGATATCATGTATCCTGTTGACGGCGCCCTAGCAGTAGCTCATGTCATAACCACCCATGCGGTTGACGGTGATATCGACTGGTTTACTGCGGTTGACGACCTTATCCAAGATGAAGGTGAAACAGGATCGGCCCATCTTGATACTCAGGAGTTCAGTTCAGGGGTTTTCTATCGCTATGCCAGCCTGAACATCAGGCAGTTAATGAACAATCTTGGCACAACCGACAGAAACGAAGCGCTGAAGATCGCCGCCCACGCCTTGCATATGTTGGCGACAGTGGTGCCGACCGCCAAACAGAACAGTTTTGCCGCCCACAACTTGGCTGATCTTGCCATGGTTTCATTTAGCGACCAGCCCATCTCCCTTGCCAATGCCTTCGAGGAACCAGTTCGGAGCAACAAGAATGGTGGTGGCTTTCTCTCGCCGTCCATTGCGGCTTTTGGCGACTATAAAAAACGTGTCTACGATGGTTATGGGCTGGCCGACAAGACCGCATTTTTCTGCCTGAGAGATAATTGCGGGATTGAGGCAGATCAGAAGCCAACCTTGGAAGACTTGAAGTCTTGGGTTGCCAATAACTGCGAGGCGTAACTATGCAGACATTCCTTATTCTAAAACTGCAAGGCGGGATGCAGTCGTGGGGGACGCACTCATTCGAAGATTATCGTCCTTCAGCTGTTTTCCCGACCCGAAGCGGTATTGTTGGTTTGTTGGGAGCATGCCTTGGAATCGAGCGGGACGATGTCGAGGCAAGAAGTAAATTGAATGCTAGTTTTAATCTGACCGTTCGGGCAGATAAAAGCAGCATCAATATGCAGCGCATCACGGACTATCACACGGTACTTGATGCGAGAAAAGTAGACGGTAGTGCCAGAAAGGACGCAATCCTTTCTTCTCGTGAATATTTGTGTGATGCCTGTTTTACCGTGGTTTTGTCTTTCTGCGAAAATTCTCCGTACACCCAGGAGGAAATCGTGCAGGCATTGGCAAAACCATCTTACACACCGGTTTTGGGCAGGAGGTCATGCCCTTTGCATCGGCCGCTATTTGAAATGGTTCTTGAGGCGGAAAATGTTCAAGAGGTTTTAGAAATGATTTCTCCCGGCAAGGGCATTATTTACAGCGAAACCAGATTGCCCGGTAGCGCGCCGTTACGAATGCGAGATGTTCCCATGCCGACCCCTGTCCGTCAATTTGCTACCCGTGATGTCTATATACTCGGTGAGGAGGATTATTATGCTGTTCCTTAGCAAGTGTCGTCTCAATACGAATAAGCCGGTTAATCCTTATGAACTGCATCAGATGATATGGCAACTTTTCCCAGATCGGCCCGATGATTCGAGAGATTTTCTCTTTCGTATCGAAAATTACGGTAAACCTGGCCCACAAATTGTCTACCTTCAATCACAGCTTCAGCCAACCCCTGCAACCGGTTCTTTGTCGATTACCGATAGCAAGGCTTTTTCTCCAAAATTATCAGAGGGACAGTACTTGCGTTTTTTGGTTCGTGCTAATCCAACAAAAAGAATTAATGATCCGAAAAAGACCTCAAACCAAGGAAAGGTGCGCGTGCCACTAATTGACGAAGGCGAGATGGCTGCTTGGCTGCAAAGGCAGTTTGAAAATTCAGCCACACTTTCAGAAACTATTATATCCAGGCATGACAGAATATATTTCAGGAAAAAAGGGCGTGCCGGAAAGATCGTTTCAGCTGTATTTCAAGGGATTTTGCAGGTTAATGATCCTCTCAGGCTAACAGAAAAACTGAGAGATGGTATTGGTCCAGCAAAAGCTTTTGGATGTGGTTTGCTCTCACTGGCGAGGTGTTGACATGGAAAACAAACTGGTGGTTTTTAAGGGTAAAGAGATTCGACGGATCTTTCACAATAATGAGTGGTGGTTTTCTGTAATTGATGTCGTCGGCGTTCTGTCTGACAGCAACAATCCCAAAAGATACTGGTCTGATCTTAAAAGGAAATTAGAGCAGGAAGCTGGATCAGAGCAACCGTACGAAAAAATCGTACGGTTTAAATTACTCGCGTCGGATGGGAAAAAAAGGGAAACGGATTGTGCAGAGACAGCGACACTTTTCCGGGTCATCCAGTCCATTCCTTCCCCAAAGGCCGAGCCCTTCAAGCGGTGGCTGGCCAAGGTTGGTTATGAGCGGGTGCAGGAGATCGAGGACCCGGGATTGGCGACCAAGAGAACCAAGGCCCTGTACCGGGCCAAGGGCTATTCTGAGGCGTGGATTGAGAAAAGGATGCGAGGCATTGCCGTCCGGGCTGAGTTGACCGATGAGTGGCAGAATCGTGGGATCAAAGAAGATCCTGAGTACGCCATTCTAACCTCTGAGATTTCTAAAGCCGCTTTCGGTCTTACTCCTTCGGAATACAAGAATCTAAAAGGCTTGGAGCGGGAGAACCTGCGCGATCACATGACCGACCTGGAACTGATCTTCTCTATGCTTGGCGAGGCGGCCACCACCGAGATCGCCAGGAAACAAAATGCTCAAGGTTTTGGCGAAAACAAGGTTGCGGCCCACAAGGGCGGCAAGATTTCCGGCGATGCCAGAAAGAAGCTTGAGGTTGAAACCGGCGACAAGGTCGTCAGCCCGGAAAATTATCTAATTGAACCAGAAAGCAAGAAACGATTGCAGGGCAGAAAATAATGGAAGTTATGGCTGATGACTGAAACAATCCTGCCTCCACTGAAACCAATCACAGTCAAGGAACGGCTCTCTGTGCTTTTTATCGAACGTGGCCAGATCGACGTCATCGACGGAGCTTTTGTGGTGGTGGACAAAAACGGTGTTCGGACCCATGTGCCGGTGGGCGGTGTGTCATGTTTGATGCTGGAGCCCGGCACCCGGGTATCGCATGCCGCCGTGACCTTGGCTTCACGGGTAGGTTGCCTCCTGGTCTGGGTTGGTGAAGCGGGGGTGCGTCTCTATGCTTCCGGCCAGCCCGGAGGGGCGCGGGCTGACCGTTTGCTGTATCAGGCCAAGCTGGCCTTGGACGATACGGCCCGGCTCAAGGTAGTCCGGAAGATGTATGAATTGCGTTTCAAGGAGAAGCCTCCGGAGCGCCGGAGTATTCAGCAATTACGGGGTATTGAAGGGGCGCGGGTTCGGAAGATGTACGAACTCCTGGCCCGGCAGTATAAGGTTCCGTGGACTCGGCGGAATTACGATCACACCAACTGGGGGAGTGGTGATGTTATCAATCGTTGCCTCAGTTCAGCCACGGCTTGCCTCTACGGTGTTTCCGAGGCGGCGATCTTGGCTGCTGGGTATGCTCCGGCGGTCGGCTTTATCCATACCGGCAAACCGCAATCCTTTGTCTATGACGTGGCCGACATCTTCAAATTCGAGACCGTAGTGCCGGTGGCCTTTCGTATTGCGGCCAGGAAACCCCACGATCCCGAGAGGGATGTCCGACTGGCCTGTCGTGATGCATTCAGGCAAACCGGGATACTGAAGAGAATTATCCCGACAATCGAGCAGGTCCTTGCCGCCGGAGAACTATCCCCACCGAAGGCCCATGAGGAGGCGGTGGCGGTGGCCATCCCAAATAAGGAGCAAATGGGCGATGATGGTCATCGTGGTTGAAAACGCACCGCAACGTCTTCGAGGGCGGCTGGCCGTCTGGCTTCTGGAGATCCGGGCCGGGGTCTATGTCGGGAAATACTCTCGCAAGGTACGTGAAATGATCTGGGGGCAGGTTGCCGAGGGGATTGGCGAGGGCAACGCAGTCATGACCTGGTCCACTAATACCGAGTCGGGTTTCGATTTTTTAACCATGGGAAAAAACCGGCGGATTCCCGTTGAAATGGAAGGGGTGAAACTGGTCTCTTTCCTCCCTGAACCAGGAGAGGAAATTTAATATTGTGAGGTCGTAAAAATGCCGGAAAATGTCGGTAGATTTTTGCTCTTTGAAAATTGAATATGATTTCAAGGGATTATGAGAAGTATGTTCCCCACACCCGTGGGGATGAACCGCGCCCAGTGGGACCTTTATACTAGGGAAGGCAATGTTCCCCACACCCGTGGGGATGAACCGGACCCATCTGAAAATATCCTAAGAGAGTCAGGATGTTCCCCACACCCGTGGGGATGAACCGAGGTTTCTGCAAATTTCTCTGTTGTTGATGTCATGTTCCCCACACCCGTGGGGATGAACCGATGTCTTTTTGTTTCAGTTCCACTAGTGGGAAATGTTCCCCACACCCGTGGGGATGAACCGATGGTTACGACTGGAATAATTGGTTTAATGTCATGTTCCCCACACCCGTGGGGATGAACCGCGACTGTATGTTCCTGGCTAGACCGCTGTAAAATGTTCCCCACACCCGTGGGGATGAACCGCAGAATATTATGAGGCAGGAGAAGCCAGGAAAATGTTCCCCACACCCGTGGGGATGAACCACTACGAGTCGTGCCAACTACCGGGACTGATACATGTTCCCCACACCCGTGGGGATGAACCGGATTGGGGATTGCTTATGATTCCCTGGTTGATATGTTCCCCACACCCGTGGGGATGAACCGTCCCTTAATCTTCTAACTGTTGTTTGACCCGCATGTTCCCCACACCCGTGGGGATGAACCGGCCCGAAAACGTCCTACCTACTCCATTCAATGATGTTCCCCACACCCGTGGGGATGAACCGCCGCTATGGTGGCGCGGCAGGTTAAAACGGCGATGTTCCCCACACCCGTGGGGATGAACCGTAACCCTTGCGCAGCTTATAGAAAAAAGCTACATGTTCCCCACACCCGTGGGGATGAACCGGGGACCAAAACAATGAAAGTTTACACAATAACATGTTCCCCACACCCGTGGGGATGAACCGATAAACAGGTGTAGATTTTACGTTGGCAACGAATGTTCCCCACACCCGTGGGGATGAACCGCTGACTTTTTCCGCCCATACCCACTGCACCGCATGTTCCCCACACCCGTGGGGATGAACCGGGTAAGAGGTTGAAACCAGACCACATTTTGAAATGTTCCCCACACCCGTGGGGATGAACCGGGGGGTTAATTGATAATTGTAACCATTAAAATATGTTCCCCACACCCGTGGGGATGAACCGGAGTAGTGAAATGGAGAATGTTGATATTAGTAATGTTCCCCACACCCGTGGGGATGAACCGATCAACGTGAATAGGTATGCAGGTAGGTGAATATGTTCCCCACACCCGTGGGGATGAACCGGCCGTTATCACACATATCGTCATATGTTTGTCATGTTCCCCACACCCGTGGGGATGAACCGATGAACCAGGGCATTAAAAGCAACAACACAAGATGTTCCCCACACCCGTGGGGATGAACCGTTCTACCCTTATATAAAATACGATAGTGAGATATGTTCCCCACACCCGTGGGGATGAACCGAGGCAATATAAAATAATTAATAAATTTCAAAAATGTTCCCCACACCCGTGGGGATGAACCGTTTCATGGCAGATATTATATTTTTTTATAAAAATGTTCCCCACACCCGTGGGGATGAACCGGTGTCCTTTGCTCTGGGCAGGTCAAACCCTTTATGTTCCCCACACCCGTGGGGATGAACCGCGGCGGCATCTTACCGGGCGACCGGGGCGGCAATGTTCCCCACACCCGTGGGGATGAACCGACCGATGCTGTAAAAGGAGGACACTTTGAGAAATGTTCCCCACACCCGTGGGGATGAACCGAACGGGTGGTGTCATCCGCCCAGAATAAAGACATGTTCCCCACACCCGTGGGGATGAACCGGGGCAAACTGAACTTGTTTTTCTCCTGACGGTATGTTCCCCACACCCGTGGGGATGAACCGAGCCTGAGCAATTTCGACAACCTGCGGATATTATGTTCCCCACACCCGTGGGGATGAACCGAGCCTGAGCAATTTCGACAACCTGCGGATATTATGTTCCCCACACCCGTGGGGATGAACCGTTGATACTTGCGGCTTTCTTTTTCGCTTGCACATGTTCCCCACACCCGTGGGGATGAACCGTCAACGTCTGGGATAATAGCTTGTGGTCTAAAATGTTCCCCACACCCGTGGGGATGAACCGCTGAGTTGCGCCGGGGCAGTTTCCGGCGTCAAATGTTCCCCACACCCGTGGGGATGAACCGGAAAAGATCTACTCCTGTCTGGACCGCTGGAGATGTTCCCCACACCCGTGGGGATGAACCGATGTCAAACGGTACTTGACCAAGAACAAGGTCATGTTCCCCACACCCGTGGGGATGAACCGCGCACCGCCAACCGCAACAACACCCGCCGCGAATGTTCCCCACACCCGTGGGGATGAACCTGCCATTGAGCGTCTTGAAAGAGACATGGCCGAATGTTCCCCACACCCGTGGGGATGAACCGTACTTTTTTTGTTGTTGTTTTTTTTACCTTACATGTTCCCCACACCCGTGGGGATGAACCGGCCTATAATTCCGGCCAGGCCCGGTCAAATGGATGTTCCCCACACCCGTGGGGATGAACCGATCAACGCGGGCCAGTTCGATTGGGGTGACTAATGTTCCCCACACCCGTGGGGATGAACCGCCTGTCTACGTTGCCGCCATTGGCCCGGAAGGATGTTCCCCACACCCGTGGGGATGAACCGCAGCTTGGTCGCTACACCGATGCCGAGGTCATGATGTTCCCCACACCCGTGGGGATGAACCGCACTTTATTCAGCCCTTTACAGTGTTTCTCAAATGTTCCCCACACCCGTGGGGATGAACCGGCATTGAGCAAGGGTTTGTTGTGCTTGGGACTATGTTCCCCACACCCGTGGGGATGAACCGAAAAACGGTATTGCTAAATTTACACTTGAGTAATGTTCCCCACACCCGTGGGGATGAACCGGCCAGAATTAACTACAGCGACAAGGACGGAAGATGTTCCCCACACCCGTGGGGATGAACCGCTCAATCCCGGTGAGGCCCCGGACCTTCCAGGATGTTCCCCACACCCGTGGGGATGAACCGATGACAAGGGCGAACCGATGAACGAGGACGCCATGTTCCCCACACCCGTGGGGATGAACCGAATCAACCCGCACTTGGCGGTGTCTCCGGTATATGTTCCCCACACCCGTGGGGATGAACCGGCGCGGCAATCGGTGACCATCGGTCAGGCTGAATGTTCCCCACACCCGTGGGGATGAACCGGCGGGACACTTGAGGGCGACTTTACCACACAAATGTTCCCCACACCCGTGGGGATGAACCGAACAACCAGCCCTCTTCGTCCGTACTCGTTAAATGTTCCCCACATCCGTGGGGATGAACCGCCTGCCTGATCACCATGACCTGATCACCAACCATGTTCCCCACACCCGTGGGGATGAACCGAGACGTTACAATCAGGGTTATATTCTGCGACAATGTTCCCTACACCCGTGGGGATGAACCGGGCAACTGGTGTTGTTGTCCATACCCTCCAGGATGTTCCCCACACCCGTGGGGATGAACCGCTACTAACTGGCACCGACTCAACGATGGATGGATGTTCCCCACACCCGTGGGGATGAACCGTTCGATGTCGTCGAACGAAAATGCTATACCACATGTTCCCCACACCCGTGGGGATGAACCGATCCGCGAGGCATAAGCCCCACCGCCGCCGGGATGTTCCCCACACCCGTGGGGATGAACCGGGCCTCAAGCTCGGCCAGAATATGGTCGAGAGATGTTCCCCACACCCGTGGGGATGAACCGATTATGTTTTTCTCGGAAAATTTCATTGACACGGAATGGGGGCAAGGCGGAAACTAAGTCTACGGCAATGTCCTGCTTTGGGAGGGGCATTCTGCTGCTGAGGGTATGCGAATGCAATTGTTCAATTGCTTGGGGTGGACTTGAAATGAATCGTTAAGAATGATAATAAGTATCAATTATTGCTATTGCTGTCCTGGTTTTTGATCGTTCTCCGGTCGGGGAGCCTGGAACTTATGAATCATGGAAATTAAGCGGTAAGGCGGTACTCTTCGTGACAAAAAAATACACGGTTGAACCCGAGATACTTGGTGCGACCCAGTGCGAAAAAAACCTGATCTGTCTTGCCGGTCAGGTCTACTGTTCGGTGTTAGATTCCCTGGGGAGTTCTATGATCAAATTGGAATGCCGGGACCGCCTGGACGAGTGCCTTCATTATCATACCTATGGTGCGATGCATGTCTGCAATTGTCCGGTCCGGAATGAGCTGTTTCGGAAATATGGGGTTTGATCAGTTCCCATGGTGAAACCCGGTGTTTCAGGCAATACGTGTTCTCTGGAGCGACCTTGAAGGAGAATCAGAGGCTTTCATCCCGATAGATCCTTACAAAGGCCGGGAACCGGGGAATTCCCGATTCATAGAAACCGTTGTATTTGAAGGTTATCAATGATCCAACCGGGGGCGGAGTCGTTCGGTCCTGGTCGGAAAAACCGCTGCCGACCTTGAATTGAATTTTACTGTCGGGTAGCTCTACGAGCAATGATCCCATCCTTCCTTTATTCCTCCCGGAGCCCGGGATATATTCCAGCACCTTTGCCTCACTGTCTTCATATCCTTTGACCTTGAGTATATCTTTGCTCCGACCCGGGCTGTATGGAGCATCGGGGCGACGGACAATGAGACCTTCCCCCCCAGTTTTCTGTATCTTTTGTAAGTGCCTTTCCATGAATCTTCTGTTTCGAACCGGAGACTGTTCAATGATGAAGGCGGTGGCTGAGGGGTGAGCGGCAAACCATTGTTCGGCAACTTTTATGCGGTCAGTGAAGCCTCCGGGGGCCTTGGGGACATCAAAAATTGCAAATTTCAGGGTCAGCCAGTTCTGGCCATCCTTTTTCTTAACGATGGAGATAGTTTTGGCGAAGGTTTGGCGGCCCCCCCAGATCTCTCCCTCCAGGGGAAAGTCGGGGAAGTTGTTGGTGAACTCAGCTGGCGGCGTAAAGGGGATCCCGTTTTTGGATAACAGCTGTTTGCCGTCCCAATATCCCCGGACCCCGTCGAGTTTTTCACTCATCAGCCAGGAGTCGACATTCTGACTGCCGTCATCCGTGGTCGGGAGCATGGGGAGGGGCGATTGTGCCCAGGTGACCGAGGACATAAGGATAAGCAGAAGCGGTAAGAGCAAGATTTTGCGGGACATTTTTCCTCCATTCGGATGGTGGCTTTGCAGATGGGAGTGATCACTCCAAGAGGCCTGTCTGCTTGAGATAGGCCTCTGCCTGGTGGGCAGATGTGTGGTGATCGAGTCATAATTAATTAGTTTTCATCCAGAAACGGTCTTTTTCGAGAATCTCTGTGTCAAACCGCACAGTTGCTTGTGCGGCGTACCCATGTACGCCTCCGCGCAACTGTTTGTTTTCCTGGACCTTCTCGAGAAATCCTCGTTTCTGAATTGAAAACAACACGTTTCATCATCCGTAAAGTCTGCGACTTTACGGATGGGAACTAATTAAACGGCAGCCACACTTTAGCGGAAAACAGTCCTGCATTGCAAGCCCCAACATTGTACGGTGATTTTCATTGGAAGTATCTCAATCCCATGATTTTTTGATGGAGCCTTCCTGCGAATAGCTATTTTGGGATTTTTTGCGTATTGATCAAAGCTGTAGGTGAGATTGGTTTTGATAAATGCTAGTATAGTTTCCATCCAGAAACGGTCTTTTGGTCCGATAGCTGCGTTGCTCAGTTGCCGAAAAATGATCACGTACCCAAGTACGCTCCGCTTTTCCGTCGCCTTCGCGTCTTGCTCTCGAACAAAAATCCTCGTTTCTGGATGGAAACTAGTATGGAAAAATCGATATCGTAGCAGCATCGTATTTACCAGGACCAAGGGTGTGCTTATGAACGAAAACCAAAAGAAAGATCAGGCCAAGGATACGGGCATGGCCCTCATCCTAATTCTTCTGATTCTGTTTAAGATTTTGCGGCAGGATTATTATTTGATTGCGGCAGTTGTTGTGTTGTTAGTGAATATGACCCGCCCTCAATTGTTCCAGCCCCTGGCCAGACTCTGGTTCGGGTTGTCGAATGTTCTTGGGGGCGTGGGGTCGAGGGTTCTGTTAACTATTGTTTTTTATGGAATGATAACACCCGTGGGGCTTATTCGCCGATTTTCCGGGACCGATCCGATGAAGTTCAAGAGGTGGAAAGATGGGACAGGATCTGTGTTTGTTGATAGGTCGCATCAATATACCAGGACCGATATTGAAAGACCTTTTTGAGGGGGATTAAATGGATTTTTTAAAAGAATTTTGGGACTTCCTGAAAGTAAGAAAAAAATTCTGGATGTTGCCGATTATCATCGTGCTTTTGTTGTTCGGGGTCTTGATTGTTCTGACCAGCGGAACAGCCGTTGCTCCTTTTATTTATACCCTGTTCTGAGCCGCCATGGGAGCGATCCTCGGGATATCAGCATACTACCATGACAGTGCGGCAGTACTGCTCATAGATGGGAAGATCTGTGCTGCGGCGCACGAGGAACGGTTTACCCGCAAAAAGCACGATCCTTCCTTTCCGGTTAACGCGGTGCGTTATGTTCTGGAAGAAGGCGGGGTGTTGATCGCAGATTTAGAGGCCATCGCATTTTACGATAAACCGTTTTTGAAATTCGAACGGCTCCTGGAAACCTACCACGCCTTCGCCCCCTCGGGACTGAAAAGTTTTCTTTCAGCCATGCCGGTCTGGATCAAAGAGAAGATGTTCATGCGTAAATTGATCTGGGACGAGTTGGAAGAGATTAACGGAGGGCGGCTGCTGCACCGCCCCCAACTCCTCTTTCCCGAACACCATCTGTCCCACGGGGCCAGCGCCTATTTCCCTTCACCGTTTGACGAAGCCGCGATCCTGACCATTGATGGGGTCGGCGAATGGGCGACCACCACCATCGGTCACGGCAAGGGAAACACCATTGCCGTGCTCCGTGAATTGACTTTTCCCCATTCCATCGGGCTCCTCTATTCTGCTCTAACCTATTACTGTGGGTTCAAGGTGAACAGTGGTGAATACAAGTTGATGGGGTTGGCCCCCTACGGGAATCATGGCGGGGAGCGGGTTGCCCGGTTCCGGGAGGTTATTTTGCGTGAACTCGTGGATTTGCGGGATGACGGCTCCCTGCTGCTCAATATGACCTGTTTTAATTTTGCCACCGGGCTTACCATGTGCAAGGAAGAACGGTGGTTGGAGTTGTTCGGTATACCAAAGAGGGCACCGGAAGGGGATTTGGGCCAAGCCTATATGGACTTGGCCCTGGCCGTTCAGCAGGTCACCGAAGAATCAGTCTTGCGCCTTGCCCGAACCGCCCGAGAGTTGACCGGGGCGAAGAACTTGGTTATGGCTGGCGGGGTGGCTTTGAATTGCGTGGCCAACGGCAAGCTATTGCGGTCAAATATCTTTGAAAAGCTGTGGATCCAGCCAGCGGCGGGTGATGCCGGTGGCGCACTTGGCGCGGCCCTGGCCGCCTATCATATCTGGCAGGAAGCCCCGCGGTTGGCGGAAGCTGAGGACCTGATGGGGGGCACGTATCTGGGGCCAGCTTATTCTGATATCGATATCGAGCGCGTGTGCAGGAAGTACCAGGCCAAGGCCTCACGGCTTGACGAACATGATCTTTTCGAAACGGTGGCCAGGTTGCTGGCTGACGGGATGATTGTCGGTTGGTTCCAGGGGCGGATGGAGTACGGGCCCAGGGCTCTGGGGAATCGTTCCATTCTCGGTGATCCGCGTCGTCCTGAGATGCAGAAAAAGCTTAATCTCAAAATCAAATATCGCGAAGGTTTCCGGCCCTTTGCCCCATCCGTTCTGGCGGAAGAGTGCGCCGAGTATTTCGATCTGCCCGGCGGTCATTCACCATACATGTTGCTCATCGATATGGTTCGCGAGGATCATCGCTACTCTTTGCCCGAGGGGTATGAAGAAAAGGAGATGTACGAGCGACTCTATCATCAGCGGTCCGATATCCCGGCAGTCACCCATGTGGATTATACGGCCCGGATACACACCGTCAGCCAGCGGACCAACCCCAGGTATTGGCAACTCATCAACGCCTTCAAGGGATTGACCGGATGCGGTCTGGTGGTCAACACCAGTTTTAATGTCCGGGGGGAGCCCATCGTCTGCACCCCGGAAGATGCCTACCGATGCTTCATGCGCACCGAGATGGACTGGCTGGTTATCAATAATTTTCTCTTTGAAAAAAAGGACCAGCCGGAGTGGATGGAGAAGGATAATTGGCAGGAAAGCTTCGTGCTTGATTGACGGTCTTGATGAGCGTCATGAGCTCGCTATCGTTGTTATTTGCTTTGATGACCTGTGCCGGGTTCAGGGGCCGGTCGTGATTTTGGGTGGTCATTAAGGTGCTGGACGTCGTCAGATGCAGGGATTGAACAAGGAATGAACGGATTCAATAAAAAATTTCTTTTTTATATTGTAGGATTTTTTCTAATCGTTTTCGGTTTTACGGCCACTGTGGAGGTTTCGACCAGGATAGAGTCAAAGGTCAGCGGCAAGGGCTTTTTTCTGAATGTATCAGAAAAGGAATTCTACGATAGCGAAGTGCAGGATATCTACCAATTCCATCCATTCACCGGATTTGTATTCAAGCCGAACATATCAATATCTTCGGGACATCCTGGGCAGCGGGAGAAACCGACGATTTTGGTCGATACCAATGGCTTCCTCGGAGATGGGACCAATATCTCGTTCCACAAGGCGAAGAATGAGATCCGGATTGCTACCATCGGAGCATCCACCACGGCAAGTATTAATTTAGCCTATCAAGAAAATTGGCCTGGACGGCTTAGATATCTTCTGCAACAAGTATTTCCCGAAAAAAAAATCACCCTGCTCAACGCTGCCATTCCAGGATTTGATACCTCCCAGAGCCTCGGGAATCTTGCCTTGCGGGTTATGCCGTTCCAGCCGGATATCGTAATCATCTACCACGCCTACAACGATCTCAAGACCATCCGCTTTGATCGTGAATTTAAGCCGGATTATTCCCATGTCCATCCTGTCCCCTTCGGCTTTCATGAAAAACCGGCCTGGCCGAAGTTATTATTGGAAAAGTCTATGCTCTATGTCAGGTTGCGGAGTGAATACCGGGCGGTTGTCGCCCAACGTAAAATTGTTGAGGCTTTTTATAATTCAGGGAGGTTACAGCAGGTACCTCATGCAGCCCAAGAGGCATTCCGCGAACATATTCAAGCTCTTGTTGCCGTTGCCAGATCCGGTGGGGCTGAAGTGGTCCTTTCGTCTTTTGCTACTCTGCATGACCCTTCCTTTGAGTATGATGTTCCCGATACCGATACGGTTTCCGGCGATCTGAAACAGCTGGAGCTCCTCAGTATAATGCATTTCACCCCAGGTTTGAGCCTCGATGCCATCTTTGAAGGTATTCGGACTTATAATGACCAGCTTGCCGAACTTGCCTCCGAGAATGATACCTATTGGGTAGATAACGCCGGTCTGGTCCCGCACGAGGAGCGATTTTTCGTTGATCGGGTCCATTTCTCTGCTGCAGGGGCAGCCAAAATGGCTGAAAACTTCCTGCCGGAAGTTGCTAGAATCGTCCGGCAGAAAGTGCTCCCGGAGAGTTGAAGCATAACGCAATTGCAAGGGCAAAAAGGTCTGGTTGTCCCCGCTTTGCATCTTCCCAGAATCAGTAACAGCTTCACGACGGAGGTCTCGGCAGTTCGCTATCCGTATATTCACCGGTCATGAACGTTCACGGATTCAGGCCGTTATGACGATTGCTCCCTTCCTGCGCTCAAGAGATAATGGGTTTGGTACCTTCACTCTGCAGTGGGCTTTTGAGCGACAAACAGGGCACTCCATACCTTGCCGGCCACCCGGCTGATCATGGTATTGAGCTGGTCGTTGTTGAACGAATTCTGTAATTGTCCACAGCCACAGCCGTCACCTTCGGCCACCATGCCATGGAGCATGGCCCCATCATAGATCAGCCGTTCAGCCACCGTTACCTCGCTCAGTCCTGCATCGCGCAACCCTTGCAGATAGTGCTCCTCACTGATCGCCCCAGCCACGCAGGAAGTGTAGAGGCCCTGGTGGCCCTTAAGCTCCTCGGGAATTTCTTCAACGACGATATCGGAGACTCGCACCCGACCGCCGGGTTTCAGGACCCTGGCGATCTCTTTGAATACCCGGTCCTTCTCCGGCGAGAGGTTGATCACGCAGTTGGAGATAACCCAGTCCACCGAAGCAGTGTCCACCGGTAGCTCTTCAATAATCCCTTTCCGAACCTCAATATTGGTCACCCCTGCAGTCGCTATATTCCTGCGGGCGGTGTTAAGCATGGCCTCGGTCATGTCGATTCCGATGACCCGTCCCTGGTCGCCGACCCGTTCAGCTGCCAAGAGCAAGTCGAAACCGGCACCACTGCCAAGGTCTAAAACCACCTCTCCTGGTTTCACCTCGGAGAAGGCCAGGGGATTGCCGCAACCAAATGAACTGGCGGCCGCTCCCGGGTTTGATTTCCGGTCCGTGTCCTGGTAATTGGCTGCCCCGATCCCCGAGATCGGTGAAGCTGTTTGGTCACAACAACTGCTCCTACCACAGCAGGAAGGAGTTGCTTTTTTGATTGCCCGACCGTATGCCTCTGCCACCATCTCTCTTATTTGATTCGTTCCCATTGTTCTCACCTTGTTTGTTTTTGTGTGCTCTTATGCACATATTAAATAAAATCATATCCCAAAAAGGGTGCCAATTACGTGGAATGCTGCGGTACCTGATAGTTTAAGGAGGGCAACACGTTGCCATACATTCCTTCAGGTTAGCAACGATCTCTTCAAACTCATGGAGAAATGCCGCACAGTTGATGGTGTAGTAACGGTGTCTGGTCTCTTTTTCGGTGACTAGGATCCCGGCCTCGGCCATCAGATTGAGATGACGGGAGATCACCGAGCGATCTTGGGGGAGTTGGGCCGCGATGGTGGTGATATCCGCCCGGCCATTGAGCATCAGGACCTTGAGAATCTGGGTTCGGGCTGGATCGGTAAAGGCCTTCATGAGTTTTGAATCCAGGGCCTTGACCAGTTCCTCCAAAGCCGGGGGGGCTGGGGTTCGGGTTATGAGTTCCATGGAATTTACAATAGTGCATTTGTGTGCACGAGTCAAGGTGAGAATCGTACTTAATTTTCTTAATTCCGGAGGTATAATTGCCTCCTGACTTATAAAAATCACTTACTTAGGACGGAATAATGAATAAATATCTTATAACAGTGGTCCTGCTTTGTTGTAGTAATGTCTTCATGACCTTTGCCTGGTATGGCCATCTGAAAAATCTTGGTCACAGGACTTGGTTGGTAGCGGCGCTTGCCAGTTGGGGCATCGCCTTTTTTGAGTATTTGCTACAGGTGCCTGCTAACCGGGTTGGGCATCAGGTGATGAATCTCGGCCAGCTGAAGATTCTTCAGGAAGTGATTACCCTTTCTGTTTTTGTACCTTTCTCTCTGCTGTACATGAAAGAACGCCTCTCCCTGGACTATCTCTGGGCCGGGCTCTGCCTCTTGGGCGCGGTGTTTTTTTTGTTCAGGGCTCGTATATTGGGATCGTGAATGGTTCACTGGTTGAAATATCCCCGATGTTGTTCTTTGGCAGTTTTCTCATCGGCTGATTATGCTACTATCTGATTCAGCGATTGATTCCCCGAATCTTACATGGCTACAGAGCAATACATGAAGTATACCGAAGGCAGCGTTAAAAAGAGTCTGTTTCCTTAATGAGTCAAACCAATCAAACTAATTCACCCAATCAAACAATTTTTACGAGGTTCTATGAACAAGCCAGAACAGATACCGCCTGAGGATGAATTTCAGATTCGGTGCCGTAAATTGGGGCATCTCATTCATTTTGGCTACTGTCGCCAAGAGCAGGAGGGTTTGCCCTGCGCAAAGGCCTTGGACTGCTGGTATGCCTTCTTTCCGGTGGAAGAGTCTTTGCGTGGGGAACTGACGGCTGATGAATGGCGGCAGGCCTTTGATCAGCCCCAGGTTCCCAAAGTCTTGTCTCTGGTGGAGTTGATCGAACGGGCCCAGAAGAATACCGGCAAGTTATAATGGCTATTTGAGACAGGCTCCTAGGCCGTTTTAGTTCAGGCGGCGGGGGCTTCGGGGAGATTCAGATTGGCCAGAGCCTCCAGGCTTATCCAGAGATCATCCTCCTGGTGGGGTTCCAGGGTGAGGATCGGCCTGAGTTCGTTTACTCTGAGGTAGGCGAATAGTCCTGGAAAATCAAAGGCGCCTTGCCCGATGGCCAGATGACGGTCATGGTCGCCGTGATTGTCATGGAGATGGAGTTGTCCCAGCCAGGGGCTGAGTGAAGGGAGCCAGTCCTGCCAGGTGTTTTTGGCAAAGGCGAGGACATGGCCCACATCCAGGCAGAATCGAGCCAGTGGCGAGTCCAGAGCGGTTAGAATCTCATGGTGCTGGGAGGGCTCCGTTTCATAGGTGTTTTCGAGCATGACCGGGACTTGCGCGGCCTCCGTTAGAGTAAGAAGTTCTCTCCAGGTGGTCGTGGCGGTCTCCAACCATTGTTCCCGGTGGAAACCGTGTTTGTTCTCTTCATAGCTTAGGTGGCAGATAATCGATTTCGGTTGGAAAATATCGATCAGGTCAAAGGCCTTGCGGAGTTTATTGCGGCTGGCAGCCAGAATACCCGGATCAGAGGCGCCGGGGGAAAGATCGTAGAACGGAGCATGTAACGTGCAGGAGAGGCCCTCCCGTCGAAGGCGCTCAGCCACCTCCTGAAAATCTCGGCGGGAGCAGGTGTGGAGGCAGAGGCCCTCCAGGCCGATTTCCGGTTGGAGACGATTTTTCAGAAAGGTCTCGAGCAGCCCACTCCGCAATCGATCAAACGGGGCATTGATAAAGACTCGGTCTCGCAGGGTCGTGATTTGATCAGCCATTACGGTCTTGTTCGATTTAACGGCGTTATTGTTTTTTAAATTCTTTGGCCTCGTCGACCAACATGATCGGGATATCGTCCCGGATTTCATAGAGCAGGTGGCAACGATCACAGATCAATCCGTTTTGCTCGGGGTTGAGTTTAACCGGATTTTTACACTTGGGGCAGGCCAGAATGTCGAGAAGTTCCTTGTTGATCATGTACAAATCCTTTACTGAAAGAGATGAATAAAGTTATTTCAACGCCAACAGGATATCTTGGGCGGATCAAGAAAGCAAGGCCGACCAGGGCAAGAATCCAGAACACCACGATAACCCCGTGAATATACTCATTGTCAAAACCAGTGCCATCGGCGATGTTACCCATACCCTGCCAGCCTTGAACTGCCTGCGCCGAGCCTTCCCGAACGCCCGGATCGACTGGGTGGTGGAAGAGGCGGCGGCCGATCTGGTGGTTGGGCACCGGGCGGTTGATCATGTTCTGATCTCGGGTCGGAAACGATGGCTGAAAGAACTGTCGCAACACCCGTGGAGATTCTTTTCGGTTGCGCGCGAGGCCATAGCCTTTTTTCGCCGACTGCGCGAAGTCCATTATGATCTGGGTATCGATTTTCAGGGATTGTTGAAGAGTGCGGTCCTGGTCAGGTTGGCCCGAGCCCGGCGTCGGATCGGGTTTGACAAAGGGATGCAACATGCGGAGTCCAGCCATCTTTTTTATAATGAACGGGTGCCACCGGTGGATATGGAGGTCCACGCCCTGGATCGCGGACTGCTGTTGCTTGCCGCCATCGGAATTCCCTGCGATCAGGTGGACTATGATCTGCCCATAACCCAAGGACATCGGGCCCGGGTTAAGAATCTCCTTGCCGAAAATAATATTGATTCGGATCGTCCCTTCGTGGCCATTCATCCCCAGACGACCTGGCCCACCAAACATTGGGATGCCCGGAAGTTTGCCGAACTGGCCGATACGCTTACGTCGGAAGGCTTGCCGGTGGTCTTTACCGGTGGGCCGACTGATCGAACCGCCGTTATGGAAATCACTTCTCTGATGAAGGGGGCAGCGGTAAATCTGGCCGGGGTCACTCGTTTACCGGAATTAGCGGCAATCTTCGAACTAGCTCGGGTTACCGTTGCCACCGATACCGGTCCTATGCACATCGCGGTTGCCGCCGGAAGTAGGGTAGTGGCTCTGTTTGGGCCGACTGCCCCCTGGCGGACCGGTCCCCATGGGGAAGGACATCGGGTTATTCGGGCTGAGTCGACATGTAGCCCATGTTTCCAACGGAAGTGTGATTCCCTGGTCTGCATGCGGGGAATTACGGTGTCTGAGGTCGTTTCGGCGGTGGCTGCGTTGGTTGTACCGGTGTCTTCTCGGCGACCTTGAGGTGATTTTTATCTGATGCGTTGAATTCTCCTTGGTAATCATGGTGTTGCTGTGAAGCCCGTTGACGAGGACCGGCGAATGAGCTATATTCACCATCATTGATCGGATCGTCGATCTTGATTAATCCGCAGGAATATTCATGAAGAATGCGGGCGATTAGCTCAGTGGGAGAGCACTGCCTTCACACGGCAGGGGTCACTGGTTCAATCCCAGTATCGCCCACCATGAAATTGAAACGGGAGCGATTTTCGCCCCCCGTTTTTTTGTCTCGAAACCAACCCTCCTATATTTCTCAACGATGATTTCCCCCTCCCAGGATGATTCAGACGCGCCCAGCTTTCACCTGGTCGATGATGATAGCGGTCAGAGGTTCGGGGATCAATAAGGTGGTCGTCCTCTGGACTGATTTTCGCCGCTTGACATGGTCCCCTGGGTGGTCGTACCCTGGAAAGGGAAGAAAGAACAAACGGGCTGCAAAGGTTTCGGTTGAAGGGTAATTCATCATGGACAGGAGTATAGTGATGGCACGATGGTATGATGGGCATAAAAAATTGGGACGTAATATCGATCAGTTGCAGTACCTCGATGGCCACTTCCGAGATTATTTGTTGGCCGGGGTCCTGAAATTGATCCGCCGGGATGAACCTCGTTTGCTCGATACCTTTGTTGCGGAATTTCCTTTTGAATTTCATCGTCGCCGCTGGTACGATCGTGATCCCTATCTCTGGCTCATTATCAACGGTCTACAGTATGCCGGACTTGGACTGCAGGACGCCGTGGCCGATTTTCTTGAGGAAGAGACAAAACGGCACCAAGCCGAGACCAAGAGTGATTGATCTCACGACCGGGGGTTTGGCTGTTTTGGAGATGAAAAAAAGGTCCACCAGGCCGTTTAAGGCTGCTGATGAGGTTGTGGTCTCCACGGCCCAGGCCTTTAGGGTCGCCGGGTCATTTTATTCGGCTGAGCAGATCGTTGCCGTTGATCCTCTTGGTGAGGGCAGGATTAACGATACCTTTCTGGTGCGCTTGCGGGATGGTGACGAGATGGCCGTCTTGCAGCGGATTAACTCCTTGGTTTTTCCTGAACCACAGGTGGTGATTGGCAATCTTTTTCGTTTGCATGGCCAAGTCGGTTTCCTCTCCCGGGGAGGGGGCAGGAAGTTTCCCACCCCGGTTCGAACCGTAACCGGAGAAGAGTTCTTTTGTGATTCGCAAAACGGTTACTGGCGGGTCATCAGCTTTATTGACGGAAAACCACTTGCCGCTTTAACGACCAGCGGACAGGCCCGGGAGGTTGGCCGGATTCTGGGGGAATTTCATACCCAGGTTCGTGATCTCGATCATACGATTTTGGTCGACCCCCTGCCGGGTTTCCATGATACCCCTCGCTATCTCAAACATTACGATCAGGTCTGCAAGAATTCGGTTCGCTTCCTTGAAGGACCAGAGCTGCGAACCAGCCGTGAGATTATCGAACGCTATCGGTCGATGGTACCCACCTTGGAGGCGGCCCGGCACCAGGGACATCTCACCACGAGGGTGATGCACGGGGATCCGAAACTTTCCAATATTCTCTTTGATGGTGAAGGGCGCAGGGCGGTGGCTTTAATCGACTTCGATACGGTCAAAGCCGGTCTCGTCCATTATGACCTGGCCGATTGCCTCCGATCCTGTTGTAATCCGCGTGGAGAAGATTCTGGCGGAGAAATTCATTTTAATACCTCCATATGCCGGGAAATTCTAACCGGCTATTTTGAAAAGGCACCTGACATTTTCAGTCGTCCGGAAAGAGAGTACCTTTTCCCGGCCCTCCAATTGATCACCTTTGAACTGGGCCTCCGTTTTATTACCGATTATCTGGAGGGGGATTGCTATTTCCAGGTGGCCAATCCCGATGATAATCTCCATCGGGCCTTGACCCAGTTTACCCTGGTCGAGAAGATCCGGCAGAGGGAGGCGGTGATTCGGCGGATTATCATGACCTCTGCTCATGAAACTGGAGGAGATGCGGAGGATGGGGAACCCGGCGAGCCTTCTGGACGATAGGGGCTTCTGCCAGAGTGGATTAAATTTGACGAGAATATTCATCCTGTGAGATGCTTTTAGCATCATCCAGATCGATTTAACAAAAGGCCTGTTCATCTAAACTGGGGAGTTTCTCCAATTGTCCGGATGGTTCTTCCAGGCCAACATCCTCCCTGACCGTGGAAGCCGGAGCCTCCTTTGGTCGGGGACTCTTGAGGAGATGAATCCTAAGGAACAAGCCCTGCAGTCAGGAATTCAGCGCTTTCTCACCAAACCGTTGAGTGGGTCGGAGTTGACTGCTGTTATCTGTGAACTGTTGAATCCTTGAGGGCGCGGAATCAATTTGGAAGTTTGAATCGGCGCTATTTCTTCCAGGGAAAGATCGGAACCGGGATATTGTTAATCGTTATCTTCGGTTGGGCGATGGGGTTTCTGCAGCATTTTCCCGAGAGCGGCAAAGGGGGAGTGGGTGACCTCTGTTTTGTTGACTCCATCCTGATTGGGCCCGCTCTGCCATTGGGCCTCGAGGGCGCGGGAGTGCTCGTTGTCGTGACAGTAGATGCAGAGCAGCTCCCAGTTGCTCCCGTCGGGGGGGTTGTTTTTATAATTGTGATCCTTGTGATGGACGGTCAGTTCCTGCAGTTTCTTGCCGGAAAACTCCCGCCCGCATTTGGCGCAGACCCAAGGAAGGATCTTCAGGGCCTGGTTCCGGTATTCAAGGTGTTTTGAGTTCACGTCGTTACCTGAAAGTATGATCTGGGTAACTTCATTTTTCGTCAAGCTGGATTGGGGGTAATATCCACAATTACGCCCAATCCAGACCTGCCTGAAAATAATAAACCAGCGGTGATTTAATAATCCTTACCCGACGCCTTGTCGGCCTTCTTGGATTTTTTGGCAGCCTTCTTTTCCTTCAAGGTCATGGCTGGTTTCTTTTTCTCAGCCTTAATACTCTTATGTTCCTTGGTCATGACGTTTACTCCTGATGGTTGTTGGTTCGTGGGATACAGTCCTTAGAATTAATGATATCATAACTTGTTTTTCACCATAGTAATCATCAATGATCAATAAAAATTTGTTCCGGAAAAGAATTTATTGCCCTTGGGTCGATCGGTATGCTTCTCTTGCCATATTCAACCATGAGGTGCAGGAGGCGTTTGGCGATTGTTCTCGCGAACGAAAATAAAAGTGCATGGGTCTTATAAAGACTAAGTGCGTCAGGTGATTCATGGATTTTATCTATCAAAAATACAATCAGTATTTTGCCCGGGTTGCCGAAGGCCTTGAGGAAGAGGGTGCTAAGGAACTTGAAGAACTCGGGGCCACTGGGGTCAAAAAGGTTTACCGGGGATTGACCTTTGAGGCGTCGCCTCTGGCGATGTATCGAATTAACTACTGTTCCCGACTTTGCAGCCGGGTTTTGGCACCTCTGTTGAACTTTGACTGTCATTCCACCAAATATCTCCATAAAACGGCCATGAAAATTCCCTGGACGGAACTGATGGACAAGGATGGCACCCTGGCTGTCTCTGCAACCGTAGCCCAAAGTAAAATCAAGCACTCCCATTACGCCGCCCTCTGTTTGAAAGATGCAGTGGTCGATACATTCAGGGAGAAATACGGAACCAGGCCCGATGTGGATCGGCGGGAGCCGGATCTTCAACTCAACCTCCATATCGAGCGTAATCGGGCGGTGATCAGCATCGACACCTCCGGGGGGTCTCTCCATCGCCGGGGATATCGGATTCATTCGGTGGAGGCGCCCATGCAGGAGATTCTGGCGGCGGCGATTATCCGTCTTTCGGGTTGGGACGGTGAACAGCAACTGGTTGATCCCATGTGTGGTTCCGGGACCCTGCTTTGTGAGGCTTTGATGCATCATGGTAGGATTCCGGCCGGATTTCTACGGCAACGGTTCGGTTTTGAGGCCCTGCCTGATTTTGATCACGCTTCATGGGTGACGGAGCGGAAGAGGCTGGACGCTATGATCCGCCCACCCAGCCGTGACCTGATCGTCGGAGGTGATCGTGATCTTGCCGCGATAAAGGCTGCCAGGGAGAACTGCCGCCGACTGCCGAACGGTCAGGCTATCCAGTTGCAGCATGGTGACTACCGGGATTTTGGTAAAATCGAGAATGCTGTTATCATCTGTAATCCTCCTTATGGCCTGCGGATCGGCCGGGGTGAGGAGATCGGTTTGTTCATGAAGGAATTCGGTGACTTTCTAAAACAGAGTTGTACCGGCTCAGTGGTATTTCTCTATTTCGGTAAGCGGGAAATGCTGAAGATGATCGGCTTGAAGCCCTACTGGAAAAAGAATTTGTTTAATGGCGGCCTTGACGGGGTTTTAGCCGGATATCGGATGTATTAACCGCCCTGTGGGTACGTTGAGTCTGCCGGACTCGTGGGTATGATTCACCTCGGAGATGAATCGTGAAAATGATCGCCTGAGGATGGCAGAATTCATTGCAAAAGAGGAAACTCTTTTGTGCTTCGATTTCTATTAGGTTATATTCTTATCTGATAATAAGAACTTATTTTATTAACTTCCCCTTTTCTGCTGATTTTATCAAAAGGCACGATTCAATCATGGAACCGACCCAGACTGACACTCCCGCTGATTTTACGGATCTTCCCATTGTTGAGGTGAAGGCGGCCGAGGATGCGGTGGCGAGTATCCTCGTTGCTGTCAAAAATTTTGGGCTGTTCCCGGCCGGGCACGCCAGTACATTGAAAATGCTGAACGGTGTTCAGCTTTCCTTGAACAATTTTATCAAACATTATGGCGATCTACGGATTGAAATTGAGAAGAATCGGATCCTCTTTGAAGATGAGGTGATCCATGAAGGGGTGTCCAATGAAGATAACCCTAGTTTTATCTTCTTTCGTGACGGGATTCGCTGGCTGGAGTTTCAGGAAGGTCTTACTGAGGATGAAGTGGTCACTTTTTTTAAGCTGATCAGTCACTACAAGCATCAGGAAGAAGATCCTGACGGAGATCTGGTTACGGCGCTCTGGTCGGCCCAGTTGTCGCATATTGCCTATGAAGCCACCGATGCCCTCTGGGAAGCGGAACCCGTCCTCGAATTTTCTCTGTTGAATCCGGCGGCCCAGGACTATCTGGATCAGGGGGGCGGCGCGGCGGTCGAGGGTTTTGATCTCCTTAAAAGTGTCTTGGGGATTGATCAGCCAGAGAGGGAAAAGGGTTCTCGGCCGGCTGGTGATTTTCAATCCGGGCTCGGGTCAACTGGAGAGTCGGAATCTTTTTCGCCCATTGATAATAAGGGCATTGGGAGTCATCTCGAAGGGTATGGCGGCCCTGGAGAGGGGGGAGGTGAAGGGGACGATTCGGGAACCGGTCTCGGGCAGGGTTCTGGACTGGGTGAGGCAGGTGCTTCCGATGGTGGTTTCTCAGTTAAAGGTGCATCCATTCCGGATAGTTTTCAGGTGGAAGCCGAGGAACTAGATTTCTGGGCGATGTTGTCCCAAGGAGATAAGGGTAAGGCTCCGGGGAAAACCGGCGATAGAGAGGTTGGTCAACCCGGGTTGCCGGGTGGTGCCGATGGTGAAAAGGATGGAGAAGAGCCTGGTCGCGGCACCGGTATGAGCACTGCACTTGGAGCTGGCCCCGGAAGTGGTCAAGGAGCCGGCCCCGGAAGTGGTCAAGGAGCCGGCCCCGGAAGTGGTCAAGGAGCCGGCCCCGGAAGTGGTCAAGGAGCCGGCCCCGGAAGTGGTCAAGGAGCCGGCCCCGGAAGTGGTCAAGGA